>NZ_JBUZNN010000001.1:454824-599116 GCF_055326235.1 Tessaracoccus yangjingae | reverse complement strand
GCTGTTGCTTCTCGGTGAGCAGCCCAGCGCGGGTCCGGGCGACCCGACGGATCCCGTAGAGCGGGTCCCCGGAGCGGCCCCGATGCCCGAGGGTCTCTTGCTGGACGCGTTGCCGGCAGCGGTCGAGCTTGTCCCCGACCAGGGCCACGACATGAAAGGGGTCCATCACGGTGGTGACGGTGTCGATCGCTTCGACGGCGGCGGATTTGTAGCCGGTGAAGCCGTCCATCGCGACGATCTCGACCGTGTCCCTGAAGGCCTCAGTTTGGGCTTCGAGCCAGGATTTGAAGGCCTGTTTCGATCTGCCCTCGACCACCGCCAACAACCTCGACGGGCCGCTTCTGGTCCTGGTCGGAGTGAGATCGATGATCACGGTGACGTACTTGTCGCCGTGGCGGGTATGTCGCCAGACGTGCTCATCGACCCCGACCGTGGTGACCCCGTCGAGGCGCTGCGGATGGTCGATGAGCAGGTCGGCGCCGGCGGCGAGGATCGCGTCGCAGGCGGTGTTCCAGGCGACGCCGAGGTTGGCCGCGACCCGTGCGATCGACATTCGGTCGATCACGATGGACTTGACGGCCTGCATGATCGCGTCACGCGACAGTTTCCCCTTCGACGGAGCCGCGGCCCGGATGTCATGGCGCCACACCCTTCGGCACGGGACACAGCGATATCGAGGCACGATCACCTCGAGGATCGTGGGTTTCCAGCCGTAGGGCACATGCGCCAGACGACGCAGCACCGCGTCGTGCCGCACCCCTGGCCCGGCGCACCCCGGACACGGCGACGGCGGTGTGGTGGGGCGGCAGCGCAGCACTGTGTGGTCGGGTTCGACGCGCTGGGCGGTCACGGTCAGCCCGAGACGATCGAGCCGGCAGAACGTATCGAGGCAGGGTGGGGTAGCGTTTCGCACAAGGGCCCTTGGGTTTCAGATGAGGCGTAGACACCTTCATCCTGCCAACCCGAGGGCCCCCTCCTCGACCCAGGGCACCCGGGACGGGATCCTTGACCCGGGTCAGCCGCCGCTCAAACGCGGCCCATCAATCCACTGCCTTCTGTGAAGAGCCGCCAAAGTACTCGCCGACCAGCGTCACGTCGCGTTCGAGACCACCTAGAGCGTCTACCAGGACGTGATCGACGCCTACCAAGCCGACAACCCCGCCGAAGGGAAGAAGATCATGACCCGACTCATCGACACCATCAAGGCCGGGGTCCCGGCCGGCCTCGACGAACTCCGCGTCCTGGGCCAAACCCTTCATCGACGCCGCGACGACATCCTCGCGTTCTTCGACCACCCCCGCACATCCAACGGCCCCACCGAAGCGATCAATGGCCTCCTCGAACACCTCCGAGGCACCGCCAGAGGATTCAGAAGCATTGTCAACTACATCGCTCGCTGCCTACTCGACGCTGGCGGGTTCAGACCTCAAATCCACTGCCTTCTGTGAAGAGCCAGGAAAGTGGTCTAAGTCAGGTCCGAGGAAAGTGGCCTAAGTCAGGTCAGAAGACCGAATGAATACTCAACCAACCCCGGCCTACCCGCGCTTCAGTCCCGGGAGCGAAACTGTTCTAGGATTGATTGGAGAGCCGCATCCCGGCGCACAACAGCAATAGCCCCGTATAGGACAACTCCGAGAATGACCTGACTCAGCAAGATGAACACAGGCGCGATTGACAACATCCCCAAGGTCGAGCACGCAACTCCTACAACGACCGAACCTGTCAAACTTGGGAGGATGTCACGGAATTGCTCACGCAGTCTGTAGCCAAGCGTCCTAACGCTCAAGAATGAATGCAACAATACAGACAGAACCGCCATCAACAGCACCGCCACGGCAACCGCCTTCACTCCAGACGAGAGCAACGACAGAAGGAGGATCGCCCCGACCGACTTCTTGGCCACCTCCAGACGGAGAAACGCTGAGGCGAGCCCCAGAGCCTTCAATCCCTGGATGTGCGCCCCCTCGATCGGAGTGAGCGAATACATGACGCAGAACAATTGTACGAACAAAGCGGCCCCTGCCCACTCTTCTCCTAGGAGTAAGTGGACCAATGAATCGGCCGAAGCGCCAAGGATGGCCATCATGGGAAAGACGACGAAAGCACTCAACCTGACAGACTCTCTCAACCGATGAACAAACACCGGCTTGTTCCTTTGATGTCGCGCCAGAGTGGTAAACATCACTGCCTGAACAGCGCCGTTCACAGCCTCCACGGCTACCGAGGGAAACTGCTTGCCACGGTTGAAGAGCCCTAAAGCCGAAACATCCAAGTTCGCTACCGAGAGACTCATCAAGTTGACATACCCAACATCGACAAGCCCGGCCACTTGAATCCTCCATCCATAGGGCCATAGAATACGCATAGCCGACCACGCACCACGGATAGTGAAGTCCCATCGCGCGACAAGCGAGGCGCCTATCACCGACGTTACATGCATGCTTGCATGCTGAGAAACCAGCGCCCATACACCGAACCCATTCAACGCCAGATATATACCGACGGCGCCTCCGATAGCGACCCCTCCGAGACCGACTATGAACTGTTTCCGAAATTCAAGCCTACGCGCGATCAGAGCATTCTGAAGACCGCTCACACCGATCAAAGGCAAGAGGCATACCATGGCTCTGAGGACCGCTGTGAAGTCAGGCTCCGCCAACCATGCAGCCATCACCGGCGCTAACGCGAATCCGACAGCCGAAAGGATGCCCGCAGCCACGAGCGAATAGACCAGCGCAGCGGTGAAGTGCCTATCCGTCACCGCACGCCGCTGAATCAACGCGCTCGAGAAGCCCCCTTGCACGAAAATCGACCCAAACGCGAGGACAGCCAAGGCTACGCCCAACAATCCATACTCGCGGGGTGAGAGGATGCGTGCGAGGATGATACTGATAACGAAAGCAGAGAATTGGCTCCCGCCCCTCTCCATCATCTTCCAGAGAAACGCGCGGAACGAGCTGCCAGACGTGCTCGTCATCTAACTCCGCTCCGACGAATCTTCGAGGAATGCGCCTGGACGATGGATGAGAAGGAACTGGCCCGCCCCGCTCGAAGGGTCAGTGCCTCGAACATGAGAGCGCCTCCCAGCGCCGCGACTCCCAACAGTTCGATCAGATAAACACAGAATCACGGCCGTGGTCACTGGACGGTCTCCCTCCCCGCAACCCTGTCAACTGCTAAATTGACTACCCCGCGCACCAGCTGAGGAACATCCACTGACGCGAATAGTTTATGAGCTCCTTCTGAGTAGAGCTCATAGTCTTGGTTGAGAACCTCCAGAGCCCTCCCAAGCGCGCCCTCATTGTTGTAGTCCACGATGACCCCAGCTTGATATCGCTCGAGGAGGTTAGCAACCGTCGGGACATCGTTGCAAATCATCGGGATCCCAAATCCCGCATACTCGTACAGCTTATTCGGAGCTGCGAGAATTGGGTTGAGGGGCTCATGTCGACGCATGTTCTGATTGGGAACATAGGAAAGCAAACCAAAATCCGCCCAACTGGTCACCGCGAGGTGCCCCGGAGCCGCGATGCCTCCTACCGGCCTGAAGTTGCCACTAATACCTCGCTCTCCTAGTGCTGTAGACTCTGCGAACGCTTGCGACATGACATAGAAGGAGAAGCTATCTGAGACCGCCGAAAATGAGTCGACCATGCCTCCGAACTCACGGTCGTAACCAACGGAACCTTGATAGAGCACAAGCCGGCGGTCACCTAGCGCTCTCAACTCTCCTTCCAAGCCGGAATCTAGCGAGCGCCGTTTCTCAGAGTCGAATGGATAGGGCTTGTTGGGAAGGACATACGGAGTGTCCCGAAGGCGCCACCAAGCCTTCAATATGTGCGCCCGAGTCCGCTCTGGCACAACGACCGCGAGGCTACCACGTGCGACTGCAGGAACCGCAGTCGGAAATAGTCGCCATTGCCGCGGTGATCGCTGCAGCTCGTAGACGGACAGGATCGTCCTGTATCGCAACATGGCCGACCCGGCGTACATCGCCGACTCTTCGTGGACGAGCCAAACGATTGTGTCCTCGTCGTACAACTCCTCAAGCTTGGCGTACAGAAGACGTCGAAACGTGAATAGACGATCGGCCAGCCGCTTCTGCCATGAGACATGAGCAAGCTCAGAATACCAATCAGTATCAAAGAGACTGTGCCAACGAACGACGCTTGAGATTGACTGGACACTCAGCGAATCGGGATCGACGTGAGGAACAATGACATCCAGCGAGCCTTGAATCTCGGCTAAAGCGTGAAAGAGAGTCAATGCTGGCGGCAACGCGTGCGGAGGCATTACCAAGAGAGCCACGACCTTCATTGCTTGACACCTCGTTCTAGGACGAATATGACGGAAGGCGCCCACGCGAATAGCATGAAGATTGCACTAGAACTCAGGATCGGGTTCAGGAACCCCAATACGACCAGCACCGCAACAGAGACACCCAGTGACGATCTATAGTCGGATGCGGAGTGCTCATGAATCAGTGCAATGATCGAAAGAATAATGAAGCCGCCCAACAGGGCACTACCTACGATACCGTAGCGTGCAAGCATATCCGGCCATTCACTGTGCTGTCCAACAAAAGCGACCTCGGATGAAAAGTCGAAATGTGCCGCATGCAAGCTCCCAAAAAACGGACGATCCACGAACGAGTCGAACGATCGCTGGAGATTCTCAAGACGGTAGTCCATGCTAGTCTCCTCACCATCAGTATTCGATCCGCGAGACCACTCCATGAGACGGATATGTACCAGACTCTCACTGGGGAACAGCTCACTAACGAAGGTCGCCATTGAACGAACTGAAACAGTCTGCGCCATGAGAATAGCCGCCAATGCCGTAACGAGTGTCAGAAACGCCTTTGCGGGGGACATGCCTCGGCCGTACACCACTGCGAGTCCGATGCTGGCAATCCCCACCAACATTGCAGTCGCGAAGTTCGCCATATACAGCAGGATCGTCACCAGCCCAATGGAAACCAAGGCGGAGCCGCGGACACGTCTAGATACACGGGCGTCTCTGGCAACGTGGACGAGAATAGGAAGGCAGACCACCAGTCCGTATACGAGATCAAATCCACCCCCAGACACCAGAGGGAGATCAGAGACGTCAAGTGTGGAGCTCGATCTGGACGGGTCATAGGAGGTGAGATATCGCGCGATCATTGGATTTTCCAAAAGAAGGTAGAGGTTGTACAGAACTAAGCCGAGCAGCAGCAGACTAGACCACGCAGCCACAATCCGGTGCCATGATTGGCCGTACTTGAGGCTTCCAGATCCACGCAAGACATCAAATAGCGCGACAGGCGCTAGACCCATAAAGATCCCTACGCTCCAACGAAGCGCCTCAGGAACGTCACCTCTTGGCGCTGAGGCCACCAGATTCACCATTACCCACGCGAGAAGAATGGCCCATCTCCCCGTGAAGTAGGCCATAACGCGACCTCGCGAGACGACGAACGACGTCACGATCCACAGCAGGAATGCCAAGATCTCGATCAGCCGAAATGCCTGGATTCGAACTGATAGGAGAAGCAACGCTATGTAGGGAAGAATGAAGAGCCCTGAGAAGGTGCCGAAGCGATACCCTAGGCTGCCGGTATATCGAGTAGAAGCGGGATAACGCGTGTCCATCAACTCGACACCCGCACGTAGACACGGCTCAACTGGGTGGCGATGTTTCGCGTGCCGTACCTGCTCAATGTTCTTTCGGCGATCCGGAGATGATTGTAGCTCGGTGCAAGGGTGACCATGTGGGCCATTGCGGACGCCAGGTCACTGGCACTCGGACTGGCGGCCAAGAGGCCGCTCACCGAATCGATGTCGTCGTCGACACCTCCGTTGCGGGTTGCCACAACCGGACGCCCAACCGCCATAGCCTCGCGGAAGGCGATTCCAAAGGTCTCAGACGAACTTGCACTCACGAAGGCATGACAGCGTGAATACTCATGGACCAAGTCCTCGGCAGGCATTGTTCCAACAAATGTAACACGGGACGCGACTCCGAGACGCTGGGCCAACCCCTCCAACTTCCGTCGCTCACCCCCCGCTCCAACTATCCTCAGTCGACAATGAGGAAGACCCTCAAGAACCTTGGCGAATGCCGAAATCAGCACGTCTGTCCGCTTGATGGGTATTAGATTCCCAACACTGAGGAAAGTGAAATCGTCGGCGGAGCAATATTCCCTGTAGAAATAGATCGGGCCGACATGATTTGGCAAGACCGAGAACTTCACGGGCGCATCCTTCAGACCCAGCAACCCTACCAGTCGGTTCTGGAGCGATGCCGATACCGAGATGAAGGCGCTTGAGGCAGCTACACAGTCCGCGAGCATTCGACGAAGGGGTGGGGGGACATCGGGTCGATGCAATCCGCTAAGGTGTTCGGTGATGACCAGAGGAACATTTGCAGAGCTCAAAGCTGACCGAACAACACCATAGCCGGCTGGATAGGTGGAATGAGCATGGATCAGATCAGGACGAATTCCATCGCTCGCAAGAACCTTCACCGCCCCCCGGAGAAGCTTGGAATACAGTTCGACATACACGTGCGGCATTCTTCCAAGTGGCCCAGCTGGTAGTTTCCATTTGTAGACTGGAATTCCACTGTCTACCGTCAGAGATGGCCGGTGCCAGTCCCGAGGGTTGATTCCGTCTCGACTCTGCAGAACTGTGTCGACGATGGTGACGGAGTAGCCTAGTGCCCGAAGAGCCACGGCCTGCTCCAGGAAATAGTGGCCACGATATGGCCGGCGCACCGTTTTGTACCACGATGGAATCAGCAAAACCTCCCGTGCGGTTTCCGGCTCACTGTCCATCAGCGTCTGCCTCTCCCAGCACTTCAAGATAGAGTGCACTCATGAGCTCGGCCACATGCGTCTCATCGTATTGCTTTGCGAGCTCGCGGCTTCTCGATCCCATCTCTCGAACGGAATCTGGATTCCCGGCAATGAGGCGAACCCCATGGGCGAGTGCCGCGGCATCTCTCGGATTGAACAGTACGCCGTTTTGACCTTCGACTACCAGGTCAACGTGCCCTCGGATCGCGGTGCAGACCACAGGCAGCCCGGAAGCCATGGCTTCGATGACCGCGACCGGCAGCCCCTCTTGAGTACTTGCGGAGACGAAGAGATCTGCTGCGGCGAAGATCGAGACCATGTCTCTACGGTAGCCAAGAAAGCGGACCCTCGAAGCGACATCGAGTTCGCGTGCGGTTCGCGCGAGCGATTCGCGTTCCGCTCCACGGCCGCAGATCAAGAGGATTGTGTCCTCCGGAAGCGACTGCATTGCTCGGATCAGCGTGCCATGGTCCTTGCGCGGTATCAATTCCCCAACGCCTAGTAGAACGAGCGCCGTCGAGGATATACCGAGGCTAGTCCTGACGCGCTCTCGCAAGGCAGGAGAAGTGGCGTAGCGTTGAATATCAACGCCTATCCCGGGTGTCTTGGCCTGAAGTCTTGAACCCATCCTTCGCGAACGTCGGAAATCTTCGTCATTCATGGTGATGACAAGATCGGTCACGCGGGAGAGCATCATCTCAACGGGGAAGTAGAGTAACCAGCTTATCGCGGGAGCCCCGCGGAAGAAGTGAAACCCATGGGCTGTGTAGATCCGAGTGGGTACGCGCGCAATGATAGCTGCGATCCTTGCAAGTACACCTCCCATAGGTGAATGGCAATGGATTGCATGATAGTCTCCCGCACGCATTATCTGGACGAGCCGAAGGAGGGCCAAGATGTTCTGGAAGGAGAACGGTGATCGGTGGATACCTACATGGTGGAGTGGGATCGGTACGGTCGCCAGTCGCACTTGATCTTCATCAACCAGGTTTGCAGCCCCCTCCACTTGAAACCCTTGGTCCGCGAGCACTCGTATATTGACACCCTCAAATAGGAAGAATTGCCTTCCAGTCGAAGAGACAATCAAGATCTTCTTCACCGCCGCCTCTCCTTCAGGTGCAAAAGGTCGGCATAGGTAAGCTCGCGGGGCCGAAGAACGGCCTTCATCGTATCCTTCATGACCCTCAGATCAGTCATGAAGGATTGTTCTTGAACATACTCGACATACATACTGGTCTTTATGGGGAGCAGGACATCGACGTAGGCGCTACCGTCGGTAGAGGCCCCCTCGATCAGGCTTGCTTCATCACGCAACAGAACGCTAGCGGGATCGGTCAGACCCGGGCGAACGCTGAGAATAACGCTTCTGCGCGTCTCCGGCCACATCGCGACAAATTCGGGAAGTTCAGGTCGGGGTCCCACCAAGCTCATGTCTCCTACCAGCACGTTCCATAATTGTGGCAACTCATCGATCTTCCAGGCTCTGAGCAGGCGCCCGACACGTGTGACTCGGTCGTCACGACGCACGGTCACCAACGGTCCTCGAGACCCTGTCAGCATGGTGCGCAGTTTCAGAATCTCAAATGGTCTCCCATGCTGGCCGATTCGCGTTTGTCGAAAGATCGCTGGCCCGCGGGTCTCAACACGAACGGCCAGCCCCGCCAAGACAATTAGTGGCCAGAGAATGGCCAAGCCTGCAATCGATATGACGATGTCTCGTACTCTATTGCAGGAACTTAGCGATATCATGAAAAGCACCTACCTACTTGTTCACGTTGGATTCTACGCATTTTCAAGGTCATATTCGTAGACGTTCATCCGCCTGCTCTCCGGCGTCACTACTTGTCCGACGATAGCCCAACCATTAGTCAGGTAGAAGGCGTTTGCATTGGAGTTATTCTCGGCATCAGTCGTCAAAAAGGCCCGAGGTGCACCCTTCGACTTCGCACTGGCGAGCCACGAGCCCATGAGTCTGCGGCCTACGCCGGCTCCTTGGGCATTTGGGTCCACGCATATTGAGCTGAGCAGAGCGCCTTCTCGTATATCACCCTCCCCACCGCGATAGACAGCCCCCCGCAACAAGCGAGGGATAGTCCGAGGTCGCTGCGCTGCGGCGATTAACGAAGCATAGGCAAATCTTACGATGCGGCGACGAAGAAGTCGCCCAAAGAACCCGCGCGGAGCGGTGGTGCCCACTACGCAGCCTAATGGGCGAGAGTCTTCGCCTCGAAGCAGGGCGATTACGGCGGTCTCATCCTCAAGGAAGCCCGCGTAGAACTCCTCAAGAAACCTAGTCCCTAGCGCTGACAGGAAGAACGATGGAAAACACTTGATGTGAAGTTGCGCCAGAAGGGGAACGTCTCGCAACCCATATGTTTGTTCGACCTCCATGAAGGATTCCTTTCCGCGATTGCTGAGGTCACTAGTCTCTCTCATCCCAGCCTTGACCCGACGATCTCCCGTACGGCACTAGCGACTCTCGACGTCTGCTCCGCGGTCATGCTGGAGAAGATTGGCAGACTCACCACGCGGCGAAACTCTCGAGATGCCACGGGAAAATTGCGGTCGACGAGCCCATAAGTCTCCCGCCAGAACGGATGTTGGTGAAGAGGGATGAAATGAACACTTGTGCCGATACCGGCCGCGGCCATTCGATTGATGAACTCATCACGGCCAATCGGGGCTTCATCATCGAGCCTTATCGGATATAGATGAAACGCATGAGCTTCTGGATCGGATGTTTCTGCGGGGAGCATGATCGGAAGTCCGGCGAGGGCCTCTCGGTACTCGTCTGCGATTCTCTTTCGAGCCTTTCGCATGTCATTAGCCCTCTGGAGCTGAACACGCCCCATGGCGGCCGCGGTATCCGTCAGGTTGTACTTGAATCCTGGCGCCACGACTTCATATCGCCATGACGGGGTGCGCGACGAGTATCGGTCAAATACGTCGCGGCTGATTCCATGAAGACGCATAGTGCGAGCACGAGAGGCTATCTCGTCGCTTCGCGTGACGATCATGCCACCTTCACCAGTGGTGATGGTCTTCGTTGCGTAGAAGGAGAATACAGTTGCTGCGCTTGATCCACTGCCGACGGGCGTTCCATTATGCGAAACTGGGAAAGCATGGGCTGCGTCTTCAATTGCGTGCAATCCGTTCTCCGAGGCAAAGCGCGCGATCTCCGACTGCGGAATTGGACGGCCAGCAAAGTGCACCGGCATGAAGGCTCTGGTGCGCGGTGTGAGAGCGCGGGCGGCAGCCTCGAAGTCCATGTTCAGCGTGATCGGGTCGACATCGACAAAGACGGGTGTAGCCCCAACGTATCTGACAACTTCAGCGGTGGCGGTGAACGTCCAAGTCGGCACTAGCACCTCGTCTCCAGGCCCAAGTCCCAAGGCCTCAACCACCAAGTGGAGCCCAGCAGTGGCGGAGTTTACTGCCACCGCGTGAAGCCCCTCTCCCAGATAGCTCGCAAACTCCTGTTCAAAAGCCGCAGCATTCTTGCCTGTCGTCAACCATCCGGAGCGTAGAGCTTCGGTCACGGCGGAAATCTCCTCCTCCGTAATGTCGGGAACCGCAAAGGGTACGAAATTAGTGGATTCCATCGTGGCCTGTCTCTCGGGTGGAAGCAACATGGTTCTGGGTCGTGACCGGACGCCAGCTATCGCTCTGGCGGGTTGGCCATCCGGGATCAGCGTCCCACCCATTCGCCTGAGCATTGGCCAGAAGTGTCTTTATCTGCGGCCGTGCACGCCGGGGACGGATGCATTGGAGGCTCCGAGGTTTATCCAGAGCAGCAACCACTGTGATCAGGCTTCCGTGGTTTCCGGGCGAGCTAGATACTGACCATAGACTCCCATGTCTGCGGTCGGATCATCGTTCAAAACAAGACCCAACAGAGTTGCGTCCGTTGCCCGCAATGAGTCCAGCGCTGCCTGCAACTCTCTTCTGCGCACTCGGCCAGCGCGTGCTACTACGATGGCCCCCCCCGTCTTCGCGGCCAGCACCACGGCATCAGTCACTGGCAGGAGCGGCGGGCTGTCGAAGAGTACAAAGTCATGCTGACGTTCAGCTGCGGACAGAAGGCGGGTCATGGCTTCAGATCCCAGGAGTTCAGAGGGATTCGGGGGGACTGTGCCAGCCGGCAGAACAGAGAGGCGTCCTGGACCGACATTGATTGCAAAGTCCTCGAGGGTTCCTCTGCCTGTCAGGACTTCGGCCAGTCCTAGTTCGCTGTCCAAACGCAAGCGGGAAGCGACCTGCGGCCGTCGAAGGTCCGCATCGATGAGCAGCACAGACTCCCCCGCCAGCGCGAGGACGCGCGCCAAGTTGACGACAGTTTCGGTCTTTCCCTCGTTTGGAACGGCGGATGTGACGATGAAAGACCGTCGGCGTTCGCCGCCAAGCCCGAGAAACCCCACATTGGTGCGTAGGCGGCGGTAGGCCTCCTCGTCCATCCATTGCCTGCTCCCGGTAGTCGACCTGTTTCCATTTGTGGCTACGAGGTGGCCGATGGATGCCAAGGTTGGTGCATCGGTCAACGATTCGATGTCCTCGACCGATCGGACGTGCGTGTCGGCGATGCTGCGGGCCAATGCCTGCGCGAGCCCAAGGGCGCCTCCGATGACTATGCCTAGCAATACGTTCACAGCAGGCCGTGGAGCGTTAGGCTCGGACGAGACGAGGGCCCGATCAACGACAGTCGCGGTCACAAGGCCGGTGCCGTCGGCGGTGGGAGGGGCAAGCTCGGCCACGGCCGTCCGCAGGCTACTGGCGACGGCGTTAGCCAGCTCGGCCGCAACAACGGGATCCCGGTCAGCTGCCTCAATGCGAATGACAGACGTGGCCGTTAGTGCACTAACTACCAGTGCGTCGCTCAGTGCTGCCGGAGTGGTCTCGAGGTTCAGTTCGCGAATCACCGGGTCGAGCACCATCGCTGAGGTGGCGACCGCCACATAGGACTTGACCTGCCGCTCAGCATAAGTGGCGCCTTGCGAGAGTTCGCCAGCCGAACCCCCGCTGTCGACGGAGATGAACACCGACGACGTGCTCGAGTAGGTGGGCTTCTGCAGGAGCGTGACGAGGGCCGCAACCGCCAAACAGGCAAGGATCGCCGCCAACGTGCTTCTCCAATACCGCCGCACAATCCGAAGGTACTGCTGAAACTCCATGGGCATCCTTGATCGATCCGCAGCCTCAACCGACAAGATTGTTGGCTGTCATGCCAGGGTGCAGACCAGCGTCTCCCCCGTGACGAGTCATACAATAATATGAATTCCGGCTCAGACTAAATCCAGCGGAAGAGGGTCCATGAAAGCACTGCGGAGCGTCAGCACACTGAGCGTGGCAGGTCTCGTGGTCCTCGGGTTGATCGCCCTTGTCCTCAGCGGGTTGGCACTGAACCGGTTCCGGGGCCATGAGGCGGCCGCTCCGGCGCCTGCGGCTCCGCCGGCCTTGAGCCCCTCGGCGTCGAGCACAGGATCCTCCGAGCCTGCGGTCGCATCCTCACCATCGCCACACGACAGCGCTTCGCCGTCGAGGCCCACACAGGGTGGTTCCACAGTGGTCGTGATCGGCGACTCATTCTCAGTCGGCGAGCCAGCTGACATCTGGGTGGGCACCGCCGCACAGGAACTCGGATGGGGCACAGTCACCAACCTCTCCTCCATCGGCCGCGGCTACCTCACCGCGCCCGACGCCTGCACATTCGACCCGTGTGCCAACTTCGTCGGCAGCATCGGGCGGGTCGCAGTACTGGAGCCGGACGTCGTCGTCACCTTTGGTGGAACCGCCGACGGCGACTACAGCCTCGCTGACGCCGCCGCAGAGTACTTCGAGGAGCTGCGCCAGGCGCTCCCGGAGGCAGAGTTGGTGGCCATCTCCCCCGTCACCACGGAGGAGTCGGCCCCGTACTTCCTCACCATGCATGGCCGCACCATCCGAGCCGGCGCGGAGGCCGTGGACGGGACGTTTGTGAACGTCGGTCAGCCGGGCCTCGGCGATGGAGAGGAACTGTCCGCCGAAGCGCACGCGGAGATTGCCGCCCGTGTGGTCGAGCAGCTCCAGTAAGCCCACCCAGTTTCCCCTGGTCGGGGAGTGAACGCAGTTGAGCGCGGTCTCCTCGGACGCGCCAGCCGTCTAGACGGCGACGTCGTTGGCATTGGCCGCGCCCTGGGCATCAACCTCATTGTGCGGCAGCTTGCGGCGTGGCCTCGGCTCATGCCGTGAGCTGTGAACAGGTTCGGCCGCCTGGTAGTACTTGGACGTGTAGCTCCCGTAGCCATATCCAAAGACGGCGTCACCGAGGTCCTTCTTGGCCACCCGGTTGAGGACCAACCCCAGAAGCGTTCCGTCCACCTGGCGCACCTTGCTGGCCGCCACGTCCAGGTGCTCAGCCCGGGTCTTGCCGGCATTGACCACCAGAAGCGCACCATCGGCTGCTGCGGTCAGGAGGACGGCATCGGCAACGGGGAGGAGCGGCGGAGCGTCGATGATCACCATGTGAGCCTTGCTCAGGTGCTCGATCAGGCTCCTCATCCGAGAGGATCCCACCAACTCGGCCGGGTTCGGCGGGATGCGGCCGGCAGTGATGACAGACAGCCCCTCCCGCTGCGTCTGCTGAGTAGCTTCGCTGAGCCGCACGTGTCCGGCAAGCAGTTGGCTGAGTCCGACCGTCCCATCGACGTTCAGACGGGCCGCCTGAACCGGGCGCCGCAGGTCCGCCTCCACGAGAATTGTGGGCTGGCCGGTGTCTGCAAGCATGGCTGCAAGATTCGCAGCGATCGTGGACTTGCCCTCCCCCTCGTTCGAGGAGGTCACCACGATGCTCCGGGCGGGGCTGTCGACGCTCACGTACTGGAGATTCGTCCGGATCTGCCTCAAAGCCTCGGCGGCCGCGGTTCCGCCGACGAGGAGAGCCGTCTTCCCATCCAGCTCCGGGGTGGCGGGCACGATGCCCAGGGAACTGGTCTCGGCGATCTCCTCGGCATCATGGACGCGCCTGACCCTCCGGTCCAGTGCGTGCCGGCCGACGATGATTCCGGTGCCGAGCAGCAGCCCCAAGAGCCCTCCGAGCGCGAGGTTGATGCGCCAGTTCGGCGACACCGGCTGACTGGGCGACAGAGCCGGCTCGACCGGCACAATGCGCACCACGGTCTGTCCGGAGCTCTCACCAGTGACGGTGAGCGTCTCGAGGAGGTTCGCCTCGATGGAGGTGGCGCGAATGGCGGCGTCGGCGAGGGCGACCGCCTCTGTCGGCGTGGGCGCTTCCGCGGTGATGCGGAAGATCACCCCGTCGGTGGTCCCCTCAAGCCTTCCGGTGACGGACTCAACGGGGATCCCAAGGTCTTCGGCGATGCGCTCGGCTACCGACCGGCTCCCGACGAGTGGGATGTAGGTCTCGGCCTTCTCCGCCGCGAGGGTGCTCCCGGCAAACGCGTCGCCCACGGTGGCCGAGTTCCCGGCGACGACGTACCCCGTCGATGAGGCCGAGTACAGGACGGGCTGGACGAGCGACACGATGACTGCCACCCCCAGCGAGGCGATGAGAGAAATCACCAATGTGAGCCACCCACGCCTTATCAATGCCCAGAGCTGAGCTAGCTCCACTGTTCCCCCTCCAGTTTGCGGGCGCCTCCGCCACATCCGGGGCACCCTAACACGGCGCTGACACGGGATTCGATCCGGTTAGCCCTCCGAAGCGTTCGAAGGGCGCTCCGGCCGCCGGCGCCCGAGGATGCCGGCCGTCACCATTTCCCGGTAGCCTCTCACGACCTCTGCAGTAGTGGGGGGTCGGCCAAGCTCAACGGCCATCCGATCGCGCTTGCTGAGCACGAGATAGAGGACGGCCCGCAGGGTCTGGACGTGCTTGAATCGTCGGCTGGGTGCGGCATCAGCGTGCGCCAGTACTCGCTGAAGCGTCGGGGCGAGGGTGACATCGTCGGCATAGAGTCGCCACATAGCCGCTTCGGGCGAGTCCCCGCTCTGGTCGAGGGTACTGAGCGCGGCGGCCAGCCCAGTTCCGGACTTGAGGAACGCGGACTCGGCCCGGACCTGTAGGCGCTCCTCTTCGCTGAGACTGTGCCACGCAGCTGAGATCTCCCGGGTGCGCTCCCCCTGGTTACGGGCAGTGTGCAAGAGGACAATGAGCCGATGGGCGGATAAGCCTGGTGCGGCGACTGGTCGGTGGGCGATCTCGACGGAGACCCGCCCCGCCCACAGGTGATCAAACGCTGCGACCGGATCGAGCATGATGCCAGGGAACCGCACATGGAGATCCAGCTGGCCCACCTGGGGGTGGTACCAGTTGGCAGAGTGCTCGACCAGCCCACCGCTGTAGAGCTCAGTGACCCTCTCCCACCCCGACTGCCCGAGCGACCTGCTGAAGCGCTTGAGGTGGCTGGGCCGTACGAGAACATCAGCATCGACGCTCGGCCGATCGAGACCGCGCACCGCTTCGGCCGCGGGTCCCTTGATGTGCAGGATGTCGACGCCGGCCTGATCGGCGACCGCCTGCACCACCGCATGGGCCAGGTGGACCCTGAGGGGAACGGGAATCACCGGAGCGGAACCGGTCATGTCTCCTGAGCAGCTACCGCTCACGGGTCGACCACGCCGCTTCTTGCGGTGGGATGGGACGTTGCGGCCCGCCCCTGAGCGTTCGGGCAGATCCACGATCAACTCTGAGCCCGGGCACGCCGGGGGCCCCGGTACCGAGGTGAGCGGGCGCGTCCATTGCCCGGAGTATAGGCCAGCTGCCGCGACACGCCGCTGACGGCGACCCTGAGTTCACTTTCGGCCACACTTTCCCCTATTGTTGGATCCTGACCGAAAGTAGGGTCTGACGGTGTCCGATGGTGACCATCGGCGGTTAACCAAGGGGGATGGATGAGCGTCGAGCGCATCGAGGAGAACGCGGCCAAGGGTGTGCCGCGTCGAGTGGTTGTGAAGAGCGCTGCGTGGAGCCTTCCGGTGTTCGCGGCAGTGGGCGTGACCCCCGCGTTCGCAGCTAGCACGCAGGCCGCCATTGTCAGTGGAGGTGCGGCGACGGCCAACCGCACCGGTCAAAATGTCGACTTCTCCTGGGTCTTCACCAAAGCCGCGGATGTCACCGTCAAGAGCGTGTCGATCGCGACCGATTCCACCTCCGGAGGCAACAAGTTCAACGGCCCGACCGGCGCCCTTAACACGATCTCCCCGATCGTCTGGTCCGGGTCCAACCACAACAACGGCAACACGACCACCCCTGGTTTCACGATCACCATCAAGTACACCCGCACAGGGTCTTCGCTCGAACGCACAGCGACGGTCCGGATCGCCTCCTCAGCGGAAAGCCTGGCAGCCACCGTTACGTTGTAGAAGTCGCGGTGGGTCCGAGATCACAACAAGGGCGTCTCTGCCAGTGACGCAAAGCCCTGGCAGCCCACGTCACGCTGTAGATCCCCCGGCATGTCGGAGATCTCGAGAAGCCGAGCCTCGCTGAGTTCGCCGAGGAAACACTGGATCTCGTCACGTACCGTCTCTACGGTCCGATCAACTAGGCGGGCGAGCTCCTGGACCGGGTCGACATGCGCGACGGCGGCGTGCCAGATCATCCGTGCCGTGCCCGCGAGTTGAACCGTGTCCCCAGACGGCAGGCGAGTGAGGTACAGCTCCTCCCCCAGCCCGATCTCCGTGCCGTCGATCCAGGCGATATCGTCTGGCACACGGTAGCGGGGCGTATCGAGGGTCTGCATGGCCCCATTCTTGCCGATGCGCGAGGAGGTGGCCATGGAGCGCGGAGTTTCGATCGTCTCCTGGGTGATGCTGGTAGCGTCCCTCGGCCTCTTCGCTCTTCACCTGCTCCCCCGGCTTCAGCTGATGAGCATGCCAATCCTCATCGCGGCGTCGTTGATCCCTTACGGTGTTCCTGCCGCCGCGGTCGCGCTCTCTCTGCTCGCGCTGGGTCGGGCCCGCCCGCTGGTTCTACTGCTTTCGTGCGCGGTGTTGACGGCGCACATCCTCGTCGCGCGGCCGTACTGGCCGGAGCAAGCCCCCGAGGCGTCGGATCCGATCACGGTGATGACGATGAATATGCGGTGCAACTCCCCCGGCCATGACGAGCTTGCACAGCTCATTCGCGAGACCGGCCCAGATGTGTCCGTGGTCAACGGCTTGGGCGCCGATGCGCGCTCTGAGCTGACGGACGCTCTCGCCGACCGGTACCCAACCGCCGCGTTCACCCCCATGCCCGGCTTGCCCGAATGCGGCACCGTCGTGTTCACCCGGCTGCCGTTCGACGGTTGGGTCTCCCCGCAGCGTCACCCGACGGCGTTCGTCCGGGCGCCTGGGTTCGAGTTCGCGCTGGTCGCCGTCGACCTGCCCACGCCGACCGACGGGATCGGCCCGTGGCTGGAGGCGTTCGATGACCTGAACGTGGACATGCCCGTTCTGGAAGGTCGGCATGTGATCGCCATGGGCGACTTCAACGCCGTCTTGGAGCACGAACCCATGCGTCGCCTGACCCGGCAGACAGGGTTGCGCGACGCCGTGACCTCGTCGGGGCTGGGATGGCTGCCCACGTTCCCCGACGAGGGTGGGACGCCTCCGCTGGTGGCACTCGACCACGCTTTGCTTTCCCCGGGGTTGGTGGCCACGTCGGCGTGGACCGCGTCGATCCCGAGGCAGCAGCATCGGGCGTTGTTCCTGACAGTGGGGGTCGCGAAGTGAGAGACCCTGAAACCGCTGCTCGTCACGGATAACGGGCGATGACGGCCTCGGCCAGCCACGTCCTCGGGCTTGAGCCACAGTCCGCCTCCTTGTTGATTAGGGTGACGACACCACAATTGCTGTTGCTCCGAGCCCCAGCGTGATCCGAGAACCATTGACAACTGCGCCGAGCACTCTAGGTTCGCCTCATCCACCGCCCGATGAGGGCTCGATGGAACTGATCGAAGGGGGAGATCAACCATGGCGCTGTACAAGAAGTACGTCCGCTCGCTGTACGCCCACACCGGCTACCGGGCGACGTGGTTCCCTGGAGTCCGGATGAAGCTCGGCGACATCGGCGTTATCCGAGCAGGAATCTTCGACCCACAGTCCACACTCAAGCTGCGCGGGATCCCCTACGCGGAGGTGGCCGACGATGCAGCCGACAACAAGTTCAACTTCCGCTCGGAAGGCGTGCTAGCCGTCGATGTGAAGGCGGAGGGCGAGTTGAACGAGAAGTTCAAGTGGGTCGGCGACGCGAAGGCCGGTGTCCGCGTCGAGTTCTCCGGTGCTGATGCCGTTCTGCTCGAGACCAAGGGGGCGCGATCGCACCGAATCGAGGACATTGCCGCGTTGGACAAGGAGCTTCTCCGGTTGGTGAAGCTGGGGCCGGGTGGCTCGGGCCCCGAGTGGCACCACGACTGGGTGGTGATCACGGAGGTGATCGACGTCGATGCGGCAACGGTGCTCACGTCCACCGACAGCGGCGGAGAAATCGAGCTGGAGGCAGAAGGCCAGCTCGGCCCCAAGCCACTGGTCGACGCCGAGGCAGGCCTGACGGTCAAGTCGTCGCGCTCAGTGGGAATCGAACTCGTCGCGGAGCGAGGCCTGACCCCGCTGTACAAGGCGCGGCGGATCAAGAAGAAGTGGTTGTGGTTGTGGGGTCTCGAAGTGGCGCCCGCCGACGGAACGCAGCCCCAGAGCAGCGACGATCTCTTCGAGGATGAGCCGGTCGAGCTCGAGGGTGAGGATGCCGCCGGCTGACGACGTCCGCGTCTGGAGGGTGGATCGGCGCTCGCCTGAGCTCGACGAGTTGCTGAAGCAGGGCGACGTCACACGCATGCACGTTCTTCCCGTGGTGATCGTGCCCGCGGATCGTCCGCGGGAGCTCGCGCCACCGGACGGCGCCGTCCCCATCCCCCACCACCGTCGAGACGACCTGTGGATCGCCAAGGCCATCGACCAGTTCCTCTTCGAGTGTGCGGCGTTCCTCGAGGTGGCGCCAGGTGGATGCGACTGGGTGGCCACCCCGGGCTTCCCCTACCTGGACAAGGCAGCCGACACGCTTACCGTTGATGTCACGAAGATTCCCACGGTGGAGCGGGGCTATCCCACGAGCCTGTCCCTGAGCCTCCAGTTGCCGCCGAGGGCTCGTTTCAGCCACGACTCGGTGCTGGCGCTGGCAACACACGAGGCGTCGAAGTATCTTCCCGTGTTCGTCGCCGTCGGCAATTTCGGTTCACTGCGCGACGGCGCCGACAGCCACGATCTCCGCAGCCCGCTGGCGCGGCTTCCCTGGGTGATCTCCGTGGGGGCCACCATCGACGATGAGGGGACCTCGCTGACGCGCTCGTCATCGGTGGGCGCTGCCGGCGGGCCGGGTCCCAGCATCGTTTCGCATGGCGCGAACTTGTTCGTCGACGGTGTCAACGAGTCGAGCTTCGCGGCTCCACGCGCGGCAACGGCTGTGGCCTTCATCACGGCCTTCCTTCTGCAGCTGCGTGCGGCAACGAAAGCCGCACGCACCGGCGAGACGCAGGGGCTTCCGCTCACCCTCATGGGCTTTGTGGACACGGGTTTCCCCGGCTGGGAGCCAGAGCAGAGGCGCCAGCTTCCGATGATCCCCTTCGGCTACGGGATAGACCTTGACGCCTGCGAGGCGGCGATCAGGGCCCTGCTGGGCCACCAGCTCTGGCTCAGCGTCAATCCGAACACCGAACTGATCACCGCGCTTCTCCTCCACTCGGCCCGGCCGGGCCCAGGCTCGGCGCACGAAAGCGGCGCGGGTCTGGTGAACATGACCGGCCTGCTCGCCATGCTGACGTCACTGACGTGGCGTGGGCTGTTCAGGCTCGCCGGCAAAGCGCTGCCCGACGACGAGGTGTTTGACCGCACCATGGCCGACCCCGCAACACTGCCGGCACTGTACGAGTTGACGATCGCCACGCGGCTGATCTATGGCTTCGACTTCCGACGAGAGTGGATGGGAGCCACCGTCCGCCCGCCGGGTCTGGACCCTCGGGGATGAGACCGCTCCTGTTCCCGTGTGGGTGAGGGGTGGCTCCGACGGATGGTCCGGAGTGAGGGGCAGACTGATGGCCCTCGCCATGTTTGGGAGCATGCGGTCCCTCACGGGGCAGCGACTAGGCTCCTGTGGATAGGCGGTCATCGAGCTCGGAGGTGGGATGGAACAGGGCTACGTCCAGGAGACCGGCATCCCGGGCCTCGTCACGCTGAATCTGCGCGTCCAGGAGGACCAGCAGGGCTGGTTCCTTGAGGGCTGGCACGCCGACCGGCTGGCCGAGCACGGGGTCACTGGGTTCACCCCCGTCCAGCTCAACGCCCGCCACCTCAACCGTCGAGGCACCACCGCCGGCTTCTACGCCGAGCCGTGGGACCGGCTCACCGCCGTCACCGAGGGTCGCATCATGGGCGCCTGGGTGGACCTGCGCCCCGGCCCCGGCTACGGCCGCACCGCCACCGCCGAACTCGCCCGCGGTGAGGCCGTGTTCATCCCCCGCGGCGTCGCCAACGCCCACCAGGTCCTCGAGGACCACACCACGCTGCTCACCCTCCTCGACCAGCACTGGACCCCCGAGGCGCGCAGCCGCTACGTCACCGTCGACCTCTTCGACCCCACCCTGGCCATCGACTGGCCCATCCCCCGCGGCCAGGCCATCGTCTCCGACGCCGACGCCGCCAATCCCACACTCGGCGGCACCTGGACCGACGCGCCGAGGCGCGGCATCGTCGAACCGGAGGGGTCGGACCCGGAGGAGACGCGGCCGTACCGGGTGCTGTTCGTCTGCACCGCCAACATCTGCCGCTCCGCCTACGCCGACGCCGCCGCCAACGCCGCCGCCCCGGAGGGGTTGGAGTTCAGCTCGGCGGGGGTGAGAGCGCTCGTCGGCATGGGCATCGACCCCCCGATGGGCGACCAGCTCGCCGTGCCCGGGGCCGGGGACGCGCACCGCGCCAGGCAACTGACCCGCCGCATGGTGGAGGAAGCAGACCTGATCCTCACCATGGCCGGCGAACACCGTCGATACATCCTCGACGAATGGCCCGCCATGGGCCGCAAGGTCTACGTCATCGGCCACGCCGCCCGGGTGTTACGGGACCTGCCCGCTGAAGTGTCGCGGCGGGGGGTCACCGACCACCTGTGGAACAACCGCACCGTGCAGGACGGCGACGAGGTCGCGGACCCCTACCGACGCGGGGCGGAAGCTGCGAGGGTCGCGGCAGGGCAGATCGATGAGTATGTCGGGGTGATCGTCGCGGCGCTGTCGCGGGGGTAGGGGCGGGTCGGGTCGCTGCACCGGGCGCGAGAGGTTTCGACACCGCAGCGGGCGCTTCGCGCCGCGGCGGGCTCAACCAGCGGAGACCGGCGTCGTCGGTGACGGCCGGGATGAGGACGGAGGTGGCCTTGTTGCCGCAGGCCGCGACCACGGTGACGCCCTGTGCGCGGGCTTCGGCGACGGCGTCGCTCACGGGATGCGACGGGAGGCGGAGGTGCCTGCGCCAGCCCACCACCTGCGACGGCGACACGTCGCGCAGCACCTCCTCCGGCAGCTCGACCTTCCAGCCGAGGCTGAGGTTGATGACGTGGGCGCCGTCGGCCGTTGCGCGGCGGATCGCTGAGGCGACGAGGTCCGGGTCCACCGCGCCGTCGCGGGTGACGGTGAACAGCCTGAGCTGGGCCTCCGGAGCCACCTGCCTGACAAGCAGCGCCACGACGGAGCCGTGCGCGGTGCGGCCGGGGTCGTCGCCGTCGACGGGGAAGCTGGAGAGCGCCGGGATGGTGGTGTCGAAGCCTCCGTCGATGACGGCGACGGTGGTGTCGCGGCCGGTGTGGGTGTCGCGGTGGGCATCGGCGACGGCGTCCCAGAACTCGCCGGTCTTGGGGAGGTCCCAGGTGTCGAGGGCGGGGTTGTAGCGCTGGAGCATCTGGGCGGCGACGTCGACGCCGGCCTCGAGTTCGGCCACGTCGCTCACCGGCCAGGGGTGGTCCTCCGACATGAGCTCTCCCTCCACTCATGGGGAGCATGTCACGGTGGGGGCCGTGTGGGGGGATTGTGCGGTGCCCTTCGCCTTTGGGTGGTCGCCTGGGACCGCGTGTGGGCTCGTTGGTGGGCTGTTGGCGGAGTGCCGTGGCCCGCCTCCTTCCCCCGACTCGCGCACGGGTGGTCGATTATCACGATTGGGTAACGGTTGCCTTGAGGCCTTGGGGTGGTACTGATGTTCGATTAAAATGGGGGCATGCACCAGCGGCGGCTCACCACGGATCAGGCGCTCAGCGCGCTGGAATCCACGCTGTCGCTGGTGGATCACGCGGAACGGGCGGCGCTCGATGCGCCGGCCAGGCTTCGGTTGATGCAGCGGGCGCGGAGGCTGTCGGAGCGGCTCGAGTCGCTGGCCCATGTGTTGACCGACGAGGCCAACCGGGCGCAGGCCTCCATGAGGGCGGCCGGCACCCCCTTGACGTCCTTCCTGGCGGTGAGTGAGCAGCGCGATGCCAAGGAGGCTGCCGCGCAGGTGTTCCAGGCGCGGGACATGACCACCCACCCCCAGGTCACCAAGGCGGCGCTCGATGGTGAGGTCTCCCCCGCGCACGCCGTCGCCATCACGAAGGGCATGGCGCAGCTGCCGGCCACCTTGAGCCCCGAGCAGCTGCAGCGGGCGGAGGAGGTGTTTCTCGGCAGGGCCGGGAGCACCACCCCGCGGGAGTTGTCGAAGCTGGCGCCGATGGTGCTGGCGGAGGTCGCGCCGGAGCAGGTGCCCACCCCGGAGCAGCGCGTGGCAGACGTGGAGGCGCAGGCACGGCGGGCGAAGGCGAAGCGGTCGTTCAGCTACGGAGACGACGGCGACGGCTCGGTGTGGTTCCGCGGATCCCTGCCGGCCGTGGACGCGGCGCCGCTGATCGCCACCGTCGAGGCCTACGTGCAGGCGGACCGACGGGCGGCGCGGGATCGGCTCGCCGATGTCCGGGCGGCGCGCCCCGGCCCGCAGATGCTGCGGGACCACGTGGCCGCGGACCAGGGCCGCACCCCCGAGCAGCGCCGGGCGGATGCGTTCACGGTGATGGCCTCCCAGCATCGCGGGGCGCCGACGGTGGCCGGAGACCGGCCGCGGATCGTCGTCACCATCCAGGAGTCAGACCTGCGCGAGCGCGCCGAGGCCGCGGGCGTGTTGGCCTCCGGTGCGGTGGTCGCGCCCGGGGACCTGCGCAGGCTCTGCTGCGACGCAGACCTCACCCCCGTGGTGCTCGGCGGCAGGTCCGAGGTGCTGGACGTCGGGCTCACCGAGCGGCTCGTCACCCCCGGCCTCCGTAAGGCGCTCACCATCCGCGACGGCGGGTGCATCTTCCCTAACTGCACCGCCCCGGCCATCGCCTGCGAAGCGCACCACGTGGTTCCGTGGTACCTCGACGGGCCCACGTCGCTGGGAAATATGGTCCTCCTCTGCGCACACCACCACGCGGTGGTCGAGCCGCAACGCTTCAACGACACCGCGGACCAATGGACCATCACCTTCGACCCGGTCACCCGGAAACCGGTCATCGCACCGACGAGACGGATGCAGCTCTACCTCTCCCACCACCGAGGGCGCCCCGCCCGGAGGAAGTTCTAGCGCCCGGACCTCTGGAACGCCTGACTGCCCTTGTCGGGGGACGAGTGTGCGCTCTCGCGGTGGGGGGCGACGGGTGGGGTTCAGGGAAGGAACTTCGCCAGGGCGGGGGCGAGGGTGCCGGGGCCGGTGACAGCAACGTCGGACAGCCCCTGCCACTCGGCGGCCTCCGTCAGAAGCGTGGCCACTCGCCTCGCCACGTCGTCGGCGCTGCCCTCGTGGGTGGGCTCGACGTGGGCATGCTGGACGCGCAGGACGCCGGCCTTGCGGTCGCTCTTGAGGTCCACCCGGGCGGCGATCCGGTCGTCGAGCAGCACCGGCAGCACGTAGTAGCCGTGCTCGCGCTGGTCCGCGGGCGTGTAGATGGAGATGCGGTAGTGGAAGTCGAACAGCCGCTCCGCGCGAGGGCGGTACCAGATGAGCGGATCGAACGGGCTGAGCAGCGCCGCCGCCTCGACCCTCCTTGGGACGCGCCGACCGGCGGGCATCCAGGCCGGCTTCGCCCACCCGTCGACGGTCACGGGCTCGAGCACGCCGTCGGCCTCGAGCTCCTCCACGGCCTGCCGGGCGTCGGCGGTCTTGAGGCGCGGGTAGTCGGCCAGGTCGTCGAGGGTGGCCACCCCGTAGGCGACGGCGGCGCGGCGGATGAGCTCGCGGACGGCGTCGCGCTTGGGGAGGGGCTCGCGGGCCTCGGGTGGGAGGACGTCCGCGGGGGCGAGGATGCGCTCGAAGCGCTGCCGGCCGACGGTGACGAGATCGCCGGTGCGGAACAGGTACTGCGCCGCCCAGTGCACGTCGTTCTTGTTCCACCAGCCGCCACCGAGGGAGACGTTCTCCGGATGGTCGAGGTCGCGGATGCGCAGAGGGCCGCGGTGGGCGAACTCGTGGAGGACCTCAGCGACGAGAGTCCTGTGCTCGTCGGCCCACTGTTCGAACCCGGGGCGCCTCGGGGCCGCGCGGTGCCAGTGCCACAGCGGCCAGTCCGCCACGGGAACGACGGTGGCCTCATGGGCGAGGTACTCGGTGTAGCGGCCGAGGCGGGGCGTGCGGGTGGTGCCGAGGTCGTGGTGAAGGAGCGCGTCGAGGGTGGCCTTCGGGTACGGGCCCACGCGCGCCAGGATCGGCAGGTAGTGGGAGCGCTCGAACACGTTGACCGAGTCGATCTGGAGCACACCCATCCGTCCGATGGCCCGGTTGACCGCGGCCGTGGTGAGGGTGCTCGGGCGCGGGGCGGCTAGGCCCTGCGAGGCGACGGCGACGCGTCTGGCTTCGGCTGTGCTCAGGTGTCGCGGCATTGGGACAGCGTATTGGTGGTTGGGTGCCTGCACCGGTCGCAGGGGGTTTCGACACCGCAGCGGGCGCTTCGCGCCGCGGCGGGCTCAACCAGCGAACCATGCGAAAGCCGGACGCTCGATGCCGTGGTCGGGTGGCTGCGCCGGGCGCAAGGGGTTTCGACACCGCAGCGGGCGCTCCGCGCCGCGGCGGGCTCAACCAGCGAACCATGCGAAGCCGGACGCTCGATGCCGTGGTCGGGTGCCTGCGCCGCGCGTAAGGGGTTTCGACACCGCAGCGGGCGCGCCCATGGAGGCCGAGCAGCACGAACGCCCGGTGTGACGTGCACGCCGGGCGTTCGGGTTGGATCAGCGATCAGCGATCGGTGACGTCCGTCTTGACCGTCTCGGCCGAGTAGTGGGCCTGGCCCGACACCTCGTCCTTGGCCAGTTGGGCGTCGGCCTTGACGTGCTCAGTGGCGTCCTGGGCCACCTCCTTGAGGTTGCCCGCCACCTCCTCCGCGAGGGGCTGGAGGTTGTCCTTCGCCTCCGTCGCCATCTGCTTGATCTCCTCGACGACGGGCTCGGCCGCGACCTTCAGCTGCTCGGCGCGTTCCTTCTCCATCCGCGACGCGGGGATCAGGCCGCCGATGAGCGCCCCGAGGCCCGCGGCGATCATGCCGGCCGCGAGGGGGTTGCCGCGCGTGGAGGCCTTGACCTGGCGCGGCGCGTCGGCCACCGTCTCCCTGGCATCCTCGACGAGGGTGCCCGCCTTGTCCCCCACCGCGCCGACGGCGCCGTGGTCGTAGGGGTTGGTGTCGGAGCCGAAGATGCGCTCCTTGAAGGAGTGCACGCCCTCCTTCACCTGGTCCACCTGCTCACGCACGATGTTGCTCGGCTTGGCACTGTCGCCCAGGGCGTTGACGTTGTCGCTGAGCTCGGCGCGCGTGCGCTCGATGTCGCGACGGATCTCTTCCGGATTGGTGCTCATCAGTTCTTCTCCTCATTGCCAGCGGCAGCGTTCGGGATCTTCTTGACGGTCTCGGCGGTCTTCGGGAGGCCGCGCATCTTGGCGAACTCGCTCTTCCCCGCCATGGCGAGGACAGCGGCCAGGGCGAGCCAGATCACGGCCACGACCACGCCGCTCCAGCCCAGCGAGGGATCCTCCCTGGTGCCCATGAGCACCGCGAGGCCCCACCACATGCCGAGCGTGAGGGCGATCAGGCCGAGCAGCGCGGTCACGCCGGCCCCGGCCATCAGGCCCGCACCCTTGCCCGCCTTGGACGCGGACTGCTTGGCCTCGACCTTGGCCAACTCCACCTCCTGACGGATCAGGGTGGTGGCGTTGTCGAACAGGTCTGTGGCGATCTCGCCCAGGGAGCGCTCCTCGGAGCGGTACCGGGCGTAGCTCGCCTCCTTCTCCGCCTCGTCGGCGTTGAAGCCGGGGGGCGGGGTGGCAAGGTGCGGGTCCGGACGGATCCCGTACGGGTCCCGCGCGGTGGGGATGGGGTCCGTGTGGGGGGCGGTCATCGCTGACCCTCCCGCCACGGATCCTCACCCTCCACCGTCAGCCCCTCGTAGCGGGTCTCCGGCTCGGCGCCGCCGATGCCCACTGCGGCCTCGCCGCGGGGCGGAGCGCCCGACGGCGTGGGCAGCTGAGCCTCGGAGGCCAGGGAGCCGGCCGCGTAGGTGTCCGGGAGGAGCGGGGTGGGGTTGGTTGCGGGCATGGGTTGCCCCACGCCTCGACGGCTAACCGGCTCAACCCGATCCGCCTTCGCGTCCTGCAGGCCGCGGTACACGCGGGCGCCGATGAAACCGACGCCGGCCGAGATGGCCAGGAACTGCCACGGGTTGCGCGCAGCGTAGCGCCGGACGGACTCCAGCACCTCGTCGGGCTGACGGCTCTCGAGCCACTGGGCCGCCTCGTCGCTGAGCCGCTGCGCGCGGTCCACGTACTCGGCGAGCATGCCGTCGGAGTCCGCCTCGGCCATCGACCGGAGCTCGCCGCTCAACGAGCGGGCCAGCTCGGCCACCTTCTTCTGCCCGGTGTCGGCCTGGGCGCGGAACTCGTACATCGACTCGTCCAGCAGCCGACGGCCCTGCACCTTGGCCTCCTCCAGGACCTCGCCGGCCTCCTGCTTGGCGGTGTCGACCACGTGGCCGCCCGCCTCCTTCGCGGTGTCGGTCACGGCCGCGGCCTCGTCGCGCGCCCTGGCCGCGACATCAGTGACGCGGTCCCCGGTGGAATCGGAGAAGCGCCCTCCGGCGGGGTCAGAGACATACGTGCCGGCGGGCACGTTCGCGGTGTATGACTCGTTCGGATACGCCATGGTGATCCTCCATACGTTCGATGGTCTGGCGATGGGAGCGATCGCTCCCTCATTCACCCAATACCCACACTCGCGCCCGGCTAAACATCGGAGCCCCGATCTCGTGCACTCTTTCGACGGCGCGAATCGCGGCCTATTCAGGTACCCACTTCTCCGCACTTCAAACATCGCATTCCGCCGTTTTTCGCGATTTCTTTCCCAGCGCTGACCCAGTATTGACAACACGCCGATTCGTCGTAGCGTGGAAGGTCAAGGCGGGCTCCGCACGGGGCGGGGCCACGCCGTCGGGAACCAGTTGAAAGGCAGAGAAGATGGCTGAGAAGGACCTAGAGGCACTGTTCTACGCCACCATGCGAGACATGTACTACGCCGAGCGACACATCCTCAAGACGCTCCCCAAGCTGCAGGAGGCGGCGGTCTCCGACGAGCTGAAGGCCGCGTTCGAGCACCACCTCGGGGAGACGCAGGGGCAGGTCGCCCGCCTCGAGCAGGTGTTCTCGCTCATCGACCGCAAACCCACCAGCAAGAGGTGCGACGCCATCGACGGCATCCTCAAGGAGGGCGACGAGCACCTCGAGGAGTACGCCGGCAGCCCAGCCGCCGACGCCTCGCTCATTGCATCAGCCCAAGCCGTGGAGCATTACGAGATCACCCGCTACGGCACCCTGCGACGGTGGGCCAAGATGCTCGGGCTGGGCGACGGCTACGACCTCCTCACCCAGTCGCTCGAGGAGGAGTCCCGCACCGACGAGCTCCTCACGAAGATCGCCGAGACCGAGGCGAACGCGGTGGCGGCCGGCAAGGCCTGACCCCCGCCGTCGGAGCACCCGGGGTCACGCGGCGGCCCCGGGTGTTCTGGGTCCCCTGGCGCGCAGTGGGTAAAATTGGGTGATCCCCGGTCTGCCGTGGCCCGGGAGTGACTTCAGCGAAGGTGGTGCATCAGGTGGCTGAAAACGTTGCGGATCATTCCACATTCGACGAATCGGAATTGAACGGATTCCTGTCGCTCGTCGAGGTGGCCACACAACTCGACCTCCTCGCCCAACGCCTGCGCGAGGCTGAGAAGCCCATGGCCAATGCGCTCGTCGAGGCCGCCATCGAGATGGCCGGCGCCCAATGGGGCACCATCACCCTGCAGGACGGCGAAGAATTCAAGTCATTGGTGGTCAGCGACGATTTCTCCCTCAAGCTGGACCTTCTTCAATACGCAGTCGGATCCGGGCCGTGCCTCGACGCCATTCGCCTGGACACCGCATTCATGGTCTCCGATCTGGACCTCGACACGCGCTGGCCCGAATACACGGCCGCCGCCCGCAGCATGGGGGTGCGCAGCATCTTCGCCCAACCCCTGCACCTCATGGACGAGGAGCGCACCATCGCCAGCCTCAACCTGTACTCCGACCTCGAGGACGCGTTCCGCGACCGCGAGAGTTCCGGCGAGGCGGCCGTGGTGTCCACCTTCGCCGCCATGGGCACCTCGATCGCGCTCAGCCAGTCCCGCGCCGAGCAGCTGGAAAACGCGCTGCGCACCAACCGCGAGATCGCCATGGCCATGGGCGTGCTCATGGGCCGCCACGCCATCAGCCGCGATGCCGCCCTCAACCTCATGCGGCTGACCAGCCAGAACATGAACATGAAGATGTCGGTCATCGCGGACGAGATCATCACCACCGGCGAACTGCCCATGAACCGGGTCAGACGCCGTGGTGCTGGAGCCACATCTCCAACACGGCCAGCTGCCAGAGAGCGTTGACGCCGGCCGGCAGCGCGCCGCCGCGCTGCGCCTCCAGCAGGGTCTCCAGCGCCTGGGGCTGAAGGAGCGCCCGGCTACGGGCCCCCGCGGAGGAGAAGGTGTCGCGGACGAGCGCGAGCACCGGCCCGTCCAGGTGCATGAGGGCGGGCAGCAGCAGGTGTCTCTTGGGGCGGTGCGTCACGCCGTCGGGCAGCAGGTGGCGGCCTAGGAGCTCCAGCACGCTGGGCCCGCCCGGCTCGTGCAGGCGGTGCCGGGCGGCGAGCCGCACCAGCTGCCGATCCAGGAACGGCGCGGTGGCCTCCACCCCCCAGGCTCCGGTCATGGCCAGGGTGTCGCCCACCGCCTCCAGCCCGGCAGCGGTGTCCTCCGGGCGGCGGCCGGCGGCCAGCACCTCGTGCGCGCCGTGCCCGCACATCACCGAGTCGGTGTGCTCAGACACGTGGCGGGCCAGGAGGTGGAACCCGGGGGCGTCGTGTCCGGCCATCGGCTCCGGCATGTCCTCGACGGCCTGGGTGACGGCGGGCACCAGGTCCGAGGTGGGCACGTGGAGGCAGTGGTGGGTGGTGCCGAAGCGCCTGGCCACCACCTTGGCGTGCTCGAACTCGTCGCCCTGCACCCCGTCGACGCTGTCGAAGCCGATGCTGAACGTGGTGACAGGCCCCCGGTGGCAGTCGGCCAGCAGAGCCACCAGCAGGCTCGAGTCCACCCCGCCCGAGAGCAGCACGGAGACCTGCCCGGACCCCGGGAGTCGGCGCCGGACGGCGGACAGGAGCGAGTCGTGCACGTCGTCGCGCCAGCGGTACTGGGGCGCCTGGTCCGGCACCGCCTCGTCGGGCGGGGCCGGCCGCCAGTACACCCGGTCCCTGGCGCCGTCGGCCGTCAGCACGCGGAGCGTCGCGGGGGGCAGCTTCCGCACGCCCCGCAGGATGGTGCGGGGCGCGGGGGCGACGGAGCTGTGGCCCAGGTAGTGCTGGAGCGCCTCCTCGTCGATGGAGGTGTCCACTCCCCCGCCGGCCAGCAGCGCCGGCAGCGTGGACGCCACCAGCACGCCGTCGGCGGTCTCCGCCATGTAGAGCGGCTTCACGCCCAGGGCGTCGCGGGCCAGCAGCACCGTGCGCCGGGCGTGGTCGACGAGCATGAGGGCGAACTCGCCGTCGAGGTGCTCGATGAAGCCCTCGCCCCAGCGCCGGTGGGCGGCCAGGACGAGGCGGGCGTCGTCGTCGGTGGGCAGCGAGAGGTCCCGGCGTAGCGCCTCGCGGTTGGCGAGCCTGCCGTCGACGACGACGGCCAGCCCCGCGTCCACGTCGACCACGGGCTGGAGGGTGTCGCCGTCGGGAAGGACGGAGTAGCGGTAGCCCAGGACGGCCAGGCCGTCGCCCCAGATCCGGCGCGGGCCGGGCCGTCGGCCCTGCAGGGCGTCCAGCATCCGGCCGACGGCGTCGACGTCCGGCCGGCCGAGCAGCGACACCGCGCCCGCGAGCCCGCTCATGGCTGCGCCGCTTCGTCCGCGGGCCAAGGCCCGGCATCGGTTGGCATCATGGCTCTCACCTCTCAGAGGGAGGGGAGCCGCATCAGCGCTCCCCTGACGACGCGGGGAGCGGGCGGGTCCGTGAAGCGCTCACTCTGCCGCAAGGCAGCGAGCCGGCTTCTTGACTCACCGAGCACCCTAGCGCTCGAGGGGCCGCCTGGAAAGATGAGCCGGTGGGGCTCATTCCCCGGGACGGTCGTCGCGGGAGTGGTCCCGCCCGTGCTCGATCCGCAGGTCGCGGCCCTGCGCGATCAGCTCGCCGTGCTTGTCGGCCAGCTTCTCGGCCGCGCGGGTGTCGCGCGGGGGCAGCTTGATGGTCTCCTCCGCCTCGATCCCGCCCTGCAGCTGCCGGCCCCGCTCGACCTCGGCGTCCACCTCGGCGCCGAACAGCAGCACCGTGTTGATGATCCAGAGGCCCAGCAGGAGCACGATGACCGAGCCGATGATCCCGTAGGTGGCGTTGTACGAGGCGAAGTTGGCCACGTAGACGGTGAAGCCGACGGTGGCGAGCGCGGCTGCGACGAGCGCCACCCCGGCGCCGAGGCTGATCCAGCGGAACCTCGGCTGCTTCACGTTGGGCGTGAAGTAGTAGAGCAGGGCGATGGCCAGCACCGCCAGCGCGATCACCACGGGCCACTTGGCGACGTCCCACACCAGCACGGCGGTCTCCCCCAGGCCGATCAGCCCTCCGATCGCGCGGGCGAGGTCGCCCGAGAGGACGAGCGCGAAGACGATGAGCGCCAGGATCACCACCAGCACCACCGTGACCAGCAGCATCTGCGGCTTGTGCTTCCAGAAGGGGCGGCCCTCCTCCACCTCGTAGATGCGGTTCATCGCGCGGGAGAAGGCCCCGACGTAGCCGGAGGCGGCCCACAGCGCGCCCGCGAGGCCCGTGACGAGCGCAAGCCCGGCTCCACCCTGGGTGGCGAGGCCGGTGATGGTGTCGCCGAGCAGGTCCGCCAGCTCGGCGGGGGCGTAGGTCTCGATCAGCCGGTTGATCCCGCGGACCGTCTGCTCCCCCTGCCCGAACACGCCCAGCAGCGACACGAGGGCCAGAAGCATCGGGAACAGCGACAGCACCGCGAAGTAGGTCAGGCTGGCAGCCAGGTCCGTCACGTGGTCCTTGGAGAATTCGGAGAAGGCCCGCTTCATGGCGTAGGCCCACGACGGCCTGCGCAGGTCCGACGGCGAGTCCGGCTTCCGCGGGTCCTCGGGATGGGGCGCGGTGGCGGCCTTGTCGCGGGTCTGCTCGACCGATTCGGGCTCCGAACCCTGGGATGTGGGCATGGGTGGTCCTTCCGGGGGTGGTGGGGACGCGGCGGCGGGTGGTGGAGACGCGGCGGCGGGTCGTGGAGACGCGGCGGCGGCCGGCCAACTGAAGTGACCGGCCGCCGCCGTCGTGGTGCAGGGGTGGACTACTTGAAGATGTCCTTGATCTTCTCGCCGGCCTGCTTGACGTCGGCCTCCACCTGGTCGGCCTTGCCCTCGGCTTCGAGGCGCTCGTTGTCGGTCACCTTGCCGAGGCCTTCCTTGACCTTGCCTGCCGCTTCCTGAGCAGCGTTGCTGAACTTGTCATCGGCTCCCATGATTCCTCCTGTTGAGTAGGTAGCTACCGGTGAGGTACCCAGAACGGGGCGGGCTAAACACGCCGGCCGCGACATTCCTTGTGGCGGGCGTGTGGGGCGGGCGGGGGTGGCCGCTAGGGTCCAGGCATGGGGTGGATCGCGGCGCTGGGGGTGGCGGTGACGGCCGCCGTCGTCATGGCCGTACTGGTGCCGCGGGTGCGGATCGACGACGACCCCGAGGCCCCCGACTTCGCGACGCTGGTGTCGCGGCGGTCCGTGGCGGGGGTGGGGGTGGCGGCGTTCGTCGTCGCGCAGGTGCTGTGGGTGGTGCCGGGGCCGCACTGGTGGCTGTGGGTGCCGTACCTGGGGATCGGCGGCGCCATGGCCTACGTCGACCTGAGGACCACGTTCCTGCCCCGGATGCTCAACTACGTGGGTGTCGCGGCCATGGGTGCCGGGCTCGTCGTCCTCGCGTTCCTCGACGGCTGGGCCGCGCTGGGCGCCGTCGTCGGGGCGGCGGGCGCGTTCGCGCTGCTGTACCTGGCGTGGCGCCTCTCCCCCGGGCTCGGCTTCGGCGACGTGCGGCTGGCCGTGCTGATCGGTGGTGTCGCGGGGCAGGCTGGGGCGTCGATGTGGGCGTTGTCGCTGTTCCTGGGTACCGCGCTCGGCGCGGTGCACGCCGTCGGCCACGCCCTGTGGGCGCGGCGGGACCCGGAGCGGCCGAGGTACTTCCCCTACGGGCCCGCCCTGTGGCTGGGGCCAGTGATCGCGGCGGTGTGGATGGCATGAGCGCACCGACGCTTCCAAACGCGGGCGGACAAGGAGCGTTCTCGAGGCTTCGAGGCTCGTCGCTACGCTCCTCGCACCTCAGCCAGCGGGTGAGCCCGCGCTGTGGCTGGGCCTTGTGGTCGCGGCGGTGGTGTCGTCGGCCTGACCGCTCGGGTGAGGGCAAGTTGAGCCGGAAATCGATCTGGACGCGTCAATAGTCTGATTTGATCGATCCTCGCGTCGTTGAGATCCAGATCCGGCTCAACGCACCCCAGCGAAAGCCGTGTCAGGCTCAACGCACCCCAGCGAAAGCCGTGTCAGGCTCAACGAGGTGTCGAGGGACGAGCGGCTAGCGGGTCGTCGCCGCGACCCACTTCTCGAGCGTCGACGCCGCGGCGCCGGTGTCGATCGCGGCCTGGGCGGCCCGCAGCGGCTCGCGCATCTGGTCCACCAACGGCAGCACCGTCGAGATCCCCCTGTATGCCAGGAGCGCGGCGGCGGCGTTGAGGGCGACGATGTCGCGGACGGGGCCGGGCTTGCCGGCCAGCATGTCGCGGGCCACCTGCGCGTTGTGCTCCGCGTCCCCGCCGTGGAGATCGTGGGGGGCGGCGGGCTCGAGGCCCAGCTCCTCCGGGTTGAGCACCGTCCGGTGCACCCGGCCCTCGGCGATCATCCACACGTCCGACTCCGACGTGGTGGTCAGCTCGTCGAGGCCGTCGAAGCCGCGGAACACCATGCCCCGCGTGCCGCGCTCGGCCAGCACCCGGGCGATCACCGGGGCCACGTCGTCGTTGGCCACGCCCAGCGCCATCGCCCGCGGGCGCGCCGGGTTGGCCAGCGGGCCGAGGAAGTTGAAGGTGGTCTGGATGCCCAGCGCCTTGCGCACCCCCGCCACGTTCTTCATGGCCGGGTGGTACTTCTGCGCGAAGAGGAAGACCAGGCCCACCTCGTCGAGGATCCCGGCCTGCAGGGCGGGCTCCACGTCGATCCTGACGCCCAGCGCCTCGAGCGTGTCCGCCGTGCCGGCCATCGACGACGCCGCCCGCGACCCGTGCTTGACCACCTTGGCGCCCGCGCCGGCCGCGACGATGGCGGCCATCGTCGAGACGTTGACGGTGTTGGCGCGGTCCCCTCCGGTGCCGACAATGTCCACCGCATCAGGGTCCAGCGCGATGGGCAGCGCGTTGGCGAGCATCGCGTCCGCCAGCCCGGAGATCTCGTCCTCGGACTCGCCCTTGGCGCGCAGCGCGGTGAGCATGGCCGCGATCTGCACGTCAGAGGCGCGGCCCGCGAAGATCTCGTTGAGCGCCCAGGTGGCGGCGGTGGCCTCGAGGCCCTCGCGCCGCACCAGGCCAGTGAGGATGTCCGGCCAGGTGTAGCCCGACATCAGCCCACCTGCGCCAGCCGGGCGCGGATGAGGTTGGCGGCCTGCACGGGCAGGGTGACCGGATCGATCGGGAAGGGCGCCACGGCCTCGGCGCGGGACCAGGAGGCCAGCCAGGCGTCCGCCTCACGCGAGACGAGCAGCATCACCGGCGGGCAGTCGGCGTACTCCTCCTTGACCTGGTGCGCCAGGCCGAAGCCGCCCGACGGCTGGGCGTTGCCGTCGAAGATCATCAGCGCGTAGTCCGTGCCGGCGTCCAGCGTGCGCAGCAGCGCGCCCTGCGTGGCCACCTCGAGGATCTCGATCTCGGGCAGGTCCCGCGCGACGCGGCTGCCCAGCGCCAACCGGACCTGTTGGCGGACGGTGCGGTCGTCGGAGAACACCAGCACCTTCACGGTGGCTTCGCTCATGAGGTCATTCCTTCGCGTTGTCTTTCCCGTCATCGTAGCCAAGACCCGCCTGCCTGGCGCGCTGGGCCTCCTCGCGGTCCAGCGCCCTGTCCACCCGCTTCGCCTCGCGGTTCGAGTCCTGGATCCACTGGACGAAGATCGTGATCATGGCGGCGAACATGGTGATGTCGCCCGTGGCCCACATCAGGCCGCCCGCCCACGACTGGTCCTCCATCGGCGAGAGGCCCCACGAGCGCTCGAACGACAGGTACCACTCCTCCGCGATCAGCCGCGTCGAGCCCATGATCGTCACGCCGAGGAACGCGTGGAACGGCATGGTCAGCAGGAACAGGAGAATGCGGATGGGATAGGGCATCTTGATGGGCACCGGATCCACGCCCAGCAGCGGGAAGAAGAACAGGCATCCGACGGTGACCAGATAGACGTGCAGGAAGTCGTGCCAGAAATCGTTCTGGAGGGTGATCTCGTACCAGCCGCTCATGTAGAGCACAAAGGGGCTGGCCACCATGAGCGCGGTGGTGAGCGGCGGGAAGAGCAGCACCTTGGCCACCCGCGAGTGCAGCACCGCCAGCAGCCAGCCGCGCTGCTTCTTCGGCAGCGTGCGCAGCGCCAGGGTGGCGGGCGCGCCGAACACCAGGAACACCGGGGCGATCATGTTGAGCAGCATGTGCTGGATCATGTGCACGTGGAACAGCACGGTGTCGTAGACGCCGAGGAAGCTGAACAGCGCAACGGCCAGGGTGCCGAGGCCCAGGCCGACGAAGGAGACCGTCCGCATCACCGGCCACCGGTCCCCCCGACGGTGCAGCACCCGCACCCCCCACAGGTAGAGGCCGCCCACCAGCAGCAGCACGATCACCGGCAGCGGCGGGAACTCCCAGGCCGTGAAATAGCGGCTTCCGACCAGCGCGACGATGTCGTCGTCGGGTTTGGCGTGCATCGGAAGAGCGGCCAGAACCCGGGGAAACATGGGCGGATTATGGCACGCCCCTCCCGCCGGTTACGAGGGGGGTGGCCTTATTCCGGTCGGCGGCGTGACCTCAACGGGTTTTACCGCAATAATGACCCCGTGGCGACGAATCATGACACCCTCACCGCACCGACGCAGTTGCCGACGGGCGCGATCCATCCGATCCCCTCCGCCCGGCTCAACAAGCCCATGGGGAGGCCGGACACGGTCTCCGTCGGGGTGATCGTGTGGCTGGCCAGCGAGCTGATGTTCTTCGCGGCGCTGTTCGCCGCCTACTTCTGGATCCGCAACATCACCAACGACGCCGCGGCCGCCGCCGGGGTGCCGTCGATGTGGGAGACCAACTCCGCGCACCTGGACATCACCTTCGCGGCCATCAACACGGCCATCCTGGTGATGTCGTCGGTCACCTGCCAGCTCGCCGCCAACGCCGCCGAGGCCGGCCGCGTCACCGGCTCCTGGCTGAACCCGCTGAAGTGGGGCATGCGGCAGGGCTTCATCGTCACCGCGATCATGGGCTCGGTCTTCATCGCCGGCCAGGTGTGGGAGTACTTCACCCTCTTCGGCGAGGGCTTCACCATCTCCACCAACCAGTACTGGTCCGTGTTCTTCCTCGCCACCGGATTCCACGGCCTCCACGTGCTGGGCGGCATCATCGCCTTCTGGTTCGTCCTGGCGCGCTCCTACATGACTCAGACCCACACCCACGAGCAGACCGTCGGCGCCCACGTCGTGTCGTACTACTGGCACTTCGTCGACGTCATCTGGATCCTGCTCTTCGGCGTCCTCTACTTCCTCCGCTGACCGAATAGACCTGGAGACACCGTGAAGTTTCTGACCAACCTCAGGCGGCATGCGGTTGCGCGTCCCTTGCTGCTGATCTTGGCCCTCCTCGTCGTCGGGCTCAGCTACAGCGTCGTCAGCCCCCAGCGTTCGTCCGCGGAGACCGAGATGACGCAGCAGATCGAGGAGGGCAAGGCCCTGTTCGACCTCACCTGTTCGTCCTGCCACGGCCTGGGCGGCGAGGGCACCTCGCAGGGCCCGTCACTGATCGGCGTCGGCGCCGCGTCCGTCGACTTCCAGATGGGCACCGGCCGCATGCCGGCGGCTCGGGAGCAGGCGCAGCTGCCTGCACGCCAGGTCAACTACACCCAGGAGCAGATCGAGGCTGTCGCGGCGTACGTGGCCACCCTCGGCGCCGGGCCGTCGATCCCCACGGAGGACCAGTACTCCCCCGAGGGCCTGACCGAGGAGGAGATCGCCCGCGGCGGCGCGCTGTTCCGCGCCAACTGCTCCGCATGCCACGGCATCGTCGGCGGTGGCGGCGCGATGCCCAACGGAAAGTACGCTCCCTCGCTCGTGGAGACCGCACCGGTCCACATCTACGAGGCCATGCGCTCCGGCCCCCAGCAGATGCCCACCTTCTCCAAGGACGTCATGCCGGACCAGAGCGTGCGTGAGATCGTCGGCTTCCTCGAGGAGTCGCACTCCCAGCCCAACTACGGCGGACTGACCATGGGCGACGCCGGCCCCGTGTCCGAGGGCTTCTGGGCCTTCGTTCTCGGCATCGGTGGCCTCGCCATCGTCGCCACCTGGATCGCTAAGAAGGGGGCCCGGGCCCGATGAGCCACGACAATCTGCCGGTGAAGGACCCCGATCTGGGGCACAGCGTCGCCAACCCCGGCCTCGAGGAGGAAGCCCCCAGGTACGTCGACGTCGACAAGGCAGCTGGTGACCGCGCCTACCGCGGCATCCTGATGATGCTGGGCGCGGTGCCGCTGCTGGCCATCGCGTTCGTCGTCATCTACTTCGCCGTCCCGCGCGACATGTACATCGACTTCGGCATCCTCACCGCCAACGCGCAGAACGTAGGCTTCGGCCTCACCGGCGGCCTGTCCGCGGTGCTGATCGGCGTCTCGGTCATCCAGTGGGCCAAGCTCATCATGGACGACCGCGAGATGGTGGAGATGCGCCACAGCGCCTCCTCCAGCCCGGAACAGCTCGGCGCCATGATGCAGGGCTGGGAGGACGGCGTCGAGCAGTCCGGCATCCGCCGTCGCAAGCTCATCCTCGGCGCCCTCGGTGGCGCCGTCGGCCTGGCGGTGGTGCCCAACATCATCCTGCTCGCCGACATGGGCCCGCACCCCACCAAGGCGGTGCGCGCCGAGACCATCGAGCAGACCATCTGGGCCGAGGATGTGCTCATCCTCAACGACGAGAACTGGCTGCCGATCCGCCCCGAGATGCTCGAGGTGGGCCAGCTGGTCAACGCCCAGCCGGCCACGCTGAGGGACCTGCACGGGGTGGAGGCGCACGTGGCCAAGGCCAAGTCGTCGCTCATCCTGGTCAGGATGGACCCGAACTCGATCAAGATCCCGGAGTCGCGGAAGGACTGGCAGGTCTCTGGCATCCTCGCCTACTCCAAGATCTGCACGCACGTGGGCTGCCCCATCTCGCTGTGGGAACGCCAGACGCACCACCTGCTGTGCCCGTGCCACCAGTCCACGTTCGACCTCGGCAACAGCGGCGTCGTGGTGTTCGGGCCCGCGGCCCGCGCCCTGCCGCAGCTGGCCATCAAGGTCAACGCCGACGGCTACCTCGTCGCCCAGGGGGACTTCACCGTCCCCGTCGGCCCCAGCTACTTCGAGCGTGACTCGAGGAACGACTTCCAGGATGGTGACCAGTAATGGCAGATCCCACCACTGTCGCCCCGTCGTCGCCGGCGGTCGAGGCGAAGGTCGCTCCCACGAGCAACCCGACGGTCCCCGGCGGCGTCCGCTGGGCCGACGACCGCGTCGGCCTGTCGAAGCTCAGCGGCGTCCTGCTGCGCAAGGTCTTCCCGGACCACTGGTCCTTCATGCTCGGCGAGATCGCCCTGTTCTCGTTCATCGTGTTGCTGCTGACCGGTGTGTTCCTCACCATCTGGTTCGTGCCGTCGATGGCGGAGATCGAGTACGACGGCTCCTACCAGCTCCTCAAGGGCCTCCCGGTGTCGGAGGCGTTCGCCTCCACGCTGCACATCTCGTTCGACGTGCGCGGCGGCCTGCTGGTCCGCCAGATCCACCACTGGGCGGCGCTGCTGTTCGTGGCCGCGGCCACCGTGCACATGCTGCGCGTGTTCTTCACCGGCGCGTTCCGCAAGCCGCGTGAGGTCAACTGGCTGATCGGCGTCGGCCTGCTCTCGCTGTCGCTCATCGCGGGCTTCGCGGGCTACTCCCTGCCCGACGACCTGCTCTCGGGCACCGGCCTGAGGTTCGTCGACGGCCTGATCCGGTCCATCCCGATCGTGGGCACCTGGGCGGAGTTCTTCGTCTTCGGCGGCGAGTTCCCGGGCAGCATCCTCATCCCGCGGCTCTACATGGTGCACATCCTGCTGGTGCCCGGCATCCTGCTCGGCCTGATCTCGGCCCACATGGCGCTGATGGTCTACCACAAGCACGGCCAGTTCCCCGGCCCCGGCCGCACCGAGAACAACGTCGTCGGATACCCGATGTTCCCCGTCTACATCTCCCACATGGGCGGCTTCTTCTTCATCGTGTTCGGCTTCCTGGTGCTCATGGGCGGCCTGTTCCAGATCAACCCGGTGTGGGTCTACGGCCCGTACGACCCGGCGAAGGTCACCGCCGGCTCGCAGCCGGACTGGTACATGGGCTGGGTCGAGGGCGCCATCCGCATCATCCCGGCCATGGAATGGCACCTCGGGAGCACCACGTGGACGTGGAGCGTGTTCCTGCCCGGCGTCGGGCTGATGGGCGTGCTGTTCACCGCGCTGGGCCTCTGGCCGTTCATCGAGGCCTGGCTGACCGGCGACAAGCGCGAACACCACCTGCTGGACCGTCCGCGCAACCAGCCCACCCGCACGGCGCTCGGTGTCGCGGGGATGGCGTCCTACGCCATGTTCTGGCTGGCCGGCGGCAACGACATCATCGCCACCCGCTTCTCGCTGGACCTCAACGCCATCACCGTGGTCATGAGGGTCGCGGTGTTCGTGGCGCCGGTGATCGCGTTCATCGTCACCAAGCGGATCTGCCTCAGCCTCCAGCGGGCGGACCGTGAGCGGGCCCTGCACGGCTCGGAGGACGGCGTCATCGTCCGCTCCCCCGCCGGCGGCTACTCGGAGGCGCACGTCGCGCTGCCGCACGACGAGCAGTTCCTGCTCACCCAGCACCTGCAGCACAAGCCGCTGGAGGTGGGCTCCGACACGGACGCCGCGGGCGTTCGCCGCAAGGGCGGGGTGTCGAAGCTGCGGGCGCGGCTGTCGCGGTGGTACCTCGGTCACGACATCGCCAAGCCCACGGCCGGTGAGCTGGCGGCGGCGTCGCACCACGGCGCCCACGGCTCGCATGGGCACGGGCATTCGCTCAACGGCGACGGCGTCGACGGCGTGGACGGCCACGAGCTGGACGGGCCGCGTCACGGCTCTGAGGCCGGTGTCGGCGCCGGGGCTGATAAGGCGGGATTGCACCACTAAGGATTGGTGGGTCGGAGGGCGTCGTCTGCGGACGGCGCCCTCCGTGCGTTGTGCGGCGGCGGAAGGGGGCTTGAGTCTCGCCGTCGGCACCTCTTCGCATACCGTGCGCCCCCGTCGACGCCTCTTCGCATACCGTGCGACCCTGTCGACGCCTCTTCGCATACCGTGCGCCCCCGTCGACGCCTCTTCGCATACCGTGCGACCCTGTTGGCACTTCTTCGCACACGGCGGCCCGCTTTGCATCCCGTATACGGGATGCAAAGACGGCAACGCTGTGCGAAGTACGCCACCAACCGTCGTCAGGTATGCGAAGAGGCCAGCCCGGCCCGCTGCGACGGAGTGTGCAGAGTTGTTCGAGGCCCCAGGGTGGGAGCGGCCCTTCCCGCAATCCACAGAAGAATCTCCAGGGGCGCGAAGCTGTCCACACCACCCCTCGCGTCCGCGAGAACCACGAACCCGTTCACGACTATGGGCCCGTGCAGGAACTCATCACACGCGCCGAGCTCGACCAGCTCGGCTGGACAGCACACAACCTCAGCACAGCGATGCGCACCGGAGAGCTGAATCGACTCCGTCGCGGCTACTACAGCGGGGCCGACGACAAGACGCGCCAAGTCATCCTGGCCACCAAGGATGCCTGCAGCCCGGAGGCCGTCCTGAGCCACGCGACTGCGGCTTGGCTGCACGGGCTCCCGGTCAGGCGGGCGGCCATGGACTCGGTTCACGTGACGCGAAGCCGCCGAGGCGGCGGCCGCGCCGATCCCGGGGTGCATGTCTACGCTTGTCCGCTCAGGCCCGACGAGGTCCAGCTCGTCGGCGAACTCCCGGTCACGACGGTCGCGCGCACCGTCGTCGATCTCGGACGGCACGAGCCGCTCGGTTGGGCGATCGCTACCGGAGACGCGGCACTTCGCGCGGCAGCCTCAGCGGAGGAGCTCACAGACCAGATCTCAACTCAGCTGCACCGTGCTGTCCACCGTCCCGGGCTCCGGAGGGCACGATTCGCGGCAGGCTTCCTGGATGCCCGTTCGGAGAGCCCCGGAGAGTCGCTGAGCCGATTGCTCATCCACGAGGGCGGCCTGCCTCGTCCCGAGCTGCAGGTGGTACTGAAGTCCTGGGACGAGGACGTCCGCGTGGACTATTTGTGGCCCGAGTTCGGTCTCATCGGCGAGTTCGACGGCGCCGTCAAGTACGGCATCGACATGTCAGGCCCAGACCCGACGGCTGCCCTCATGAAGGAGAAGCGTCGCGAGGACGGTCTGCGCGCTCACGGCTACATCGTCGTCCGATGGACCTGGGACGACCTGCGCGTGAAGGGAAGGGTGGCGCACCTCATCCAGACGGGGCTCGACACAGCGCGGCGCGCGGCTGGGGTCTAGTCAGCGACGACGGCGGAAGCGGGGCTTGAGCCTCGCCGTCGGCAGGGGCGGGGCGGCGAGCCGCCTCGTCGCTCCCTTGTAGCCTTCGACGTCGCCGAAGCGTTCGTCGCCGGCCTGCCACGCCTCGCGGAGCTCGACGATCTCCTCATGGCTGCGGCCGATGAAGTTCCACCACATCACGATCCCCTCCTCGAACGGCTCGCCGCCGAGCAGCATGAGGCGGGCGTCGCGGTCCGTGGGGTTGCGGAGACGGAGGTGGCCGAGGCCGGCGTCGCGGACGCCCATGGCGTCCTTCTCGATCAGCACTCCGTCCATCTCGACCGCGCCGATGTCCACCAGCAGCCCGTGCTCGAAGCCGGGGTCCACCTCGAACTCCCACTCCGCGCCCGGCCGGAGGATGAGCTCCGCTCCCAGCAGTCCGGTCTCGGTGGTGATCGGCGACGACGCCCCCGCCAGCTCCCCCACCATCACTCTCGCCGTCCCGCCGGGGATGTCGACGACGTCGGGCCGGTGGTGTTGGAAGCCGCGCTGGGCGTCCTTGGCGTGCTCGGGCAGCACCACCCACAGCTGGACGCCATGCAGGTAGCCGGTCTGCCTGGTGGTGACCTCCGAGTGGGAGATCCCGTGGCCGGACGTCATGAGGTTGACCTCGCCGGGGCGGACGAGGTCGTGCACGCCGCCGGAGTCGCGGTGCTCGATCTCGCCGTCGAACAGCCAGCTGACGGTCTGCAGGGAGGTGTGCGGGTGGGGCGCGACGTCCATGCCGCCGGTGGCCTCGACAAGGTTGGGTCCGTAGTGGTCGGCGAAGCACCAGGCGCCAACGAAGGAGCGCTCAAGCTGCGGGAGGGTGCGCCGGACCGTCATGGCGTCCGGCCCCTCACCGAGCGCGACGAGCTTCGGCGACAGGTGCTGGACCTCGGTGGGCGGATGGTTGTGGTGCTCGCAGTCGACGAACTGCGGTGAAGCCTCGACGTTGCTCATGGCGCCTCCCTCGGAACTGGCTCCACGCTACCCGCCGGCGCGGTCGCCACGGCGTCGTCGTCGAGACGCGTGCCCGAACAGCCGCCTCCGAGCACCCCCGACCACAGCTGCAACCACGACGTGCAGCTGCGACGGCGTGTCGTGCCCGTGGGGCGGGCGCGGTCAGATGGCGGGGTGCCGCGGGCTCGAGGCCCCGTGAGCACTCAGCTCAGGCGAGGCTTCCTGAGGCGGACCACGAGAGCCCAGATCCACAGCACAGTCAGGACAGCCAGGAGCAGGCCGAGAGTCAACAACATCGGCGCGATCATCACCGTTCCCGTGCCGATCTGCGGGATCGCGCCCGCGCGGGCAAGCAGCGAGAACGACAGCTCGACGCCCACCAGAATTCCGCAGGCGATCGCGAACTGCTTCGCGACGACCTTCCACCTCTCTCGACTGCTCCGGCCCCGCATCGTGAGGTACAGCTCGTGGAACGGCATCAGCAACGCAAGCAGGATGTACAGGAGTCCTCCGAGGCCAGTCCCGGGAAGTCCGGCGCTGTTCATGTCAGTGTCCCTTCTCGTAGACCAGGAGTGGTTTGCGGAGCACGACCTCGGTGACGATGGCCTCGAGCATGTAGACCGCATTGACGGTGCGCAGCACGAAGAAGCTGGGCATGGAGGCGAGCGCCCGCCACACCTCGCCTCGGCCCCACGCCTTGGTGAGAACGGGGACCAGAAGCGCGGGCAGATCGAAGACGTAGGCAAGCAGCAGCCAGGGATTCTGCAGGACGACGGCGAGAATCGGCAACAGCAACAGGTACACGAACGAGGCGATCACGGCATCCCACATCGCGACGCCCACGATGTTCCTCAGCATCGGCAAGGGCAGGATGTCGTTCCAGTGCAGGCGGACGTTCTGGACGAACCCGTGAGACCAGCGCTTCAGCTGCTTGCCCATGAAGGTGAAGTCGTGGGGCTCGATGGGATAGCAGACCGCCTCGGGGACGAACCGCACCTTGTGACCCTGCGCGTGGAAGGTCCAGGTCAGGTCCATGTCCTCGGCGCGGGTCCGTTCGGACCATCCCCCAGCCGCCTTGAGCTTGACGGTGTCGTAGGCCGAGAAGCACCCGGAGGAGATCATGGGCTTGCCGTAGTAGTCCTGGATCGGCTTGTAGAACGTGAAGGCCATGAGGTACTCGACGTAGCGCCCCCGCTCCCAGATGCTCCCCACATGCCGGGGCACGACGAAACCGCACGCGGCGGCGACCTCCGGGTCGGTGAGAGCGGCGAGCAGCGTCTCGATGGCGTCGGGAGCGAGCGTCGTGTCGGCGTCGATGGCCATCACGCAGGGCGTCTCGACGAGGGTGAGAGCCAGGTTCTGCGCGCCCGCCTTCGACCCGGTGTTCTTCGCGGGGCGCATCACTTCCGCCCCGGCCAGTTCGGCGAGTTCGCCGGTGCGGTCGGTGGAGCCGTCGTCGACGACGATGACGCGGCCCGGCGGGGTCGTCTGGGTGAGGACGCTTCGGACGGTCTCCGTCACCGAGGCTTCCTCGTTGTAGGCGGGGATGATGACCGTCAGCCCGAGTGCCATCTCGGCGATCGGGCGCACAGATGTGGCGATGAGGGTGGTGTCCGGCACGGTGGGGGGCTCCGTCTGTCAGAAGGGCACGTCGCGTGCCGGGGACAGCATGCCGGATGCGCATCGGAGTCAGCGCATCGAGACAGCGCCTCAGACGCAACTGTGGCTAGTCGTTACTTCACTATCAGATAGCGTCCTCGCAGCTGCCACGTCGACGTTCGAGCACGAATAGCACCCTGACCCAGGCCTCGACGCCCAGGGCAACCCCGGGAGCCGTGTGCGACGGCGTGTCGTGCACAGGGGGTCATCGTCGGGCGCCGGGCACGGATAGCAGCCTGACCCGGGCCTCGACGCCCAGGGCAACACCGGGAGCCGCTTGCGACGGCGTGTCGTGCACAGGGGGTGGGTGGCCGATGGGGGGGCGCGCGGTTGTGTTGTCGGGATCGGTGCGGTGCGCGTCGTCGGATCGGTGGTTCGCACAGGGATGGGGTCGTCGGGATCGGTGGTGCGCGTGCAGGGACCCCGAGCTGGGAGCTGCGGGTAGACTGACACGCTGTGCGATTCCTTCACGGCGACCCCAGCTACGACCTGACCTACAGCGACGTCTTCATGGTCCCCTCCCGTTCGGGGGTCAGTTCCCGCCTCGACGTGGACCTCACCTCCACCGACGGCCTCGCCACACCCACGCCCCTGGTAGCCGCCAACATGACGGCGGTCTCCGGACGCCGCATGGCCGAGACCATGGCCCGCCGCGGCGGACTGGCCATCTTCCCGCAGGACATCCCGAGCGAGGTCGTGGCCAGGTCCATCGACAAGGTCAAGGCCGCGCACCCCGTCTTCGAGACCGCCGTGACGGTCTCCCCCACGACCACCGTCGGCGAGACGCTCAGCCTGATCGGGAAACGCGCGCACGGCGTCGCCGTCGTGGTGGACAAGGATCGCCGCATCCTCGGCCTCGTCACCCCTCAGGACGCTGTCGACTCCGACCGCTTCGCGCAGGCCAAGGACGTCATGACCAGCGACGTCACCCGCGTCTCAGCCGACACCACACCCGCGCAGGTGTTCGCCGTGCTGAGCGAGCAGCACCAGAAGGTGGCGCTCGCCGTCGACGCAGACCAGCGGCTCGTCGGTCTCATGACGCCCAAGGGCGCGCTGCGCACCGCGATCTACTCCCCCGCCGTCGACCACGAGGGGCGGCTGCGCGCGGGTGTCGCGGTGGGGATCAACGGCGACATCCAATCGAAGGTGCGCGCCGCACTGGAGGGCCGCGCGGACGTGATCGTCATGGACACCGCCCACGGGCATCAGGAGAAGATGCTGTCCGCGCTCGCCATCGCCCGCGACGTGCGCGACGTCTTCGAGGCCGAGACGGGGCGTCGTGTCCTCATCGTCGGCGGCAACGTGGTGACGACGGAGGGCTGCGACGACCTCATCGACGCCGGCGCCGACATCCTCAAGGTGGGCGTCGGGCCCGGCGCGATGTGCACCACGCGGATGCAGACCGGGGTTGGCCGGCCCCAGTTCTCGGCCGTGCTGGAGTGCTCCGCCGCGGCCAGGGAGCGCGGCAAGGCGGTCTGGGCCGACGGCGGGGTCCGCCACCCCCGCGACGTCGCCCTCGCGCTCGCGGCCGGCGCCGGGTCAGTGATGATCGGGTCCTGGTTCGCGGGCACCCACGAGTCCACCGGTGACCAGCTGGCAGACAACCAGGGCCGCGTGTACAAGGAGTCCTTCGGCATGGCGTCGGCGCGTGCCGTCCGCCAGCGCACCCGCGAGCAGTCGGCGTTCGACCGCGCCCGGGCCGCGATGTTCGAGGAGGGCATCTCGTCGTCGCGGATGTACCTGGATCCGCGCCGGCCGGGCGTCGAGGACCTCATCGACTGGATCACCTCGGGCGTCCGGTCGTCGTGCACCTACGCGGGCGCCAGGAGCCTCGACGAGTTCGCCGACCGGGCGGTTGTCGGGGTCCAATCCGGGTCGGGGTACGAGGAGGGTCGTCCGCTCGACCAGAGCTGGTGAGCCAGGCGGCGATAAGGGGCTGACGCGGGGTCGAGGGGAACGTTCGCCATCGGCCAAACCTTCGCCGACGACGCCGCCGGCGTGATCGCGATGGCCGCAGCCTCCGGTCAGAACGTCGAGCGGTCCGCGTTGGCGAGGCCGAGCTCCGCGACGCGGTCCTCGACGATCGCGCCTCCGCCGCCCTGCACCGGGGAGCCGGCGGCTGGGAGATGCTGATCGCACCCAGCATGGGCATGGCGGACGGGGCGCAACTCGAGGAGGCGGTGTGCCGGTTGACCACCATCCGTGCCGCCTGGTTGAGGCGTGACAGGTCAGCACAACGCGGAGGCTTTGGGCGTCTACCCCGCCGCGGTACTAGCCACCGCCCTCACGATGACACCGCTCACCGCCGACAACCGGGCACGGCCGTTTTCGTCGCGACTCTCGCATTCGCGGTGCTGTTCCTGATGGCGAGGCCATGACCTACGGCATGCAAATCGCGCAGTCGGTGGTCACTGAGAAGGAGTCGCGGATCGTCAAGATCCTCGCCGCCACCATCCCGATCCGGCAACTGCTCATCGGCAAGATCGTCGGCAACACGATCATGGCGCTTGGGCAGGTCATCCTCTTCGTGGTGGTGGCTCTGGTCGGGTTGCGGTTCACCGAGTACCGCGGTCTCATCGGCATGGTGGTGCCGGTGGCCGGCTGGTTCATCCTGTTCTTCCTGGTCGGCTTCGCGGCGCTGGCCTGCCTGTGGGCCGCGGCCGGCGCGATGGCGACCCGCACGCAGGATCTCAGCCAGACCACCACGCCGCTCACGATGCTGATCATGTTCGTCTACATGGTGGAGCTCCTCGCCACCGGCACCGTGGCGACGGTCGCCAGCTAACTGCCGATCGCCTCCCACGGTGATGATGCCTAGGCGCCCGTTCTCGTGCGAGGCCGGGTGGGTCGACGAGCTCCTCGCGCTCGCCGTCGCCGTCGGCTTCATGGCCCTCGCGGTCGCCGTCTGGTCGACGATCTACCGCCGCGGGTTGCTCCAAACCGGTTCGGTGCCGAGTTGGAAGGACGCCCTACGCAGAGCCTGACGCCTGGGGTTCGGGGCGCTGGTGCTGCGCGGCGCGTTCATCGCCGTCGGTGCTGACCTCATCGAGAGCTTCTCATGGTTCCGGTACCCGTTGCCGTTGGCGGTCATCGCGAGCATCCTGACCGTGTCGGTCGACACGAGCCTGCGGGTGACCCGCGGCACGGTCCACGTCGTGAACGAGATCAAGCCGATCCTGCTTCCACGGTAAGTTGCCGTCGGCGACTGGCATGCCTCGCACCCCGCTCGCAGTCCGAGAGGAACGCTGATCAGTCCGAGCGGCAGGGGGCCCGGTCCGGATGGCGACGCACGACGAGATCACTGGAAACGGAAGGGGCCAGCCGGACCGAGACCCTGACGTTATGCACACGTTCCCTGACCTCCCCTGCGAGCCTGCGTCTTCCTGGCCCTCGGTCATCAGCCGGTATGTCGGTCGCTGGGGTCGCTCAGGCGGATGAGGACGTGGCGCAGTAGGTGGAATTCGTTCGTCGCCCTGAGTAGGACCCTCGAGCTGATCCACTGGGCCCCCACGTTGAGAGGCCCCGTGGTCGGGCGGAAGATCTGGCTCTGCAGATGCGGTGATCGCAACGAGCGTGCCGATCGTGATGGCGAGTGCGAGCTTGCGGAAACTTCTCTGCGACGTAGATCAGGCCGGGATGGCGGCAAAGACGATCTGCATCGCGGCCATCCGCCACTTGCCGGCGCGCGGATACGCACCTCGAAGTCGGGAGGGTCGCCCGGAGAACTCCCTCAAGCGCCGGCGCTGCGGACCGTGGGCTCGGACGTCGTTGAATTCCTGGGCGCGGGGCCCTTGGGGTCGAGGGGACGTCGGACCCCATCCACCGGTGCGCGAACATCCCAATCACTGGGCGGTTGCGCGAAACCGAGATAGCGCTGGTACATTGGCCTCCAGAACAGGCTTTACCAAAGGGGACCACCATGACCGAACCCACTCAGTCTGGCATCACACGCCGCACTATTGCCAAGGGCGCCGCTTGGAGCGTCCCCGTACTCGCCGTTGCGGGGGCTGCGCCGGCCTACGCCGTGTCACCGACGACCACGTTGCCGCAGTGCCTCAAGTACTCGTTCGCCAACGAAGCCTGCAAGTGGCCTGGCGATCCCAACCTGTGGTCCTACTATTTGGTGCTCCAAATCTGCAACGACTGCACAACAGAACAGACCGTCAAGTTCACAATCGACAGGCTGCAGAACAACAGCAACAAGGTCTTCCGTGATTGCGGGGGGACGACGCTCCCGATCACGATCAACGAGAAGATTGAACCAGGTAAGTGCGCGAAGATCGTTCTGGGCGACTTCTCGTCCGCAAACGCAGACGGCTCGGGAAGCAGCGCCGCGTTCATTGAGGCCTACAGTGGAAACGACTTGCTCTTCAGCGTCAAGGCGCCCCCCACCGATTGCGCGGCGCCCCAGGTGAACACATGCCTCGCCCCCACTACCACGGTCGCCCCCACTACCACGGTCGCCCCCACTACCACGGTCGCCCCCACTACCACGGTCGCCCCCACCACCACGGTCCAGCCTTAATCCGAGGAGCGAGGCCCGCGAGGAAGATCCTCGCGGGCCTCGCTCTTCTCAGGCCTTGAGGAGCCATGAAGTTTCTCATTCCCGTCCCGGATAACAAGTACTACCTTTGGCAGATGCTCGTCCAGATCACACATTTTCGTGAGATCGGTCACGAGGAGGACGTCCATTACTTGGTGGCCTACAACGATCCGCCGTCCATTCACCTCCGCGACTTCTTTGAGTCCGAGGATTTGAAGTGCTACATCCACGCCTACCCGGATAGTCGGGAGGACAGGAGCTATAGCGCGTCGATGAAGCCGTGGCTACTCGGTCAGTTCTATGGCCAGTTCCCCGAAGCGGAGGGCATGGTCTTCAACTACCTCGATCCCGACGTGATGTTCACCGGGCCCATGGATTTCAGTCCGTACGAGGCTCACGACGGATGCTGGTACGGCTCCGACACGCGTAGTTACACCGGGGCCCAGTACATCCGCGAGAAGGGCGAGCAGCTCTTTCTCGATCTTTGCGACATCGCAGGGGCAGATCCCGGGGACGTGCTCGCACACGATCACAACTCCATTGGTGCCCAGTATTTCATCAAGGACGCGGGCGCCGACTTCTGGTCAGATGTGGAGAAGGCCTCCGTCCGGGCCTTCAAGCACATGGTCGAGACAGCGGAACGCTACCACCCGGAGGGGCACCAGTACCCCATCCAGGCGTGGTGTGCTGAAATGTACATGCAGCAGTTCATCACGGTGCGGGCGGGCTTCACACCCATCGCCAGCCCCGCGCTGGATTTTCACTGGGCGAACCATGACGTAGCAGCGTGGGACTCCAAACCATATTTCCACAACGCCGGCCAAGTCACCGAGGATGGGACCCACTTCTGCAAAATCTCGTGGGTGGAGTCGCCCTTTAACAAGGAGATCACTGTGTCGCCGCAGTCAGCGTCTTCGAAGTATGTCGACCTCATTCGGCGCACAGAGGCCATGTTCCCAACGCTGGTGTGGGAATGAATCCGGCGATCGGCCAGGTCCTTGGTGACTATGTCCGCATCCCCAGACCTGACGCGAGTCTCCGCAGACTCGATGGCACATAGGTGACGTTACGGGCTCTGTCCGCAGAACGCCCCGTCCTCTTGCTGTGAGTATCCTCTTCCGCCCCCGGCCGTGAGACGACGCGCACACTGGCTCCGATATGGCAAGCGCAGTTGGGTCCGCAGGTCGATGTCGTCCCGGTCCTGAGCGAACACCCCGCCGGAGCCGTCGAGACAGCCGCTTATCCCGACGCAGTGACACACGCATCGCGATGATCCTGCTGATGAGTCATGGACTCGAGGATCCAGGAGAACCCGGGGCCGTCGATGAGCAAACCAGGACTCGTCACCAATTTGAACGTTAAAATTTGGCACAATGGGGAGCCGAGTTCCGTGTCATGCTCGTCGGCGGTCATTGAGTCGCGTGTCATGCTCGTCGGCCCCGACGGCACGGGATCAGTTGGTGCGGGCGCCCAGGTCGACGCAGAGCCCGGCAGCGCGTCATTCGCGGGCCACTCGCGCACGGCAACGAATGGACCCGCCCCAAAGGGCGGGTCCCCTCACAGCACTGAGTCAGTGCTTGTAGTCGCCTCGGTAGAACTCAAGGATCCACCCGCTGGCCGACCAGATGCCGATGCCGAAGCCCACGAGGCTGATCCAGGGCTGCGACAAAGCCGGGCCGAGGAAGATGATCATCACCGTCACCGCGGCCCAGAAGGGCCAGATGCTCTTCGGCGCGAAGAAGCCGATGGTGCCGGCCCCCTCGATCACCTCTGCGTCCTGGCGATCCTCCGGGCGCGGGTCGAAGCTGCGCGCCGTCAGGGTGAGGTAGCCGGCGATCATCAGCCCCAGCAGTCCGGTGAAGCCCAGCACGAACGTGCCGGCGATCTCCCGCGCCATGAACCAGTAGATGGGCGTGACGATCAGGAAGAAGACGAAGATGAACCAGAAGACGTACTTTTCGGCTCTCACTGCTTGGTGCCCTCCGGCTCGACGATGGGGTTGACCCTGTCCAGCAACTCGCCTGGGTCCTCAGCGTGCAGATTGGCGCTCTCGACCAGCTCGGGACGCGACAGGTCCAGGGCAGGGCTCATGGAGCGGATGCGCGGCAGGGAGTCGAAGTTGTGCCGCGGCGGCGGGCAGGACGTGGCCCACTCGAGCGAGCGGCCCCAGCCCCACGGGTCGTTGACGCCGACGAGCGGCGCCTTCCGCGTGATCCAGACGTTCCACAGGAACGGCAGCATCGACACGCCCAGCAGGAACGCCCCGAACGTGGAGACCTGGTTGAGGAAGGTGAAGCCCTCCCAGGCGCCGTAGTCGGCGATGCGCCGCTGCATGCCCTCGACGCCCAGCCAGTGCTGCACGAGGAAGGTGGTGTGGAAGCCGACGAACAGGGTCCAGAAGTGCACCTGGCCCCACGTCTCGTTCAGCATCTTGCCGGTGAACTTCGGCCACCAGTAGTAGAAGCCGGCGAACATCGCGAACACCACGGTGCCGAACAGCACGTAGTGGAAGTGCGCCACGACGAAGTAGGTATCCGAGACCTGGAAGTCCAGGGCCGGCGCCGCCAGGATGATGCCCGTCAGGCCGCCGAACAGGAACGTGGTGAGGAAGCCGATGGCGAACGTCATCGACGTGTTGAGCGTCAACGAGCCACGCCAGATCGTGCCGATCCAGTTGAAGAACTTCACGCCGGTGGGCACCGCGATCATGAACGTCATGAACGAGAAGAACGGCAGGTTCACCGCGCCGGTGACGAACATGTGGTGCGCCCACACCGAGATGGACAGCGCGCCGATGGACAGCGTCGCGAACACCAGGCCGTAGTAGCCGAACACCGGCTTGCGGCTGAAGGCGCTGAGCACCTCGGTGATGATGCCGAAGAACGGCAGCGCGATGACGTAGACCTCGGGGTGGCCAAAGAACCAGAACAGGTGCTGCCACAGGACGGGGCCGCCCGACGCAGGGTCGAACACCTTCGAGCCCAGCACGCGGTCCGCCTCGAGGACGAGCAGGCCGGCGGCCAGCACGGGGAAGCAGATGAGGACCATGAGCGAGGTGACCAGGATGTTCCACGAGAAGATGGGCATCCGGAACATCGTGAGGCCGGGGGCGCGCATCGTGATGATCGTGGTGACGAAGTTCACCGAGCCCAGGATGGTGGACAGGCCCAGCAGGTAGAGGCCCATGAGCCACAGGTCGTGGCCGATGCCGGGAGAGTGGATGGCGTTCGACAGCGGGGCGTAGGCGAACCAGCCGAAGCTGGCGGCGCCGTCGGGGCTGAGGAAGCCGGCGCAGGCCATCGAGGAGCCGAACACGTACAGCCAGAACGAGAAGCCGTTCATGCGCGGGAACGCGACGTCCGGGGCGCCCAGCTGCAGCGGCAGGATGGCGTTGGCGAAGCCCGCGAACATCGGCGTGGCGAACATCAGCAACATGATGGTGCCGTGCATGGTGAAGAACTGGTTGAACGTCTCGTAGTTGACGAACTGCATGCCCGGGGCGGCGAGCTCAGCGCGGATGGCCAGGGCCAGGAGGCCGCCGAAGCCGAAGAAGAAGAAGGCGGTGACGAAGTACATGTTGCCGATGACCTTGTGGTCCGTCGTCGTCAGGTACTTCATGACGGTCTCGCCGAGGCGGTGGGGCTCGGCCTTGGTCTCCTGCTGGAGTGCGGTGCGCTCGGTGATGGTTGCGCTGCTCACTGGTGCTCCTCCGGTGCTTCCGTGGGCAGAACGGCCTGGATGGCCTCCTGCAGCTCCCGCTCGCCCGCGTTGCCGTTGGCGGCGAGTTCCTTGACGTGCGCGGCGTACTCTTCCTGCGAGACCACGTGCACCTTGAACAGCATCAGCGCGTGGTACTGGCCGCAGAGCTCGGCGCACTTGCCGTCGTAGGTGCCAAGCCTGTTGGGCGTCACCTCGAAGGAGTTGGGGTGTCCGGGGATGACGTCCATCTTGAAGTAGAACGACGGCACCCAGAACGAGTGGATCACATCAGCCGACTGCAGGTTGAACCGCACGGTCTGATCGACGGGGAGGTACAGGTCTGGAATGACTTCGAGCGTGCCGATCTCGTGGGCGTTCGTGCCGATGTCCGGGTTGTCCTCCTCCATGTAGTTGAAGGTCCAGGACCACTTCTGGCCGATGACGTTGATGGTGACATCAGGATCATCGGACTTCTGGAGCACGGCGTCGGAGGCCTTCACCGTGTAGAAGAACAGCACGCCGATGATGAGGAACGGCACCAGCGTGTAGAGCAGCTCGAGGGGCAGGTGGTAGGTGGTCTGCCGGGGCGCGGGGGCGTCTCCGTCCTTGCGGCGGTAGCGGATCACGGCCCAGCCGATGAGACCCCACACGAGCACGCCGATGACGAGCGAGGCGATCCAGGCGCCCACCCACACGTTGCCCATGATGGGTGCCTGCTCGGTTGCCGCCTCGGGAAGCCCGAACCGCGCGCCCTGTCCCGAGCACGCCGTCAATCCCATCAGCGAGAGCGGGACCCCGACCAGGAGGGAGCCACGTACCAACCGCCGACGCGATGGCGCAGGATTGCCACTCACAAGTTGCCCTTCCGTTGACCACTGGCCTGCGATTCTCCGCGCTGGATTTCACAGGACACCACTGCTGGGGCCCACCTTAACGCAAAAAGCCACCCCCGCGGAGAGCTCTCCGCGGGGGTGGCTTAGAGTAGGAAGTTTCAGCCCATTCTCAGTGGAACGAGTCGCCGCAGGCGCAGGAACCCTGGGCATTGGGATTGTCGATGGTGAAGCCCTGCTTCTCGATGGTGTCGACGAAGTCGATGCTGGCGCCGCCCAGGTACGGGGCGCTCATCTTGTCGGTGACGACCATGACGCCGTCGTAGTCCGTCTCCACGTCGCCGTCGAGCGTGCGATCGTCGAAGTACAGCTGGTAGCGCAGGCCCGAACAGCCGCCGGGCTGCACCGCGATGCGCAGGGAGAGGTCTGTGCGGCCCTCAGCGTCCAACAGGGCGCGGACCTTCTGCACGGCCACGTCGGTGAGGACGACGCCGGTCTGGGTCTGGGTATCGGTCACGCTTGGCTCCAAGTCGTTGTCTGGGATGGATGTTCCACGATTCTACGCCGCAACCTCAAGAAACCCCATCCCCGTATCGCCGAGGGCGTAGGTCCTTGTCACCAGGACCAGGTGGTGGCCACTCTGGCCGCAACGTCCGCGAGCTGCTCAGGGGTGGCCTCGCCGTCGGCCCCGGGGGTCAGCGGGTAGGCGGCCTCCAGGCCCGCGAGCCGCAGCTCCCTGGCGGAGACGAAGTTGCGGCCCACGACGGCGATCACCGGCCGCAGGGCCTCCCCCGCCAGCGACACCACGCGCTTCACGACGGGCCCGCCGACGGCGTGGAAGTCCAGCGACTCCGCCCCGGTGACCACCACGTCGGCCTGCGCCAACGTGGCGGGAAGGCCGTAGCTGTCCTCGAGGAAGGTCAGCGGGTCCGTGACCACGCCACCCATCCCCTGGATCAGCAGCCCGGCTCCCCCGGCGGCCCCCGCCCCCGGCTCGGGGGCGAGGCCCAGGTGCTCCGCCCAGCGCCCGGCGACGGAGTCCGCGGCGAGGACGGCCGCGAGGTCCGCGCCGCGTTCCCGGCCCTCCGTCGCCGCCATGCCGGTCAGGCCGGTGAGCGGCCGCTCGGGCTGACCCTCGGGGACCAGCGCGACGAGCCGGCGCCCTGCCCACGCCTCCCTGGCCACCTCGAGCGCGTGGACGGGCGAGGGGTCGAAGGCGTCGAGCGCCTCCCTGGCCAGGTCGGCGATGTGGCAGGAGGTGAGGTCCACCACCAGGTCCGCCTCGGCCTCGGCGAGGACCCGGCCGAGCTCCGTCGCGTCGGCGGGCACGACCAGCCTCGCCCCCGGCGCGCCGTGCCGGACCTCGTGCCGCTCCACGCCTCCGGTAGCGCCGGGCGCCGTGGTGGCGTCTCCGACAAGCGGGTCCACAGCGAGTCCGAGACCCCGCGCGGCCTCACGCAGCGCCGGGCCGGTGACCCCCAACGGGACCACCACCACCTGCGCGCCGCGCCCAGCGAAGGCGTGGGCGATGGTCTCCGACGCGGCGGCCGCGCTCAGCCCGGCCAGGGCGTCGGAGGCAACGACGACTCTCAAAGCTCGCTGGACTCCGCGTCGGCCTCGTTCAACTCGTCGTGGGCGTCCGGGATCAGACCGTAGTACTCGCTGATCTCGTCCAGCAGCCCGCGCATCTCGTCGAGGGTGACGTCGTCGTCGGGCAGCACGAGGTCTGACTCGGCCAGCACGTCCTCCGGCACCTCGATGCCGCGGGTGCGCACGCCCTCCACCAGTTGGTGCAGCGCGGCGCGCATGCCCACCTCGTCACCGGCCGCGACCCTCTCCTCCAAGGTTCGGTCCAGCTCGTTGAGCTCCATCAGGTGTTCCGGCTCGAGGACCCACTGGCCCTGGCCCATGATCCGCACGATCATGCCTGCGACTCCTGCGACGGCGCGGCCGGCTGCTGGACGTCTGCCGGGGCGGCCGGCGCCTCCGTGGTGCCGTTCGACGGCGCGGAGATCTCGGCGCGCGGCGCGGGGGCGCCGGTCAGCTGCGCCTTCATGGCCGCCAGCTCGTTCTCCACCGTCGAGTCCGAGGCCAGGGCGTCGAGCTCGCGCGTGATGTCGTCCTTGACCATGCCGGTGGGATCCTCGAGCGCCCCGGAGGCGAGGAGCTCGTCGACGGCGGACGCGCGCGCCTGCAGCTGCAGGGTCTTGTCCTCGGCGCGCTGGATGGCGAGGCCGACGTCGCTCATCTCCTCGGAGATGCCGGTGAACGCCTCGTTGATGCGGGTCTGCGCCTCGGCCGCGGAGTACGTGGCCTTGATGGTCTCCTTGCGGGTGCGGAAGGCGTCCACCTTGGCCTGCAGGCGGGAGCTGGCGCGCACCAGCTTCTCCTCCTCGCCCTGGAGCTGGGCGTGCTGGGCCTGCAGCTCGTCGAGCTGGGTCTGCAGGCCCGCCTTGCGGGTGAGCGCCTCGCGGGCCAGGTCCTCACGGTTCGACTCCAGGGCGCGCTGCGCGGCCGACTGGAGCCGCTGCACCTCCTGGTTCATCTTGGTGGCCTGCAGCTCCACGCGCTTGCGGCTGGTGGCCACGTCCGCAACGCCGCGCCGCACGTTCTGCAGCAGCTCCAGCTGCTTCTGGTACGAGTAGTCGAGGGTCTCGCGGGGGTCTTCGTACTTGTCGAGCGTCTTGTTGGCCTTCGACTTGAAGACCAGGGCGATGCGTTCAAAAATGCTGGCCACGGGGTGTCCTTCCACGACAACGAGCTGTGTGCGCATCCACGTTAGCGCGGCGCCGGTGCGCCCGGAGTCGATCGCTCCCCTGAGCTGACCCTGACCCGGCTCGGGTAGAATGGGCGGCCGTACCCGCCCCCCGCACAAGGACACCACCGTGGCACTGTTCCGGCCCTACGAGCGCAACGACAAGTCGAGCTCAACCGATCACATCTCGACGCTCACGCCCAAGGGCGAGAAGGCGGCGGCGAAGGCGTCGGGGAAGCCGGCCGTCGCGGCCGAGCCCGCCGTCGACACCGCTGCCGCGGCCGCGCCGAAGCAGGTGGTCCGGAAGAAGGAGGGCGCCACCCCCACCCGTCGCGCCGCCGAGGCCGCCCGGATGGAGCGCCTGCACCCAACCCTGACGCCGAAGGAGCAGCGCAAGGCGGACGCGCAGTCCAAGTCGCGCGCGCGCAACGAGGCCTGGGAGCGGGTCGAGAAGTCCCCCGAGCGCCAGCTGCTCCGCGACTACGTCGACACCCGGTGGACGGTGGCCGAGTTCATGCTGCCGGCGATGATCCTCGTGATGGCGGGCGTGATGGTCACCATGAACAATGTGGTGGTCTCCAGCTGGATTTCGATGAGCCTGTGGGTGCTGCTGGGCTTCACGCTCATCAACGTGGGCATCATGTGGCGCGGCTTCAAGAAGCTGCTGGCCGAGCGCTACCCAGACGCCTCCACCCGGGGCCTGCTGATCTACATGTTCAACCGGTCCCTCATGATCCGACGGTTCCGCCAGCCCGCCGCGCGGATCAGCCGCGGCGACGCCATCTGATGTACCACTGGAAACCGGAGACGGGGTCGTTCTCCGTCGGGGACCTCAACGCCGTGGGCCTGCTGCACCGGTTCGAGGACCAGTCGGCCGCCGAGGAGTGGCTGGGGCTGTTCTACGGGGAGCTTCTGGAGCAGGGCGTCGCGGAGGTGAGCCTCTACGAGGAGGACCGGCTCATCTACGGTCCGATGTCTCTGGCTCCGTGACCGGGCGCCGCGCCAGCACGGCCCCGAAGGCCACCATCCCCAGCCCCGCCGCGACGGCGAACGGCGCCTGCTCGCGCGCCACCGCGATCCGGTCCTCGTAGCGCTGCACCTTGCCGCCGCGCTCGTTGGTCAGGCTGGAGTACTCGCAGGTGTCGCCCGGGCCCATCTCGATCCCCCGGCAGGACGTCGACGGGGCGGCCCACGACACCACTCCCCACGCGGCGACGGCGACCCCGGCCACGATGAACGCCCACAGGCCCACCCGCTTGATCATGCGGGCAAAGGTACCCGGGCGTGCCGGAGGCCCCAACTTCGCTACTAGGCTGACCGGGTGACCCGGATCAACCCGAACCTGACCCTGACCAAGTCGCTGCCAAAGGGGACCGACGTCGTCCTCCTCGGCCTGGTGACCATCAACGAGGCCGACAAGGCCCTCGTCGGACTCGTCGGCGACCTCGACAAGTCATGCGCCAAGACCTACGGGCGCGGCGTGGCCGAACTCGCCGCGGCGCTCGGCGCGTCGACCAAGCGCGAGGAGGTCACGCTCCTGCCCGCCGTCGACGGCGCCCGGATCGCGGTGGTGGGGCTCGGCGACGCGGATGTCACGCCCGACGGCGTGAGGGTCGCGGTGGGGGCCGCGCTGCGGAGGATCGCGGAGCTGCCGGACGTGGCAGGCCTGGCGGTCGCGGTGTCGCTGGAGCTGACCGACGGCGAACTCCTGCAGGCCGCCGGCGAGGGCGCGCTGCTCGGCGCCTACCGCTTCGAACCCATCACCGCCGCCGACAAGCCCGCGGCGGTGGCGTCGATCGCCCTGGTGTCGTCGCTGTTGGGCTCGGATCAGAAGGACGCGGTGTCGCGGGCGAAGGCCACCGCCGAGGCCGTGTGCCAGGCGCGCGACTGGGGCAACTCACCCCCCAACCTGCTCTACCCCGAGACTTTCGCCGAGGCGGCCCGCACCTACGTGCGCGACGAGCGCATCGCGGTGGAGATCCTCGACGAGAAGGCGCTGGAGCGCGGAGGCTACGGCGGCATCCTCGCCGTCGGCGGCGGCTCGGCGCGCGGGCCGCGGCTGGTGAGGCTCTCCTACAACCCGCGCGGCGCCGAGGCGCACCTGGCGCTCGTGGGTAAGGGCATCACGTTCGACTCCGGCGGCCTCGACATCAAGCCTGCGGGCCAGATGGCGGGCATGAAGTTCGACATGTCCGGCGCGGCCGCCGTCGTGTCCGCCGTGCGGGCCATCGCCGCGCTGGGGATGAAGGTGAAGGTGACCGCCTACGCGGCCCTGGCGGAGAACATGCCATCGGGCAGCTCGTACCGTTCGAGCGACGTGCTCACCATGTTCGACGGGCAGACGGTGGAGAACTTCAACACCGACGCCGAGGGCCGCCTCGTCATGGCCGACGCCATAGCCCGCGCCGGGATGGACAAGCCCGACCTCATCGTCGACGTGGCCACACTCACCGGCGCCTGCATGGTGGCGCTGGGGATGCGCACCGGAGGCCTGCTCACCAACGGTGAGGCCACCTCGGACCTCCTCCTCGACGCCGCGGAGGCGGCCGCCGAGGACTTCTGGGAGCTGCCCATCACGGAGCACACGCGCGAGCAGCTGAAGTCCACGGTCGCGGACATGAAGTCCGGGGCAGGGCACCGCTGGGGCGGCGCGCTCGTGGCGGCGGCGTTCCTCGAGCGCTTCGTGCCCGACGGCGTGGCCTGGGCCCACCTGGACATCGCCGGCCCCGCCGAGAACCCGGACGCGGCCTACGGCTACGTGCCGAAGGGCGGGACGGGCGCCGGGGTGCGGACGCTGGTGTCGCTGGCCGGCCTGCTGGAGCGCTGACCCGCCAGCCTGCTGAGTTCCGGCTGCGGCGTCGACCGCCCTGGATACGGGCATTGGGCAGGTGCCGGGAACCCTGGTTCAGCTGCCCATTCCCGCTGGTTGAGCTGCGCCGAGCCGCCTGCGGCTCCGCGCGTGTCGACTTGGGTTGAGCCGGGCCCCATCCCGCTGGTTGAGCCGCGCCGAGCCGCCTGCGGCTCAGCGCGTGTCGAAACCGTCGTGCCCCTGTCCAGGGACCCGGGTGCCGCTGTTAGGTGCCGGGAGCCCTGACACGAGGCCCGTGCGGCCCTTGTCCGCCGTCTGCTTGTCGGCCGCGTGCTTGGCTGTGGCCGGGTAGTTGAGGCCGCCCGGGCCTCGTCTCACGTCTCCCTGCACTCGTCTGCCTGTGGCGTGGTCGTTTCCGGGCGGGTGCCGTCAGGGCGGCCCTGGCTCGAGCCTGCTTCAGGCGGGTTCTTCCGGGTGCCCCTCGTGCTGGGCATCCCTGCGCCCAGCCGCCCTGCCGTCCCCCACCCTCGCGCACACCTCACGTCCCGCCGTCACCGTCGCCGTCGCCGTCGACACCGCGGCCCCATACCGGTGGCACGACACGCCGCACGAATCCCACCTCGGCGCCCTACACGCACCCGACCACCGATCCCGACGGCGATTCGTGCACACCCCACACCCCCGTCGACGGCTCCCCGCAGGAGCGACAGGCACCACCGCCGCTGGCCGAGACCCATGGCACGAAACCCCGCACGAATCGCACCTCGGTGCCCCCGCACCCGACCACAGCTCCCGACACCCAAGAAAACGACGGCAGGGGATCCAAATCCCTAGTCACCTCACGTTTCATAGGCTTCGAGGCCGCTTCGCGGCACCTCAGCCAGCGATCGAGGGCGGGGGTGGTGGGGGACGGGGCAGGCTGGGTGGGCGTTGATGACGGTACGCGCAGCGCGAAGCGCCGCCGACCGGCATCATGGGCGGCCCGGCCACCACCACACGCCGCCACACCCAGCCACCGCCCCACCCAGCCACAGAAACTGCATCCAGGACCGGGCCAAGCCCCTAGTCAACTCTCGTTTCTTAGGCTTCGAGGCCGCTGCGCGGCACCTCAGCCAGCGGAGGGGCGACGCCGATACGCGGCACCTCAGCCAACGATGGGGCCCGCTGCGCCCCGCCCCGGCAGTGGTGGGGCGACTGGGCTACTGGCGGGCGCGCTTGGCGCGGAGGCCGTACTCGCGCATGCGCTTGGGATAGGGGACGACGCCGGCGTCGTAGCAGGGGATGTTGCAGCGGGCGGCGAAGTCGTAGCCGTAGGCGGCGCTCGGCACCCCTCGGCGCGTGGACTCGCCGTCGGCGGCAACCAGGAGCAGCGAGGGCTTGTTGAACGACGTGGGTTGCTCCACCCACGCCTCCACGCCGCGCCGCGTGGCGACGAAGTGGGTCAGGTGCTCGCGCAGCGCGTCGGGCACCTGGCGCTGCTCCCGCGCCACCTGTGCCTCGCGCTGCCTCCGTCGAAACCAACCCACGGGCCAATTATGCCGAGCCGGGCGAAACGCCCGGGCCTGAACGCCGCCGCCGGGGCAACGGCGGGCGGCCTCACGGTCAGTGGCCCGTGGGAGACTTGGCCGCATGACTGACCCCTGTGACGTCGCGATCCTCGGCGCCGGCTCGGCCGGCTACGCCTGCGCGCTGCGCGCCGCGCAACTGGGTCTGCGGGTCGTCCTGATCGACGACACCCCGCTGGGCGGCACCTGCCTGCACCGCGGCTGCATCCCGACCAAGGCGTGGCTGCAGGCGGCGAAGGTGCGGCGGACAGTGGCGAAGGCCCCGTCGTTCGGGATCGGGGCCACCCTCGGCGACACGGATCCGATCGGGATCAGGCGCTACGCCGGCGGCGTAGTCGGCGGCCTGCACCGAGGGCTCGAGGGGTTGATCGCCCAGCGCGGGATCACGGTGATCCGCGAACGGGGCACGCTCACCGTCGACGAGCGGGGTCCGGGCATCGAGACGGGCGCCGTGGTGCACAGGGCCCGCGCCGTCCTGGTGTCGACGGGGGCGGCGCCGGTGACGCTGGACCTCCCCGTCGACGGGACGCGGATCATCACCAGCGACCACGCCCTGAGGCTCGACGCCCTGCCGGAGCGCGCCGTCGTGCTCGGCGGAGGGGTGATCGGGGTGGAGTTCGCGTCGATGTGGGCAGACCTGGGTGTCGCGGTGACGCTGGTGGAGGCCACGGACCGGCTCCTGCCGTCCGAGGAACCCGGGCACTCGCGCATCCTGGCCCGCGCGCTGAAGGGCCGCGGGGTGGACGTGCGGCTCGGCGCCGCCGTCGAGTCCGCGGAGACCACCTCCGACGGGGTCGCGGTGCGGATCGGCGGCGAGACCCTGACCACCGACCTGCTGCTCGTGGCGGTCGGCCGACGGCCGAGCACCGACGGCCTGGGACTGGCGGAGTCGGGCGTCGAACTGACCGCCGGCGGACATGTGGTGGTCGACGACTCCCTCCAGACCCGGGTCAAGGGGGTCTTCGCCGCCGGCGACGTCGTGGAGGGGCCCCAGTTGGCCCACCGCGGCTACTCGCACGGGATCTTCGTGGCGGAGCGGATCGCCCACCTGCAGGGCAGGCACCCTGAGCGGCCCACCCTCCCCCGCGACACCGACATCCCGCGCATCACCTACTCGACCCCCCAGGTGGCCTCGGTGGGCCTCACCGCGGACCAGGCGGGCGCCGACGCCGAGGTGATCGACTACCACCTCACCGGCAATGGCCGCGCCCAGATCCTGCGGGCGCCCGGTGAGCGCGAGACCGGGGTGGTGCGGCTGGTCCGGCGCCCGGGCGGCGCCATCGTCGGCGTGCACGCGGTGGGCGACGAAGCGGCCGAGCTGATCGCCGAAGGCGGCCTGCTGGTGGGGTGGCACGCCACGCCCGAGGACCTCGCCGGGATCGTCCACCCGCACCCGACCCTGAGCGAGGCGATCGCCGAAGCGAACTGGGCACTGGCCGGGCGAGCACTGCACATGCACGGCTGAATCGCATATAGGCTGGGGCCAAATCGCGGTCTGCAAAGGAGCCATCTCACATGTCAACCGAAGTAACTCTCCCGGCGCTGGGCGAATCCGTCACGGAAGGCACCATTTCCCGCTGGTTGAAGGCAGTCGGAGACACCGTCGAAGCCGACGAACCACTGCTCGAGGTCTCCACCGACAAGGTTGACACCGAGATCCCCAGCCCCGCCGCGGGTGTCCTGCTCGAGATCCGCTTCCAGGAGGACGACGTCGCCGAGGTCGGCGCCGTGCTGGCCGTGATCGGCGAGGCGGGCGAGGGCGGCGCAGCCGCCGAGGCCCCTGCCGAGGAGCCTGAGCCTGAGCCCGAGCCGGTCCCCGCCGAGGAGAACGCGGAGGAGGAACCCGTCGAGGCCGAGCCCGAGGAGGCTCCCGCCGCCCCCGCGCCCAGCGCGCCGTCCGCGGCCGCGTCGTCGGCAGGCGTCGAGGTGACGCTCCCCGCCCTGGGTGAGTCGGTCACCGAGGGGACAGTGTCGCGGTGGCTGAAGGAGATCGGCGACACGGTCGAGGCCGACGAGCCGCTCCTGGAGGTCTCCACGGACAAGGTTGACACCGAGATCCCCAGCCCCGCCGCCGGAACGCTCCTCGAGATCCGATTCAAGGAGGACGAGGTGGCCGAGGTGGGCGCCGTCCTGGCCATCATCGGCGAGGCCTCAGCCGCGGAGGCCGCCCCCGAGCCCGAGCCCGCCCCGAAGGCCGAGCCCGCTCCGAAGGCCGAGCCCGCCCCCAAGCCGGAGCCCGCCCCCGCCCCGAAGCCCGAGCCCAAGCCTGCCCCGGCCGCTCCCGCCCCGGCAGCGCCGAAGGAGGAGCCCGCTCCCGCTCCCAAGCCGGAGCACAGCGCCGCCGTCGAGGCCGCCGTCGCACGACGCGCGGCCGAGGCGTCCGCGGACGGCACCTACGTCACCCCGCTGGTGCGGAAGCTGGCGAAGGAGCACGGCGTCGATCTGGCCAGCGTCAAGGGCACCGGCGTCGGCGGTCGCATCCGCAAGCAGGACGTGATCGAGGCCGCCGAGGCCGCGAAGGCCGCACCTGCCCCGGCCGCCGCACCGGCAGCCCCCGCGGCCGCCGCCCCGAAGGCTGCCCCCGCGGCCGCCCAGGTGCGCGGGACCACGGAGAAGCTGTCGCGGCTGCGCAAGACCATCGCGGCGCGCATGGTGGAGTCGCTGCAGGTCTCGGCCCAACTCACGGCCACCGTCGAGGTGGACGTCACGGCCGTTAGCTGGATCCGCTCCCAGGTGAAGGACGACTTCAAGAAGCGCGAGGGCGCCTCGCTGTCCTACCTGCCGTTCATCACGATGGCCGCCGTCGAGGCGCTCAAGCAGTTCCCGATCGTCAACGCCACCATCGACACCGAGGCCGGCACCGTCACCTACGCCGACGGGGAGCACATCGGCATCGCGGTGGACACCGAGAAGGGCCTGCTGGTGCCCGTCCTCAAGGACGCCGGAGACCTCAACCTCACCGGCCTCGCGAAGAAGATCGCGGACCTCGCGGCCCGCACGCGCGCCAGCAAGGTGATGCCGGACGAGCTGTCCGGTGGCACGTTCACCATCACCAACTACGGCTCGGCGGGCACCCTGTTCGACACGCCGATCATCAACCAGCCGCAGGCGGCCATCCTCGGCACCGGCGCGCTGGTCAAGCGGCCCGTCGTGGTGGAGGACCGCTTCGGCAACGAGTCCATCGCGGTGCGCCACATGATGTACCTGTCGCTCAGCTACGACCACCGCCTCATCGACGGCGCGGTCGCGGCCCGGTTCCTCTCCGCGGTGAAGGAGCGCCTGGAAGAGGGCGACTTCGGAGGAGAGTTCGGCGTCTGAGCCGTCTGACCGCCACGACGAAGGGGCGCCATCCTGCGGGGGTGGCGCCCCTCGTCGCGTACTGGGCATCCAGTTGAGCCGGAAATCCATGTCGCGATGCCTTTGATCGTTCAACACGCGCAATCCTGCGGTTGATGCCCGTTTCAGGCTCAACCCACGCCGTCGAGACGCGTGTCAGGCTCAACGCAGGCCAACCAGACGCGAGTCAGGCTCAACGGGGCCAAGCGTCAGAGGCGGCCGGCGGCGAGGCTGACGTGCAGGAGGGAGGCGGCCTCCGCGACGGAGTCGGGGAGGTGGTGGACCCCCGCGATCGCTGCGGACTGCGAGCCTCCCACCCACACCGACAGCGGCGGCGTCACCTGCGCCAGCGAGTCCACCACCTCCTGGGCGCGCTCGACGAACCGCTCCGAGGTGACACCGAGCACGGCCGCCCGGGCGCGACGACCATCGGCCGCTCGCACCCACTCCTCGACGGGGATGTCAGAGCCGAGGTAGACCACGTTGACCCCGCGACGGCGCAGGCAGGTGGCGAAGGTGAGCAGCGCGATCTGGTGCCGGTCCCCCGGGGGGAGGCCGACGAGCACCGTCGGGCCAGTGGCGGCCACGGGCGCGGCGTCGAAGGTCGCGGAGATGGCCCTCATCAGGCCGGCGCTGGCGAAGTGCTCCTGCGCGACGGTGAGCTCTCCGGCCTCCCAGGCCTCTCCGATGCGGACCAGGCTGGGCAGCAGCCATCCGTCGGCCACCTCCTCGAAGCTTCCGCTGGCGAACGCGCGGCGGAGCACCTCCGTCAGCCGGGCCGGCTCGAGCGAGGCGGCCGCGGCGACCAGTTCGTCGGCACCGGGCCTCTCGCCCAACCCGACTGGGCCGGCCGACGCCGACGGCGACCCCACCACCCCGGATCCGGGCAGCCCGCGCACGGTGTCTGCGGCCCGGGACGCGGGCACCCCGGCCTCGACGAGCGAGGCCATCTCCCGCAGCGCCTCCACCTGGTTGTCGTCGTAGAGCCGGTAGCCGCCGGGCGTGCGCGCAGGACTGACCACCGCATAGCGGCGCTCCCACACCCTCAGGGTGGCCTCAGCCACCCCGGTGAGCGTGGCCACCTGCTTGACTGTGTACATCGAAGATCCTCCCGGCGATGGGCCTGGACCTACGGTAGCAAACATTGGACAAACCTTGTGCAAGGCGTTGCGTCACGACGGACGAGACGCTATCGTCGACTCAAAGGTTAGACAAACATTGGACAATCATGATCGCTGACCACAGCTCCCCGAGATTGCGGGGCCGCGCCGCACCGCCCGACGAGGTGGTCCTCCTGGACGAGGATGGCATGCCCATCGGCACCGCAAACCGCGTGCGCGTCCACACCACGGACACGCCGCTGCATCTGGCCTTCTCCACCTACGTCTTCAACGCCCGCGGCGAGGTGCTGGTCACCCGCCGCGCGCTGGCAAAGAAGACGTGGCCGGGCGTCTGGACCAACTCCTGCTGCGGCCACCCCAAGCCCGGCGAGTCGCTCGAGGACGCGGCCCGCCGTCGCATCCGCGAGGAACTGGGCATGAGCGTTGGCCCGCTGGTCAGCCTCCTCCCCGAGTTCCGCTACCGCGCCGTCGACGCCTCGGGCATCGTCGAGAACGAGATCTGCCCAGTGTTCGCCGCCTTCGTCACGGACGAGCAGCCGGTGGCCAACCCCGACGAGGTGGCCGAGTGGGCATGGGTGCCCTGGGAGAACCTCACCGCCGCCATCACCGCCACCCCGCACGTCTACAGCCCGTGGGCCTCGCTCCAGGTCCCGCAGATCGCGACGGCGCACCCGGACGCGGCGTGGCGGCCGGCCCCTCCCACCGTCGACGTGGGTGCCGCGATCGCGGACGTGGACGCACTGCTGAGCGCCGAGGGCAACACCCTGGCCGTCGAGTGGCAGAGCTACGCCGGTGACCTCAAGCTCGACATCCTCGAGGCCGACCTCCCCCGCTGGCTGGGCGGGCTGCTCGTCGGGCACGGCAAGCGCCTGCGCGTGGCGCTGGCCTACTGGGGGTTCATCGCGGCCGGCGGCACCCACGGCTCCACCGGATACCGACACCTCATCCGCGCCGCCGCGGCCCTGGAGACGCTCCACCTGTTCGCGCTCATCCACGACGACGTGATGGACGAGTCGGACTCCCGACGCGGGCGCCCGTCCGCGCACGTCGCCGCGGCCGGCTGGCACCGCGACTGCGGCGGCTACGGCGACGCCGACGTCTTCGGCCGCAACATGGCGATCCTCCTGGGGGACCTGGCGCACACCGTCGCCGACCGCCTCGTCGACGGCCTCCCGGCCCCCCTGCGCGAGGTCTGGTACGCGCTGTCGGTGGAGCTGATCGCCGGCCAGCGGGCGGACCTCACCGGCGCCGCCGCCGGCCGGCGCGACCGAGCGCACGCCGAGCACATCGGACGCGCCAAGACCGGCCGCTACACCGTGGCGCGCCCGCTGCAGCTGGGCGCGACGGCGGCAGGGGCCTCCCCCTCCGTGGTGAGCGCGCTGATGGACTGCGGCGACCACCTGGGCCGCGCGTTCGCGCTGCGCGACGAGTACCTGGGCGTCTGGGGAGACCCCGAGGTCACCGGCAAGCCCGCCGGCGACGATCTGATGGAAGCGAAGGCCACCGTGCTGCTGTCACTCGCGGAGGATCGCCTCACCGGCGACGACGCCGCCCTCATCGCGCGCCTCGGCACGCCGGAGCTGGGCCCCACGGACGTGGACCGCCTCGCCGCCGCGATCCGGGACTCGGGCGTCGCCGCCGAGTTGGAGGCGATGATCGCCGACGCCGTCGACGCCGGCCTGGACTGCCTCAAGGCGCCACCACTGTCGGCGGCCGGCGTGGCCGGCCTGCGCGACGCCGCCTCTGCCCTCGCCTGGAGGGACGCATGAGCGGGCGCCGCACCCCCCACGTGGGCGGATCGCCGAAGCACGTCGCCGTCGTCGGCGCCGGCCTGTCCGGGCTCGCCGCGGCGATGCACTTGGCGGGCGCGGGCCACCGCGTCACGGTGCTGGAACGCGAGGCCATCCCCGGCGGCCGCAACGGCTCGTTGGAGAAGGACGGGTTCCGTTTCGACACCGGCCCCGTCGTGTTCACGATGGTCTCCCTGCTGCAGGAGGCGTTCGACGCCGTCGGGAAGCGCGTGGAGGACTACGTCGCCCTGACGCTGCTCGACCCGGCCTACCACGCCCACTTCCCCGACGGTTCCACCATGCTGGTGCGGCCGGGACATGAGGCCATGCGGGCGGAGATCGCCGCCCAGAGCGGGGCGAAGGACGCGGCCGCGTTCGACAAGTTCGTGGCGTGGCTCAAGCGGCTGAACGACGTCGAGCTCCCGCACTTCATCGACGCCAACTTCAACTCCCCCCTGAGCCTGTTCCGCTCGCCGCTCGCGGCGGCCGAGCTGATCCGGCTCGGCGGGTTCGGGAGGCTTGGCCCCGCCGTCGCCCGCCGGTTCGACGACGAGCGCCTGCACCGGGTGTTCAGCTTCCAGGCGATGTACGCGGGGCTGGCACCCGCCAAGGCGCTGGCGCTGTACGCGGTGATCACCTACATGGACTCCATCGAGGGCGTGTTCTTCCCTGAGGGCGGCATGCACGCCGTCCCCCGGGCCATGGCTGCGGCGGCCGCCGACGCGGGCGTCGAGTTCCGCTACTCGAGCCCCGCGGAGCGGGTGGAGCGCCGCGCCGACGGCTCGGCGGCCGGCGTGCGCCTGACAGGGGGCGAGGTGCTCGCGGCGGACGCCGTCGTGGTCACCGCGGACCTGCCCGTGGCCTACGAGCGGCTGCTGCCCGGCGTGCCCGCACCCAGGGTCGCGCGGACGGGGCGGTACTCCCCCAGCGCGCTGGTGTGGCACGTGGGCGTGCGCGGTGAGCTTCCCGAGGCTGCGGGCCATCACAACATCTACTTCGGGAAGGCGTGGGACGAGTCGTTCCGCGAGCTGCTCGACGCCGGCACGGCCATGACGGACCCGTCCCGCTTCCTGTCCGTCCCCTCCATCCACGATCCGGGCGCCGCCCCAGAGGGTTGCCACACGCTCTACTACCTGGAGCCGGTGCCCAACCTCCAGGTGGGGCGGCTCGACTGGGACGTCGAGGGCCCACGGCTGCGCGAGCGGATGCTCCGCTCGCTGGAGGAGATGGGCTACCCCACCGACATCGTCACCGAGGAGCTCGTCACGCCGGTGGACTGGCAGCGCCAGGGCATGGCGGCCGGCACGCCGTTCGCGCTCGCGCACACGTTCCCGCAGACCGGGCCCTTCCGGCCGAAGAACGTGGACCGGCGGGTGCCGGGGCTGGTGTTCGCCGGCTCGGGCACCACCCCGGGCGTCGGCATCCCCATGGTGCTGGTCTCCGGCAAGCTGGCGGCCGCCCGCGTCGCGGAGATGGGCCGATGAGCGCGTCGCTGGAGGCGGGCTACCGCCGGTGCGCCGAGCTCACCCGCGAGTACGGCACCACCTACTACTGGGGGGCTTTGCTGCTGCCCCGCTCCCAGCGCAAGGACGTCTACACCGTCTATGCGCTGTGCCGCCTGGCCGACGACATCGTCGACGAGCCCGACAAGGTGGACGCCGACGACGCCTCCGTCCCCCGCGACGGGACCCCGGACGAGCGGCTCGCCGCCTTCCGGTCCTCGTTCTTCGAGGCCCTGAGGCGCGGGACGGCGGAGCAGCCGGTGATGGCCGCCATCGTGGAGAGCATCAACCGGCGCGGCACGGACCCGGAGTGCTTCGAGCGCTTCTTCGACGCCATGGCCTCGGACTTCACCCGCGACACGTGGGCGACGTGGGAGGACCTGCGCGACGGCTACATGGAGGGCTCGGCGGCGGTGATCGGCGAGATGATGCTGCCCGTGCTGGAGCCCCTCACCCCCGAGGCGAAGGGCCCGGCGCGCGCGCTCGGGCAGGCGTTCCAGCTCACCAACTTCCTCCGCGACATCGACGAGGACCTGGACCGGGGCCGCGTCTACCTCCCCCAGGAGGACCTGGCCAGGCACGGCGCGGACCCGTGGCTCCGTCGGGTCACCCCCGAGTGGCGCGCGATGATGGCCGAGCAGGTGGCCCGGAACCGGGAGCTGTACGCCGAGGGGCTGCGTGGGCTCGACATGCTTCCCCCGGCGTCGCGGCGATGCGTCGGGACGGCGCTGGTGCTGTACAGCCGGATCCTGGACCGGATCGAGGCGGCGGACTACGACGTGTTCTCGGGCCGGATCCGGGTGCCGGGCCGGGAGAAGCTGGGCGTCGCTCTGCGGGCGCTTGCGGGGTCGCTGCCGAGGGTCAGCTTCGCAGATCGGGTCGCGCCCGCCGCGGGCTGAGGGGCCGACCCCGTCCGGCGTGGACAACGTTCCTTGTCGGCCAGCGTTTCTTAGGCTTCGAGGCCGCTGCGCGGCACCTCAGCCAGCGGGTGTGGGTCGAGGAGCGAAGCGACGAGCCTCGAAAGCCTAGGAACGTAGCTTGTCAGCTCACGTTCCCCAGGCCTCAGCGACGGGGCCAGCGGCCCAGAAGGCCCTCCATCGGCACGGTCCACAGGTCGTGGCCCTCGGCACCCCAGCCCTCGAGCAGCGCGTTGGCGGCGAGGAAGCCGGTGGTGGCGGCCCGCTCCATGAGCGCCACCGGGTAGTCGCAGCGCACCCAGTCCCCCGCCAGCACCAGCCGGGGCGACGGGGTGCGCACACCCGGCCGCTCGTTCCAGCGCTCGGGGCCGATGAGCGTGCAGTCGTCGCGCACCAGCACCTCGCGGTGCAGCACCCCCGCCGTGGCGGTCTCCGGGAAGATCCGGTGCAGTTCCGCCTCCAGCCTGGCCGCGACACCGTCAGCCGCCGCGACATCCACCACGGTCGACGGGTCCGCCGCGTAGGCGTGCAGCTCGACGACGGAGCCCCCGTGCTCCCGCGCCCAGTCGGCCGCGCCGCGCTCGAAGCGCTCCAGCACCGAGACGTTGTCCAGCGGGCCGTATCCGGAGGTGCCGACGAACGCCGGCCGCGACGCCTCCACCGGGCGGTCCAGCCACAGCCGCACCACCACGAAGGGCGGCGCGTTGACGGTGCCCGCCACGCGGCGCTGCCAGTTGCCCAGCGTGGGCCCGGCCAGGTCGGTGATGAGTTGCCGGCTGGTGCGGGGGTCCGCGGCCAGCACGACGGCGTCGACGGGGGTGGCCTCGCCGTCGACCACGACGGTGGCGGCGGCCTGCCCGATGCCGACGGCCTCGACGTGGGCGCCGGTGGTCACCTGGACGCCCAGGCCCTCGAGGTACCTGCCCAGCGGGGCCCACAGGACGGTGTCGTAGTCGTCGTCGGGCACGTCGAACAGGAGCCCCTCGGCGGAGCCCATGAAGTAGGTGTGGAACATGGCGACGAGCTCGCCCGCGCCGAACTGCGACGGGTCCGCGAAGAACGAGCGCGCGAACACCTCCAGGGCCAGGGCGCGCGCCTCTTCCGGGAAGCGCAGCCGGTCCAGGAACGCGGCGGCGGACTCGCCGTCGTAGGCGGAGTAGGTCTCCGGGAACTTCACCCGGAGCAGCTCCACCGCCGCCGGGACGTTGACCTTCGCGAGCGACCTCGCGGTGAACGCGGGGCTGCGCATCACGAACTGCATCACCGACCACGGCGGGGTGGTGGCCAGGCCCGTGAAGGAGTCGCGCATGCCGTCGGGCCGCTGGAGCGGGTAGTCGTCGATGGGCACCAGGTGCCGAAGCTCCGGGTCCACCCGGCGCAGGAGGCCCCGCAGGTTGTAGTACTGCCGGAAGAAGGCGTGGAAGCCGCGGCTCATGGTGCGGCCGTCGCCCAGCGGCCACGCCGCCACCCGGCCGCCGAGCCGGTCTGAGGCCTCCACGAGGGTGACCTGGACCCCCCGCTCGGCGAGTCCGGCCGCGGCTGCGATGCCGGCGATCCCCCCTCCGACGACGGCGGCGGTCCGCTGGTCGCGCACCTTCGCCGATCCCACGGGCCCGGGGTGCCGGACGGCTCGAGGGTCGCGGCCGGGGTACTGGCGCTGAGTCATGCATGCTCCTCTGGCTTGCGGGCGACGAACGTGTGCAGGATGCCGCGCTGCCATCCGGAGGCGGTGCGGTGGGCCACGTCGGTGAATCCTGCGCGGGTGAGACGGCTGGAGAAGCGGTCCACGGAGTCGAAGGCCGTCACGCTGCGCCAGAGGTAGCGGTAGAGGTCCACGTCGCGGTCCACGACGGCGCCCAGCGGGATGATCACGCCCCGGCACACCGCGTCCCAGACGCGCTCCGCACGCCGGTCGCCGGCCACGGAGTACTCCTGGACCACCAGCCAGCCGCCCGGCCGCAGGAGGGCGAACACCTCCGCCACGGCGCGGTCCCGGGCCAGCGGGGGGACGTTGCGGAACAGGTAGCAGGTGAGGATGCCGTCGCGGTCCCCGCCGACGGCGTCGAGGTCCAGGGAGCCGGCCACGGCCTGCGCGAAGCTCACCCCCGCCGGCCACTCCTTGCCGCGGGCCTCGGCCAGCATGCCGGAGGAGGCGTCGAGGCCGAGGATCTCGGCGTCCACCGGGGCAGCGCCCACCAGCGCCCGCGTCGAGGCGCCGGAGCCGCACGCGAGGTCGATGAAGCTGAGGCCCCGCCCGTCTCCCACCCGCTCGACGAGCGTGCCTGCCGCCCGGCGGAGCTCGCGATGGTAGCCAGGGTTGAGGGCCACCATGAGGTCGTAGTGGCCGGCGCCGCGGTCGAACGCCTCCGTCGTGGTCACGCTTCCGGCGCGATAGTGATCATGCATTCTGGCGGCCTCCCTTCACGAGACGGGTCATGGTCCTGACGGCGGTGAACGCGAGCGCGATGACCACCAAGGCGACGCCGAGGCGGGCGTAGGTGCGGCGGGGACGCGCCGGATCCACCTGGGCGGTGGCCTTCCGGACGGCCTCGTCGAAGCCGGTCCGCCCCCCTGGCGGGTCCCCGAGAAGGTCCGTTGCGTCGTCGTCGCGCTTGACGGCGTCATGGATGAGGCTACCGACCAACGGGCGCGCAATCCCGGAATCCACGGGAGTGACCAGCCCCACCCACAGGGAGGCGAGCCGCGGGGTCAGCACCGGCAGGGTGACCACGAACGGCGGCTGGAGCCCGGTGGCGGTGGCGTAGCGGTGCATCATCTCGACGTAGGTGAGCACCTCGTCCATGCCCACGTCGATGGCACGGTTGACCTCGGGCGGCAGCTCCGCGGCGCGGACGAGGTAGTGGATCACGTCGTCGACGGCGATGGGCTGGATCCGGTTGCGCAGCCACTTCGGCCCGACTGCGACGGGGAGCCGCTCGGAGAGGTGGCGCAGCATGTCGAACGAGGCCGAGCCCTCCCCCAGCACCACGCCGGCCTGGAGCACCGCCGTCGGCACGCCGGAGCCGAGCAGGATCTCCCCCACCTCCACCCTCGAGGCCATGTGCTCGGACAGCTCACCCTCGGGGTGGAGGCCGCTCAGGTAGACGATCCGGTCCACGCCGGCGGTCCGGGCGGCGGAGGCGAAGGTCGCGGCCAGCTCGCGGTCCCGCCGCCGGTAGTCGCCGTGGCCGTCCATCGAGTGGAGCAGGTAGTAGGCCACGGAGACGCCGTCGAGTGCGCTGAGCACGTCGTCGGGGTGGCTGGCGTCGCCGGAGACCACCTGCACCCGGTGGCGCCAGGACTGGTCCAGCCGCTCCGGCCGCCTGGCCAGGACGCGCACGGTCCACCCCGCGTCGAGGAGTGCGGGCACGAGTCGGGCGCCGACGTGGCCGGTGGCCCCGGTGACGAGCGCGGTACGGGTGGGCATGTCAGCCTCCAAGGGAGAGGATCGGCGGCAACAGGAACAGCATGCCCAGTGACCAGGTCAGGTGGGAGGTGATGGGTCCGAGGACCCCACCGGTGACCCGTCGCTGGGCGGCGGTGAGCGTGCCGAGGCACACGGCGGCGAAGGTGAGCAGCGGCACGCCGGTGAACAGGGTGGAGGCCGCGTACAGCGCCGTGGAGCCGATGGCGTTGAACCGGCGGTCCAGGGAGGCATAGACCGCGCCGCGGAAGAACAGCTCCTCGGCCACCCCGTTGACGGCGGTGATGAGCGCCACCAGCCACAGCGTGCCGAGCCGGGCGTGGTCGAGCAGGTCCTCCACCGGCGCGGCGAGCAGGGGGATGCGCACCACGACCAGCGCGCCCGCCACGAAGATCGCGAGCAGGATCAGGCCCAGCAGGAAGCCCTGCAGCACCCCCCGACTGCGGCCGCCGTCGCGCGTGCGGCCCTCACCGAGATAGAGGGGGCCGGACGCCAGGGCGCCGAGAATCCACAGACCCGCCACGCCGAGTGTCGCTGCGTAGAACTCGGGGGCGCCGGGCCGGATGTCGAGCGCCAGGCCGAGCGCCACCGCTCCCACCGCCACCGTCACGCCCACCACGATCCGGCGCCGGCGGCGCATTGCGGGCGTCTCGGTCCGGACGCGTTCGACGGGGTTGATGAGGGCCGCGGCCAGGAAGGCACGCGGTTCGTCGATGAATCGGCGCACGTCACCCTCCTTCTCCGGCCTCCCCCAGCCTAAAGGTTAGACAAAGTTTGAACAAGTCGCGGAGGGGTCCCTCCCGACTCTGCCAGGGCAGGCCCCATGGCGCCGACGATGCGCCGATCTGATTGGATGGCCGCGTGTTCATCGGGCTCGGGACGGTCGTCAACGTCATCACGGTTGTGGTGGGCGCCCTCGTCGGCATCGCGCTCGGCAACCGGATCCCCGAGAAGACGAAGGACACCGTCACCTCCGTGCTCGGCCTGGTCACCATGGTGCTCGGCGGCCTGTCGGTGGTGGCCATGGGATCGGACGCCCTTCAGGTGGAGGTCGACGGCGCCGCGATGCTCATCGTCCTGGCCTCGCTGCTGGTCGGCGCCCTGCTCGGGTCCTGGCTGCGCGTCGAGGACCGCCTCGAGCAGGGGGCCGCCTGGCTCCGCGGCCGTTTCACCGCCTCCGGCGACGCGGCACGCTTCGTCGACGGCATGGTCACCTCCACGCTCCTGTTCTGCGTGGGCCCCCTGGCCATCCTGGGCTCGCTGTCCGACGGGCTGGGCCGGGGCGCGGAGCAACTGCTGGTGAAGTCGGTCCTCGACGGATTCGCGGCCATGGCCTTCGCCTCCACGCTGGGCTGGGGCGTGCTCGCCTCCGCGGGCGCCGTCGCGCTCATCCAGGGCTCGCTCACCGCCGTCGGCTACTTCGCAGGAGACGTGCTGAGCACCGCCCAGGTGGACGCGTTGACGGCCACGGGCGGCGTCGTGCTGCTCGCGCTGGGCCTGCGGCTGCTCAACCTCAAGCAGATCCCGGTCGGGGACCTGCTGCCCGCGCTGCTGCTCGCGCCGCCGCTGGTCTCGCTCACCGCCACCCTGTTCTGAGGGTTAGCATCGCGGGCATGATCACGTTCGAGGACCACGGGCTGGGCGAGCGGCTGGCGGACTACCGGCAGACCTGGGATCTCCAGCGCAGCATGCACGACGAGGTCTCCGCCGGCGCTCCGGGGTGCGTCCTCTACGTGGAGCACTCTCCCGTCTACACCGCGGGGCGGCGCACCACCCCCGAGCAGCGGCCCCAGGACGGCACGCCGGTCATCGACGTGGACCGAGGTGGGCTCATCACCTACCACGGGCCGGGCCAGCTCGTCGGGTATCCGATCGTGCGGCTGCGCGAGGGCGTGGGGGTCGTGGACTACGTGCGCGCGCTCGAGACGGCGATCATCGACCTGCTCACCGGATACGGCCTGGAGTGCGGCCGCGTGGAGGGCCGCACCGGGGTGTGGCTCCCGGCCTCCGCGGGTAGGCCCGAGCGGAAGATCTGCGCCATCGGCGTCCGGGTGGCGAAGCGCACCACCATGCACGGCTTCGCGCTCAACGTGCTGAGCTCGGCAGAGCGGTTCAGCAACATCATCGCGTGCGGCATCACCGACGCGGGCGTGACCTCCATCGTCGAGGAGCTGGACGGCCGGTGGAGCGTCAAGGGTGTCGCCGACGACCTGCGCCCCCACCTCGCCCGGGCCTTGGAGCCCATCCTCGACTGATCACTCCACGGCGTGCTGCGGGGCACCCGCCCGCCACGACGAGAGCACCACGGCCCCCAGCAGCAGCGCTCCGCCCAGCAGCCCGGCCGGCCCGAGGCGCTCCCCCAGCACGAGGAACGCCAGCAGCGCCCCGGTCACCGGCTCCAGCAGGGCCACCATCACCCCCATGGTCGAGCTCTGCGTGCGCAGCCCGCGCAGGTAGGCGAGGTAGGCCACGGCGGACGGGATGAGCCCGAGCGCGGTCACCAGCGCGACGGTGGAGGGCGTCGGCTCGAACCACACCGGCTCGCCGCGCCAGAGCGCGAACGCCAGCACGGCCGCACCCGCGAGGAGGAAGGCGAGCGCGGAGCCGGTCGCGTCGTGGTAGTCGCCCACCGGCCGGGCACCCAGCAGGCTGATCACCGCGAACGCGGCGCCCGCCAGCAGCGCCAGGCCCGCGCCCTGCAGCGCGGCGGCCGGGGAGACGCCCGCCGGCGGTGCGCCCATGAACAGCAGCAGGCCGACGGCGGTGCACGCCAGCGCTGCGGCCAGGGAGCGCGTGAGCCGCTGCCGGCCCGTCACCAGGTCCACCACGAGCACCATCACGGGCGCGGACCCGACGGTGATCAGCGTCGCCACGGAGACCCCGAGGACGCCCACCGCGCTGAAGAACCCGAACTGGTAGACCGCGGAGCAGGCCGCCATCGCCGCGACCCTGCCCCACCCGGCCCGCGACCGCGGCCGGCGCACGCGGCCCGTCAGGACGACGGCGACGAGGAGGAGCAGGCCGCCCACGAGGATCCGGTAGCCGGCGACCGCGAGGAATCCCAGGCCCGAGGAGGCCGTCAGGAGGGTGCCGAGGGTGCCCGAGGTGCCCCAGGCCACTCCGGCGACCACCAGGGCCACGACGCCTGCGGCCGGGTGGGCGGGAGCCGTGAGCACCTGCTCACCCTATCCCGCCGACGACGGCGCCCCGGGCGGCAGCGGGTAGGCTGGGCCGGGTGACCGCAGTGCAGCCAGATGGACGCCGCCTCCTCCGCGTGGAGGCGAAGAACGCCGAGACCCCGATCGAGCGCAAGCCCAGTTGGATCCGCACCACGGCCAAGATGGGCCCCAACTACACGGACCTGCAGAACATCGTCAAGACCGGTGACCTGCACACGGTGTGCCAGGAGGCGGGCTGCCCCAACATCTACGAGTGCTGGGAGGACCGGGAGTCCACCTTCCTCATCGGCGGGGACCAGTGCACCCGTCGCTGCGACTTCTGCCAGATCGAGTCCGCCAAGCCGGACAACTACGACCCCTCCGAGCCGCTGCGCGTGGCCGCGTCGGTGAAGAAGATGGGGCTTCGCTACGCCACCGTCACCGGCGTCTGCCGCGACGACCTGCCGGACGAGGGCGCCTGGCTCTACGCCGAGACCATCCGACAGATCCACGCCCTCAACCCGGGCGTCGGCGTCGAGATGCTGGCGCCGGACTTCTCCGGCAAGGCCGAGCTGCTGCAGCAGCTGTTCGACGCCCGCCCCGAGGTGTTCGCGCACAACGTCGAGACGGTGCCGCGGATCTTCAAGCGCATTCGCCCGGGCTTCCGCTACGACCGCTCGTTGCGCGTGCTGACGATGTCGCGGCAGGCGGGCCTGGTCACCAAGTCCAACCTCATCCTCGGCATGGGCGAGACCCGCGAGGAGATCAGCCAGGCGCTGCGAGACCTGTACGACGCGGGCACCGAACTGATCACCATCACCCAATACCTGCGCCCCAACGCCACCCTCCACCCCATCGACAGGTGGGTCACCCCGGAGGAGTTCGAGGACCTGGCGGAGGAGGCCCGCGGGATCGGATATTCTGGCGTGCTGTCCGGGCCGTTGGTCCGCTCGTCGTACCGGGCGGGCCGCCTGTACCGGACGGCCATGGACGCCCGCGGCGCGGACGCCCGCATCACTATCGGCTGAGACGGAGAACCAGACATGGCCAGCGAGAGAGCCAAGGCGCTAGCTGAGAAGCAGAAGGCCGAGCTGAAGGCCGCCAAGGCGGCCAAGAAGAACTCCACGGACCCCAAGGACTGGGGCTGGTGGAAGCAGCTGCGGGAGACCTACAAGGTCACGGTGAAGTACGACAAGGCGCTGCCCTGGCTGATGCTGACCGGCTTCCTGGTCCCCTTCGCCGCCCTGCTGATCCTGGGCTTCGTGCTCAACGCCTGGCTGATCTGGGGCATGGTCGGCATCTCGGCGGGCCTGCTCGGCGCGCTGTCGGTGTTCACCTGGCGCGCGCGCAAGGCCGTTTACCGCCGCTTCGAGGGCCAGGCCGGCTCCGCCGAGGTGGCGCTGCAGATGCTGCCCAAGGGGTGGATCTCCACCCCCGTCATCACCGCCACCAGGAGCCTCGACGCCGTGCACCGCACGCTCGGCCCCGGCGGGCTGGTCCTCATCGGCGAGGGCGAGCCCGGCCGGCTGAAGCCGCTGCTGGCCGCGGAGAAGAAGAAGCACGAGCAGGTGGCCTACGGCGTCGACGTCACCGTCATCCAGATGGGCAAGAACGCCGGCCAGGTGCCGCTGGACCAGCTCGCGACCACCATCAAGAAGCTGCCCAAGAAGCTCACCCCGGCCAAGATCACCGAGGTCAACCAGCGCATCCGCGCCCTCGACGCGATGCGCCCCAAGGCCCCCATCCCGAAGGGCCCCATCCAGACGAAGGGCGCCCGGTCCGCCATGCGCGGCCGCTGACGGGTGGCGAATCTGGTCAACCTCGAGGCCGTCACGCACGGCTTCGGGACGCGCATCCTGCTCGATTCCGTCTCACTGGGCCTCGGCGCCGGCGAGGTGATCGGCGTGGTGGGCCGCAACGGGGACGGCAAGACCACCCTGCTGCGCATCCTCACCGGGGACCTTGTGCCTGATGCGGGCCGCGTCACGGTGGCCACCAACGCCTCGATCGGCGTGCTGACGCAGGCCACCGTCGGCGACGACGCCCAGACGGTGCGGGACTGGATCGTCGACGGCGAGCCGGACCACGTGTGGGCGGCGGACGCGGACAAGCGCGCCGTCGTCGAGGCCCTGATCGCCGACATGGAGCTCGACCGCCGGCTGGACACCCTGTCAGGCGGGGAGCGGCGGCGCGTCGGGCTGGTGGCGGTGCTGCTCGGCCACCACGACCTCATCGTCCTCGACGAGCCCACCAACCACCTCGACGTCGAGGCCATCGCGTTCCTCGCCACCCACCTGCAGGCACGCACCCGGGCGGGGCTGTCCATGCTGGTGGTCAGCCACGACCGCTGGTTCCTCGACGCCGTCTGCACCCGGATCTGGGAGGTGCACGACGGCGTGGTGGACGCCTACGACGGCGGCTACGCGGCCTACGTGCTGGCCAGGGTGGAGCGCAACCGGCAGGCCGCGGCCAACGAGTCGCGGCGCAAGAACCTGGCCCGCAAGGAGCTCGCCTGGCTGCGTCGCGGCGCCCCCGCGCGCACGTCGAAGCCGAAGTTCCGCATCGACGCGGCCAACGTGCTCATCGCCGACGAGCCGGAGCCGCGCGACAAGCTGGCGCTCCAGCAGTTCGCGGTCACCCGGTTGGGCAAGGACGTGTTCGACCTCATCAACGTGAGCTACGCCGTCGAGGACCGGACGCTGCTGGACCGGCTGACGTGGTCCATCGGGCCTGGAGACCGGATCGGGCTGGTCGGCGTCAACGGCGCAGGCAAGACCACGCTGCTGGACCTCCTCTCCGGGGACCGGGAGCCGCAGGGCGGAAAGATCAAGCGTGGCAAGACGCTGCGGCTGGCGTACCTGTCCCAGACCGTCGGCGAGCTCGACGACGAGGACCGGGTGCTGGACTCGGTCAAGCGGCTCAAGGAGGAGACGAAGCTCGCCACCGGGCGCGACGCCAGCGCGTCGTCCCTGCTGGAGGAGTTCGGATTCACCGGGGACAAGCTGGTGGCCCGCATCGGCGACCTCAGCGGCGGCGAGCGGCGGCGGCTGCAGTTCCTGCGGCTGCTCCTGGCCGAGCCCAACGTGATGATCCTCGACGAGCCCACCAACGACCTGGACATCGACACCCTCACCATCATCGAGGACTACCTCGACAGCTGGCCGGGCACCCTGATCGTCGTCAGCCACGACCGCTACTTCCTCGAGCGCATCACCGACTACACCTACGCGCTGCTGGGCGACGGGTCCTGCGCCCTGCTCCCGGGCGGGGTCGAGGAGTATCTGGAGCGCCGGGCCAGGTCGAAGGCCGCGTCGGCGCAGGCGCGGCGCTCGGGCGGCGCCCAGGCCGCCGTCGGCTCCGCGGACACGCCGAGGCCGGACGCGGCGGCGGAGCGGCAGCGCAAGAAGGACCTCACGCGGATCGAGGGCCAGCTGGAGAAGGTGGCCGCCGAGATCGAGCGCCTGCACGCCCAGATGGCCGAGGCCGCCACGGACTTCGCACGCCTGGCGGACCTGGACCGTCAGCTGAGGGACGCCGAGACCCGCAACGAGCGCCTCGAGGAAGCCTGGCTCGAGACGGCCGACTGACCCGTCGCCCGGGTCTCGCGTTGAGCCGATGGATGGGTTCGCGGCGCGGGTTGCGCTCGGGTCACGCGTGGGGCTGCCGTCGAACCCATCCATCGGCTCAACTTCTCCACATCGGCCGGTCGCAACTGTGGTGATGTCTGTCGGAGGGCGCCCCTAGGGTGGCGGCCATGTACCGCACCCTCGCCGTCGCCGGGTACCGCTCCCTGCGCGACCTGTCCGTCAGGCTCGGCCGTGTCACCGTCGTCACCGGGTCCAACGGGTCCGGCAAGTCGAGCCTGTACCGGTCGCTCAGGCTGCTGGCGGGCTGCGCGCTCGGGGATGCCGTCGGCTCGCTTGCCCGCGAGGGCGGCCTCAGCTCGGCGCTGTGGGCCGGGCCCGAGTCGCTGGCCGGCGCCCGCCGGGGGAACCCGGTGGAGGGCACGCGTCGCGCTGGTCCGGTGTCGCTGCGGCTGGGCATCGGCTCGGACGCGTTGTCCTACCTCATCGACCTCGGGCTGCCAGTGCCGGGCAACTCGGCCTTCGACAGGGACCCCGAGATCAAGCGCGAGGCCGCCTGGGCCGGGCCCGTGATGCGCCCGGGCACCATGGTCGCCAAGCGCCTCCGGGCCGCCGCCCTGGTCCGCGACGACGGTCCCTGGGCCGAGCTGCCGTTCACCCTCGCCCCGCACGCCTCGATGCTGGCGGACGTGCCCGAGCTGCGCCCCCTCCGCGACGACCTCGCCGCCTGGCGGTTCTACGACGCCCTCCGCACGGACGCCGACGCACCCTCCCGGCAGCCGCGCGTCGGCACCCGCACCTGGGCGCTGGCCTCCGACGGCTCGGACGTGGCCGCCGCGCTCCAGACCATCATCGAGCGCGGCAAAGAGCGGCTGCCCGAGTCCATCGCGGACGCGTTCCCAGGCAGCCGGATGGCGGTGGAGGTGCGCGACGGGGTGTTCGAGCTCACCCTCCAGCAGCCGGGGATGCTGCGCCCGCTGCGCGCCGCGGAGCTCTCCGACGGCACCCTGCGCTACCTCATGTGGCTGGCCGCCCTCCTGGCGCCGGTCCGGCCGCCCCTGATGGCGGTCAACGAGCCGGAGAACAGCCTGCACCCCAGCCTCATCCCGCCGCTCGCCCGGCTGATCGCCCGCGCGTCGGCGGACACGCAGATCGTCGTGGTCACGCACTCCCTCGCCCTCGTCGAGGAGCTCTCCGCCGCGGTCCCCGGGGAGGATCTGGAGGTGGTGGAGCTGCTGAAGGACCTGGGTGAGACGGTCGTCGAGGGGCAGGGGCTGCTCAGCCGGCCGCCGTGGGAGTGGGGCCGGCGCTGAGCGTCAGCGCCGGTTGACGACGACGGTGCCGAGCAGGATGTCGGTCAGCGCCCGGCGCTCGGCGCCGACCACCAGCGCGGGGATGACGAGGCACTTGAGCGCGGTGCGGACGACGGGGCGCCACCAGCCCAGCGGCTGGCCGTCCAACCGCGTGATGCCGATGCGCGCGATGAGCTGCCCGAATGAGCCGCCGGTGAGCGCGGTCAGGATGCTGGCCTCGACGAAGTAGACGGCCAGGATCATGAACGACTCCCACCCGGACCCGGTCATCACGTCGAACCCGAACAGGGCGATGGCCACGATCATGCTGGCGGCCCAGTCGCCGATCATGGCCGCCACCCTGGCGCGCCAGGAGGCCAGGGATCCGGCCCCGGACACGGGCAGGCCGATCGAGGAGCCGGGGTACTCAGCGGGGGTGGTGGTCACGGCCGCGAGCCTAGCAGCGGCCCGGGAGTCTGCCGTCGGCGAACGGTTTTGGCCGTTGCCGCAGCCGCATGACAGGGTGGAGCCATGCCTTTGCTCGTCGGTCGCCTGTGGGTGGACCTCTGCCGCGTCCAGGCCGGCGTCTGTCGCTGACCGCGCCCGTCCGGTTCCCACCCCCCAGCAAAGGAAACGCAACCCTCATGTCTACCGCCACGTCCGAACGCGCCGTCGAGGCGACGCCGCAGCCGCGCAAGCCCTTCTACACCCAGCTCAGCTTCCAGATCGTCGTGGGCCTCGTCGTCGGCCTGATCCTCGGGCTGATCGCCGTCGCCATCGGCCCCGCCGGCGAGGAGCGCAACTGGCTGGCCACCCTCCTCTACGAGGTGGGCAACGCCTACGTCAGCCTGCTCACCCTCCTCGTGGTGCCGCTCGTCGTCACCGCCGTCATCTCCTCCATCGCCCGGCTCCGCGAGGTGGCCAACGCCGCCCGGCTCGCCGTCCAGACCCTGGTCTGGTTCGCGATCACCGCGTTCGCCAGCGTGGTCGTGGGCATCGCCGTCGGCCTCATCTCCGCACCCTGGCTCACCGCCGGCGTCAACGGCGAGGCGGCCGCCGAGCCCAGCCGCGTCGGCTCGTGGTCGGCGTTCCTGCTCGGCCTGATCCCCTCGAACTTCCTCGGACTGGGCGTGCGGGTCTCCGGCGACGCCGAGGCGGGGTTCACAGCCGCCGCGAACTTCTCCGTGCTCCAGGTCCTCCTGATCTCGATCCTCTTCGGCATCGCGGCGGTCAAGGTGGGCGACAAGGCCGCACCGCTGGTGGGCTTCATGGAGTCGGCGCTGGCCGTCACCCAGAAGGTGCTGTGGTGGATCATCCGCCTCGCCCCCATCGGCACCGCCGCCCTCATCGGCAAGGCCGTGGCCACCTATGGGTGGAGCTCCCTGGCCTCGCTCGGGGCGTTCGTGGTGGCCCTCTACATCGGGCTGATCATCGTCTGGCTGGTGGTCTACCCCGCGATCCTCAAGCTGAACGGCCTCGGGGTCCGCCAGTTCTACCGCAACGTGTGGCCGGCCATCTCGCTCGGCTTCGTGACCCGCTCGTCGATGGGCACCATGCCGGTCACCGAGCAGGTGGTGGAGCGGAACCTCGGCGTGGCCCGCCAGTACGCGAGCTTCGCCGTGCCGCTGGGCGCCACCACCAAGATGGACGGCTGCGCCGCGGTGTTCCCGGCGCTCGCCGCGATCTTCGTGGCCCAGTTCTACGGCATCGACCTCAACGTCACCCACTACCTGCTCATCGCGTTCGTCGCCGTGCTGGGCTCGTCGGCCACCGCGGGCACCACCGGCGCGACGGTGATGCTCACGCTGACCCTGTCCACCCTCGGCCTGCCGCTGGCCGGGGTGGGCCTCCTGCTGGCGGTCGAGCCCATCGTCGACATGGGCCGCACCGCGCTCAACGTCACCGGCCAGGCGCTGGTGGCCGCGATCGTCGGCAAGCGAGAGGGCATCCTCGACCAGGACACCTACGACGCCGAGCCCGTGTTCAGCGCCTGATCCCACCCTCCGACGCCCCGCCCTCCCCCGAGGCGCGGGGCGTCGGCGCGTCTGCCCGCCCCCGGGCCCCCGACCACCCGGCCGGGAGTAGATTCCAGACCATGGCGCATCCAGCCGCAGAGGCCCGCGGCCTCGTCGTCCACCGGGCCAGGAACGAGATCCTGCACGGCGTGGACCTCACCCTTCCGCCCGGCTCCGTCACCGGGCTCTTCGGCCCGTCCGGGTGCGGGAAGACCACCCTGATGCGCGCCATGGTGGGCGTGCAGCGGATCACGTCGGGCACCCTCACCCTGCTGGGGCTGCCCGCCGGGCACCCGCAGCTCCGCCGTCGGGTCTCGTACACCAGCCAGTCGCTCAGCATCTACCGCGACATCTCGGTCCGCGCGAACGTGCTCCTGTTCGCCCGCCTGCACGGCATGCCCGACGCGCACGCCGACGAGGCCATCGCCTACGTGGAGCTGTCCCCGCTGGCCAACCGCCGCGTGGAGACGCTGTCGGGCGGCGAGGCGAGCCGGGCGTCGCTGGCGTGCGCCCTGGTCGGCCGGCCCGAGGTGCTGATCCTCGACGAGCCGACGGTGGGGCTGGACCCCCTGACGCGGGAGTCGCTCTGGGAGCACTTCCGGGCGCTGGCCCGCGGCGGGACCACGCTGCTGGTCTCGAGCCATGTGATGGACGAGGCCAGCCGCTGCGACTCCGTCCTGCTGATGCGCGACGGCCACTTCCTCGCCAGCGGCCCCATGGCCGACCTGCAGGCGGCCACCGGCGCCGCCACGCCCGAGGCGGCGTTCCTCACGCTCGTCCGGCGGGAGGCGGCGGCATGAGCGCGCCCCTGCATGCCGGCGCCCCGATCGAGGTCGCCCCCGCGGCAGTCAGGCCGGCGCACGGCGCGGGCGCCCCGAGGCACGCCGTCGACCGCGGCCGGGTGGCACCGCTGGCCACCGTCGCCCGGATCCTCGCCCAGCTGCACGCCGACCCGCGCACCATCGGCCTGGTGATGTTCCTCCCCCTGGTTTTCATCTCGCTGCTGTACTTCGTGATGATCGATCTGCCGACCCCGCCCGGGCAGGACCCCGCGTTCGACCAGATCGGCCCCACGATGCTCGCGGTGCTGCCCATGATGCTGATGTTCCTGGTCACGTCCATCGCGATGCTGAGGGAGCGCACCACCGGCACGCTGGAACGGCTGCTCACCACGCCGCTCAGTCGCTGGAACCTGCTGTCCTCCTACGGCCTGGTGTTCGGCCTGCTCGGGGTGGCGCAGGCCTCCCTGCTGGCCACCTTCGTGCTCGGGGTCTACGGCGTGGACATCGAGGGGCCCATCTGGGCCTTGCTCGTCGTCGCGCTGCTCGACGCCCTGGTGGGGGTGTCCTTCGGGCTGCTGGCCAGCGCCTTCGCGCGCACGGAGTTCCAGGCCGTGCAGTTCATGCCGCTGTTCATCGGCCCGCAGATCTTCCTGTGCGGGCTGTTCGCCCCCGTCGACCACATGCCCGACGCGCTGGCGGCGTTCGCCCGCATCCTGCCCATGACGTGGGCCGCGGACGCCGTCCTGGACATCACCGCCAACGCCGAGGTGTCCTCGCAGACCTGGGTGGGCATCGGCCTGCTGGCCGCGCTCGTCGTGGGGATGCTCGTGCTGGCGTCCGCGTCGATGCCCCGGCAGACCCGCTGAGTCCCCCGGCCAGGTCCCGTCCGGAAAAGCTGTAACAGCGCTGTTACCTTCCGGCAACTGCCGGGCAAAGATCTACCCGTAGCGTGTGCCTCACCACATCGACACGTTAGGAATGACACGCCCATGTTCCAAGGCGCAGACGACCTGCTGGCTTACATCAAGGAAGAAGGCATCGAGACAGTCGACGTCCGCTTCTGCGACCTGCCCGGGGTCATGCAGCACTTCACCGTTCCGGCTTCAGCCTTCGGCCGCGAGGTCTTCGAGGACGGGCTCAACTTCGACGGCTCGTCGATCACGGGCTTCCAGAAGATCCACGAGTCGGACATGTCGCTGTTCCCCGACCCGACGACGGCCTACGTGGACCCGTTCCGCAAGTCGAAGACCATCAACGTCAACTTCTTCGTGCACGACCCGCTGACGAAGGAGCCCTACTCCCGCGACCCGCGCAACATCGCGCGCAAGGCGCAGGCGTTCCTCTCCTCCACCGGGATCGGCGACACCGCCTTCTTCGCCCCCGAGGCCGAGTTCTACGTGTTCGACGACATCCGCTTCGAGACCTCGTCGAACTCGTCGTACTACCACATCGACTCCGAGGCGGGCGCCTGGAACACGGGCCGTGTCGAGGACGGCGGCAACCGCGGCTACAAGGTCACCTACAAGGGCGGCTACTTCCCGGTTGCCCCCGTGGACCACTTCGGTGACCTCCGCGACGACATCGTGCGCCACATGGAGGCCGCGGGCCTCGAGGTCGAGCGCGCGCACCACGAGGTGGGCACCGCCGGCCAGGCCGAGATCAACTGGCGCTTCGACACGCTGCTGAAGTCCGCCGACGACGTGATGAAGTTCAAGTACCTCGTCAAGAACACCGCCTGGCAGGCCGGCAAGACCGCCACCTTCATGCCGAAGCCCATCTTCGGCGACAACGGCTCCGGCATGCACTGCCACCAGTCCATCTGGAACGAGGGCGTGCCGCTGTTCTACGACGAGAACGGCTACGCCGGCCTCTCCGACATGGCCCGCTACTACATCGGCGGCCTGCTCAAGCACGCCCCGGCGCTGCTGGCGTTCACCAACCCGTCGGTGAACTCCTACCACCGCCTGGTCCCCGGCTTCGAGGCCCCGGTCAACCTGGTCTACTCGCAGCGCAACCGCTCGGCCTGCATCCGCATCCCGATCACGGGCTCCAACCCGAAGGCCAAGCGCATCGAGTTCCGCTGCCCCGACCCGTCGTCGAACCCGTACCTGGCGTTCGCGGCCATGCTGCTCGCCGGCATCGACGGCATCCAGAACCGCATCGAGCCCATGGCCCCGATCGACAAGGACCTCTACGAGCTGCCCCCGGACGAGCACGCGCAGGTTCCCACCGTTCCCGGCTCGCTCGGCTCGGTGCTCGACGCCCTCGAGGCGGACCACGAGTTCCTCCTCGCCGGCGACGTGTTCACCCCGGACCTCATCGAGACGTGGATCGAGCTCAAGCGCGCCGAGATCCAGGCCATCGCGATGCGCCCCCACCCGCACGAGTTCGAGCTGTACTACGCGCTCTGAGCCCAGCCGAGACAGTGGCCCCCGTTCCTGCACCGCAGGGGCGGGGGCCACTGCCGTGTTTGGATGCACCCCCGGCATCAACCGTTCGACGGACCCCGCGACACTCCACTGCCTGAATCGCGTCCCTAGGATTGCCCCGTGTCAAAGACCCGTCTCGCGCGCATCCTCATCCCCGTCGCCCTCATCCTGATCTGGCTCACCGGCACTGCCGTGGGCGGCCCCTACTTCGGCCGCATCGAGGAGGTGGCCACGAACGACCAGGCCACCTTCCTCCCCACCAACGCCGAGGCCACCGTGGTGGGCGAGCGCTACCTGGACTTCGTCGACACCTCGACCATTCCGGCCATCGTGATCTTCACGTCGGACGAGGCGCTGACCCCGGATGACCTGACGGCGCTCGGCGAGAAGACCGCCTCCCTGGCCGACATCGAAGGGGTCGAGAGCGTCTCGCCGCTGATCGAGTCCGAGGACGGCAAGGCCGCCCAGGCGTTCGCCGGCGTCGATTCCGACTCACCGATCGCCGAGGTGGTCGAGGAACTACGCGCCGAGCTGGAGTCAGACCTGCCCGACGGCCTGACCCACTTCGTCACCGGCCCGGCCGGGTTCACCGCGGACATCACGGCGGCCTTCGGCGGCATCGACGGCCTGCTGTTGGCCGTGACACTGGCCGTGGTGCTGGTGATCCTGCTGGTGGTCTACCGCTCGCTCATCCTGCCGTTCGCCGTGCTGTTCACCAGCGTCTCGGCCCTCGCCGTCGCGCTTCTGGCGAACTGGTGGCTGGCCAAGGCAGAGATCGTCACGCTGACCGGGCAGACGCAGGGCATCCTGTTCATCCTCGTCATCGGCGCGGCCACGGACTACTCGCTGCTGTACACCGCGCGGTACGCGGAGGAGCTGAAGCGGCGCGCCTCGAAGGCTGACGCCACGCGCGCCGCACTCAAGGGCGTGATCGAGCCGGTGCTGGCCTCCGGCGGCACCGTCATCGCCGGCCTGATGTGCCTGCTGCTGAGCGACCTCGGCTCCAGCCGTTCGCTTGGCCCCGTCGCCGCGATCGGCATCATCTTCGCGATGCTCGGCGCGCTCACGCTGCTGCCCAGCATGCTGTTCCTCATGGGCCGCGCCTCCTACTGGCCGCGCCGCCCCCGCTTCGACCCCAACCGCGGCGACGACGCCCAGATGACCACCGGCATCTACGCCAAGGCGGCCGGTCTGGTGTCGCGGCGTCCCCGCACGGTGTGGATCGTGTGCGCCATCGCCCTGGCCGCGGGCGCCGCGTTCGTGCCCACGCTGAAGGCCGACGGCGTGCCGCCGAGCGAGTTCGTGCTCGGCGCCTCGGAGGCCCGCGACGGCCAGGCGGCCCTCGCCGAGCACTTCCCCGCCGGCTCCGGCAGCCCGGCCCGCGTCCTGACCGACGAGGACCGGCTCCAGGAGGTCACCGACCTCCTGCTGGCCAACGACGGAGTGGACTCCGTCTCCGTGGTCGCGGCAGACTCCCCCGCCGGCACCGCCCCCGTCACGGCCGACGGCATCCAGCCGCTCGGCCCGCCCGGGACGCCCGCCCCCGCCGCCACCGTCAGCGACGGCCAGGTCATGCTGCTCGCCACCCTGACGGACGCCGCAGACAGCGACGAGGCATCCGAGACGGTGCGCGACCTCCGCGCGGAGCTCGACGGCGCCGCCCAGATCGGCGGCGAGACCGCCACCAACGTCGACACCCGCGACACGTCGATCCGGGACCGCAACGTCATCATCCCGATCGTGCTCCTGGTGATCCTGGTGATCCTCATCATCCTGCTGCGCAGCATCCTGGCGCCCGTGCTGTTGATCCTCACCACCGTGCTGTCCTTCGGCACCGCCCTGGGCACCGCCGCGCTGGTGTTCAACCACGTGCTGAACCTGCCGGGCGCCGACCCGTCGGTGCCGCTCTACGGCTTCGTGTTCCTGGTGGCGCTGGGCATCGACTACAACATCTTCCTGATGACCCGCGTCAGGGAGGAGTCGCTGATCCACGGCACCCGCGAGGGCATCAAGCGCGGCCTGGCCGTCACCGGCGGCGTGATCACGTCGGCCGGCCTGGTGCTGGCCGCGACCTTCGCGGCCCTGGCCGTGCTGCCCATCCTGTTCCTGCTGCAGCTGGCCTTCATCGTGGCGTTCGGCGTGCTCATCGACACCTTCCTGGTGCGCACGCTGCTGGTGCCGGCCCTGGCCTACGACATCGGCCCAGCTGTGTGGTGGCCGGCGAAGCTCAAGTCGGACCAGGAGCTCCACGCTCAGACCGACTGAACCTCGACCCCTCGCCGGCGCGTTCTCTCCCAGCCACTCCCACCCATGACGGCGGCTGCGCGCAGGGATGCGCGAGGTGCGCAGGAGGGTGGGTGACGGGAGGGCGGCTAGGCGCAGGGATGCCCAGCCCGAGGGGCACCCAGAGGAACCCGCCTGAAGCAGGCTTGAGCCAGGGCCGCCCTGCCGGCGCACGCCCGGAGGGGACCACGCCATGGGCAGACGAGTGACGGGAGACGTGAGACGAGGCCCGGGCGGCCTCAACTACCCGACCACAGCCCAGCACGCGGCCGACAAGCAGGCGGTGGACACGGGCCGCACGGGCCTCGACTCAGGGCTCCCGGCACCCGGAGCGGGAACCGCGACCCGGTCCATGGACAGGCGTACGTCGGTTGGTTTCGGCGCGGGCTGGGCCGCTTCGCGGCTCGGCCCGGCTCAACCCAAGTCGACACGCGCGGAGCCGCAGGCGGCTCGGCGCGGCTCAACCAGCGGGAAGGGCCGCCGAAGCTCAGAGCTCGACGAGGGTGCGGCCGTGGCGCTGTCCGGCGAGGAGGTCCTCACCGGCGGCGATCACGCCGTCGAGGCCGACCCGGGTGGTCATCGCGTCCAGCAGGTCCACGTCGACTCCCCGCGACAGCACACGCCACGCGTCGGCACGGTCCTCCATGTCCGCCCACACCGAATCGATCCCCGCCAGCGTGACCCCGCGCAGGATGAACGGCAGCACGCTGGCCGGCAGCTCGGCGGAGCCCGCCAGCCCGCAGGCGGCGACCACCCCGTGGGGCTGGGTCTGCGCGATGGCGTTGGCGAGCGTCTGGCCGCCGACCGAGTCGATCACGCCGCCGTAGACGGCCTTCTGCACGGGGCGGCCCGGGTCCGCCAGGGCCTCGCGCGGCAGGACAGTGTCCGCCCCCAGCTCACGCAGGTAGTCGCCCAGCTCGTCGGGGCGCCCGGTGACCGCCGCGACCCCGAATCCCGCCGACGCCAACAGCATCGTCGCGATCGACCCCACGCCGCCCGTCGCCCCGGTCACCAGCACCGGCCCGGCGTCCGGGGTGACCCCCTCCATGACGAGCCGCAGCACGGCCAACGCGGCCGTGTAGCCGGCGGTGCCGAGGGCGGCCGCCCGCTCCGGGGTGAGCCCGTCGGGGATCCGGACGGCGAGGTCCGCGTCTGCGCGGGCGAGGTCGGCGTAACCACCGTGCCGGCTCTCGGACAGGCCGGCGCCGTTGAGGACGAGCCATTCGCCCGGGTTCCAGCGCTCGTCCGGCGACTCGACGACGCGGCCCACCATGTCGATGCCTGCGATGAGCGGCCGCTGCCGCACCACCCCGGGCCTGCCGGTCACGGCCAGGGCGTCCTTGTAGTTGAGGTCGGAGTACACCACCTCGACGAGGACCCCCTCGTCGCTCAGCAGCTCCTCGCAGCCCTCCTCGAGGGCCACCCCGTCATCCCGCACCACGATTCCGCGCATGGCCACCACCCTAGGCGAGATCCACGTACGGGTTCGCCGGGGCCTGCTCGATGACGCCCACCTCGACGAGGAAGTCGGCCATCCGCCCGAACGCCGCGGTGTCGAGCGACACGTCGACCTTCCCGTCCCTGGTCCAGAGTCCTGTGGTCGCCTCCAGCACCTTCGCGGCGGACTCCCGCTGCGCCGGGTCGGCGAGCGCGGGCACCTGCTCGGCGGTGGCGTCCAGCGCGGCCTCCGGATCCGCGATCACGGCCTCCTGCGCCTCCCGCATGCCGGCCGCGACAGCCGCCAGCACGTCGTCGGACACCTCGGTGCCGACGGTGACGAGGCTCGGCCCCACCAGGCGCGGCGACGCCGGATCCGAGATGGGGATCGAGATCACCTGCTCCCCCTGCGCCTGGAGCTGAACCAGCTCGTTGTTGCGGAAGCCCATGATGAAGTCCACCTGCCGGGCGGCCAGCGCCGAAAGCTGCGTGTAGCCGATGTCCATCAGCTTCACGTCCGCCTCGGTGAGCCCCGCCTCGTGCATCGCGGCCAGCGCCGCGTAGTAGCTGGACCCGAAGTGGCCGGGGATGCCGAGGCTCCGGCCGGCGAGCACCGCCAGGCCCTCCTCGGCCGAGAGGCCGAGTCCGGCGCCGCCCATCACCTCGAGCGGGTAGGTCTGGTAGCTGGTGGCGAACGTGCGCAGGTCCTGGCCGTTGGCCGCGGCCACCATGGCCTCGTCGGCGGAGGCGAACACGACGTGCTCCTCGCGGGCCAGCACGGCGCCGAACACGTCCTCCTGCTGGCCGTGGTGCCGCAGCGTCACGTCGAGCCCCTGCTTGGCGAACAGCCCCTCCCTCACGCCGAGGTAGAAGGCGCTGAACTGCACGTTGGGGATGTAGGTGAGGCCAACGGTGAGCACGCCGTCGGCGAGCATGCTCCCGCTGGGCGTGGGTGTGGGGGTGGTCTGCGGCCCGGCCGAGCAGGCGGCGAGTCCCGTGGCGCCGGCGACGGCGAGGCCGCCGAGGATGAGGGAACGTCGGGTGATCATGTGGATTCTCCTTGGAGTCGGGCGACCGCGGCGCGTTCTGCGACGTGGACGAGGCCGTGCAGGGTGAGGGAGGTGAGGCTGATCCAGGCGACGACGGCGAACAGCCCCGCCGTGTCGGCCGCCTCCCGGGTGAGGGTGAGGAGCGTGCCGAGGCCGGCTCCGCCCATCACGAGTTCGCCGACGACGGCGCCGGTCATGGTGAGCACCACGCCGCCGCGGACGCCGGCGAGGATGGCGGGGGCCGCCATGGGGCCCTCGACGTGCCACAGCCGCTGCCGGGCCGAGGCGCCGTCGAGGAGCGCGTTCTCGACCACGCGCATGTCGAGGGACCGGAGCCCCACGACGGTGGTGGTCACCATGGGGAAGAACGCGATGATGGCGCACAGCACGGCGATCGGCACGGTGCCGTAGCCGATCCACAGCACCAGCAGCGGCGCGATGGCCACGAGCGGGACGGTCTGCGAGACGGCGACGAACGGCTCGATCACCGCGGCCAGCAGCCGCGAGTGCGTGATCACGATCCCCAGCGGGATGGCCACGGCGACGGCGAGGACTGCGCCGAGCAGCGCGGCACCCAGGGTGGGCGCCAGGTAGCGCAACGCCACGCCTGTGGTGGCCTGGGTGACCATGCGCGAGACGACGTCGACCGGGTTGGGCAGGTACAGGGGGGCGATCAGGCCGGTGGCGGTGACGCCCCACCAGAGGAGCAGCACGACGGCGAACGCCGCCATTGTGGTCTTCCACCGCCCAGCGGTGGGCCTGGTGCGGGCGGGGTAGGCGGACCACACGCCGAGATGCGCGAGTGTGCGCGCCCGCCGCCGCTCCTGGATGGTCATCGTCCCGGTCCTTCAGTCAGGTCCGGGGTACGCGCAGGGACGACGGCATGCATGCGCGCACGGAAACGTGCGCGCGCCGTCGCACACGCGTGTTCCTCCCATCCAGACTCTGACTGTCGGTCTCGGAGTTCCACCGAGTCAACCCTTTGGCCCGGCTGGGCCGCGGGGGTCGCGGACTATCACCGCCGGTTCGGACTTACACCGACCCCGGAACACGTTTGGGTCGATGGTAGCACCACGCTCGCGGGCGGCTTTCAGCCCTTCCAGAACACGGAGCCCACCACGTCCGAGGCGCGGCGCATCAGCCGGCGGGTGTCGTCGACCAGCTGCGACGACTCCCTGGGGCCGTAGCCGAGCAGCACCGAGGTCGCGGCCAGCTCGCGGACATCCGACGGGAGGGCGTCGCTCGCACGGCCGCGCACGAGCATGATCGCGTCGCGCAGCCGGCTCGCCCGCACCCAGGCCTCCTCCAGCCGGACGGCCTGCGCCTCCTCCAGCAGCTCGAGCCGGGCCAGCAGGCGCAGGGCCCCCAGGGTGGAGGTGGTCCGCAGCCCGGGGTGCGCGTGCGCGTGCTGCAGCTGCAGCAGCTGGATGGTCCACTCCACATCGGACAGGCCTCCGGGGCCCAGCTTGAGGTGCCGGTCCCGGGGCACCCCCTTCGGGATGCGCTCGGTCTCCATCCGCGACTTCAGCTTGCGGATCTCGGTGACCTGCTCGGGCCTCAGCCCGCCGACGGGGTAGCGGAAGCCGGCCAGGCCGTCCAGCACCTCCTCCGCCAGCCGCAGCTCCCCAGCGCCGGGCCGGGCGCGCAGCAGCATCTGTGCCTCCCACGTGGAGGCCCACTTGGCGTAGTAGGTGGCGTACGAGGAGACGGTGCGCACCTGCGGCCCGCCCTTGCCCTCGGGGCGGAGGTCGGTGTCGACCACCAGCGCCGGGTCGGGGCCGGGCTTGCCGATGATGTCGGCGAGGTGCCGCACCAGCTCGGTGGCACGCGTGAGGTCCTCGCCCTCGACGCCGTCGGGGACCACGAACATGCAGTCGGCGTCCGAGGAGTACGACATCTCGCGGCCGCCCCACCGCCCTAGGGCGATGACGCCCACCTCGGGGGCGTCCACCCGGCGGCGCGCGAGGACCAGGCCGGCGTCGATGGTGGCCGAGGCCAGGTCGCTGAGCGCCACCTCCACGGTGGCGAGGTCGGCGTCGCCGAGGACGTCGCTCAGCGCGATCCGGCAGAGCTCGGCCCTCCGCAGCGCGCGCACCGACGCGATGGCCTTGTCGAGGTCGTCCTGGCGGCTGGCCGCCCGGCCCATCGCCTCGGTCAGCTCCTCGGCCGCGCGGGGACGGAGCTCGTCGTTGCCGGCCAGCATGTGGATGTGGTGCGGCGCCCGCTTGAGCAGGTTCACCACGTAGCGGCTCGACGACGCGATCCGGGCCAGCCGGTGTGCCATGTAGCCCTCGTCGCGCAGCGCCCGCAGGTACCAGGCGCTGCTGCCCAGTGCCTCGGAGAGCTGCCGGAAGGAGAGGAGGCCGAAGTCCGGGTTGGGGCCCTCGGCGAACCACTCGAGCATCGCCGGGAGCAGCTGGCGCTGGATCTCGGCGCCGCGGTCCGTCCCGCGGGTGAGCGCCTGGATGTGCCCGAGGGCCGCCTGGGGGTCGGCGAACCCGAGGGCCCGCATCCGGGTCTTGGCGGCGTCGGGGGTGAGCTTGAGGCCGTCGGTGGGCACGTGGCTGACCGCGTCGAGCAGGGGCGAGAAGAAGATCCGCTGCTGCAGCCGCCGGACGCGGCGGGTGGAGTCCCGCCACCGCGCCTGCAGCTCCTCGCCGCTGAGGCCGAGGGAACGGGCGATGTGGCGCACGGCCAGCTCGTCGTCGGGCACCAGGTGGGTGCGCCGCAGCCGCCTCAGCTGGACCCTGTGCTCCAGCACCCGCTGGAACCGGTAGGCCGCCGCCATCTCCGCTCCGTCGGCGCGCCCGATGTAGCCGCTCCCCACCAGCGCCGTCAGCCCGGTGAAGGTGCCCCGGACCCTGAGCCGCTCGTCGGCCCTGCCGTGCACGAGCTGCAGGAGCTGCACGGAGAACTCGGTGTCGCGGAGGCCGCCCGAGCCGAGCTTGATCTCCTTGTCGGCCTGCTTGGCCGGGATCAGCGAGATCACCCGCTCGCGCATGGCGCGGACCTCGGCGAGGAACTCGGGCCGCTCCCCCGCCTGCCACACCATCGGCCACACCATGTCGACGAAATCCTGGCCGAGCGCCTGGTCACCGGCGGCGGGCCTGGCCTTCAGCATGGCCTGGAACTCCCAGTTCTTCGCCCACTTCTCGTAGTACGTGCGGCAGCTCGCCAGCGTCCGCACCAGCGGGCCCGCCTTGCCCTCGGGCCGGAGCGCCGCGTCGACCTGCCAGATGGTGCCCTCGGCGGTGTGCGCGGAGCACAGCCGGGCCTGCGCGGCCGCCAGCCTGGTGGCCACGGTCAACGCCTCGTCGGCGCCGATGCCCTCGGCCGGCTCGGCGATGTAGATCACGTCGACGTCGGAGATGTAGTTGAGCTCCTGCGCCCCGGTCTTACCGAGCGCGAGGACGGCCAGCCGGGCCTTCTCCCACCCCGGCACCTCGGCGCGCGCGTGCGCCAGCGACATCTCGAGCACCGCGTCGGCCACGTGCGCAAGCTCCTCCGCCACCTCGTCGGCGAGGGCCAGGGAGTCCGGCGCGGTGAGGTCGCGCACGGCGATCTCGACGAGCGCCACCCGGTTCGCCAGCCTGAGCGCGTCCGCGGGTCCGCGCGCCACACCGTCCTCCAGCCCCACTCGGGCCGCGAAGAACTCCTGCCAGCCGGCGCGGCCCCGGCGGCGGGGCGGCTCCCGGAGGGCCTCGATCTCCTCGGGATGCCGCACCAAGGTCTGGGCGAGCGCCGTCGATCCGCCCAGCACCATGACGAGGCGGTGCAGCCAACCCTCGTCGACGGCGACGCGGGCGATCAGGTGGGGCGCGGCCTCGGCGATGCGGTCCAGTGAGTGGAGGGCGAGGTCGCGGTCCGCCACGGGCTCGAACACGTCGAGGTCCACCGGCGGCTCGCCGTCGATCCGCTGCTGCCACCGCTCCCAGACGCGCGCGCTGGCCGTCGCGGAGTCGAATCCGCGCCGGGCGAACTCGCCGGTCTGCGACTGGTACCTGGTCACCCGCTCAGAGTATCGACGCCCGGCCCGGCGCGCGGGCGTCACCCGCAGGCGGCTCGGCGCACTCGGAACCGGAGGCCGGCGCCTCCGCCGCGGGAGGCGCGTCCAGGCACTGGTTATCCTGGGGCCACCATGTTCAAGCCCACCCCGACGGTCGTCGCGGCACTGCGGGAGCGCCTCGGCCCCGATCCTTCGCTCGACGCCGAACTGTCCAGGCGCCGGCCGGACCTCACCGGGCTCCTGCTGCGCGCCGCCGCAGACCCCGCCCCCCTCGGCCGCGACCTCACGGCCGCGGTCTGCCGGGCGGGATGCGGGCTGCTGGGCGAGCGGCATCCGGGGGCGTCGATCGAGGTGCGGGTCCCCCCGTTCGCGGCGGTCCAGATCGGCTTCGACACCGGGCCCAGGCACACGAGGGGCACCCCGCCCAACGTGGTGGAGATGACCCCGGACACGTTTGTTGGCCTCGCCGTCGGGCGCATCCCGTGGGACGAGGCCCAGCTCAGCGCCTCAGGCGTGCACGCCGACGAGGCGGCCCGCGCCTTCCCCCTCTAGCCGCGACACCGACGGCCCGCGTCACATCACGCGGATGTGGCGCTCCAGCTCCCACGGCGTGACCTGCTTGCGGTAGGCGGAGAACTCCTCGTGCTTGTTGCGCAGGAAGTACTCGAAGACGTGCTCGCCGAGGGTCTCGGCCACCAGCTCGCTGTCCTCCATCAGGCGCAGCGCCTCGTCGAGGTTGCGGGGCAGCTCCTGGATCCCGATGGCCTGGCGCTCGCGGTCCGTGAGGCGCCACACCTCGTCCTCGGTCTCCTCCGGGAGCTCGTACTCCTCCTCGATGCCCTTGAGCCCGGCGTTGAGCAGCACGGCGTAGGCGAGGTAGGGGTTGACCGCCGCGTCGACGGCCCGGTACTCGATGCGCGCCGACGACGTCTTGCCCGGGGTGAACTGCGGGATCCGGATGAGCGCCGAGCGGTTGGCGCGCCCCCAGCACGCGTACGACGGCGCCTCGCCGCCGCCCACCAGTCGCTTGTAGGAGTTGACCCACTGGTTGGTCACCGCGGTGATCTCCGGCGCGTGCCGCATGAGGCCCGCGATGAACTGCTTGGCGGTCTTCGACAGGTTGTACTCGTCCGAGGCGTCGTAGAAGGCGTTGGTGTCGCCCTCGAAGAGCGACATGTGCGTGTGCATGCCGGAGCCCGCGTGCTCGGAGAACGGCTTGGGCATGAACGACGCGTGGATCCCCTGGCTGACCGCCACCTCGCGGATCACCACCCGGAAGGTCATCACGTTGTCCGCCATGGTCAGCGCGTCCGCGTAGCGCAGGTCGATCTCGTGCTGCCCGGGCGCAGCCTCGTGGTGGCTGAACTCCACCGAGATGCCCATCTGCTCCAGCATGGTGATGGCGTCGCGGCGGAAGTCGGTGCCGTCACCCAGGGTGGTGTGGTCGAAGTATCCGCCGTCGTCCAGGGGCACCGGCGGGGTGAGCGATCGGAGCAGGAAGAACTCGATCTCGGGATGGATGTAGAACGTGAAGCCCATCTGCCCGGCCTTCTGCAGCGCACGCTTGAGCACGTAGCGGGGATCGGCGAAGCTCGGGGAGCCGTCGGGCAGCTTGATGTCGCACAGCATCCTGGCCGTGGACCGGCCTGCCTGCCGCCACGGCAGCACCTGATACGTCGACGGGTCAGGGTGCGCCACCATGTCCGACTCGAAGACGCGCGCGAAGCCCTCGATGGCCGAGCCGTCGAAGCCCACGCCCTCGGAGATGGCGCCCTCCACCTCGGCGGGGGCGATGGCTACGGACTTCAGCGAGCCCAGCACGTCGGTGAACCAGAGCCTGACGAACCGGATCCCCCGCTCCTCCATCGAACGCAGGACGAACTCAGTCTGCCTATCCATGGCGCCCAGTCTGCCCGCACTTTGTTTCAGCCGCATGACGAACCGCGCGGAAACAGCCCACCGCGCCCGCTCCCGCGGCGGCGCCCGGGCGGGGCCGCCCGCCCGGGCCCGCGCGCGGGTGGATACCGCCTGACCAGCGCCTACTATTGGCCCATGGCAGAGCCCGGCTGGTACGCAGACCCGACGGCGCCGCAGGGCCGGCGCTACTGGGACGGGCAGCGCTGGATGGAGACCGGGCACTCCCCCCGCAGGGGGCCGGGCGCGGCGCTGTGGCTGCTGATCGCCCTGGTGGTCATCGGCGGGGTCATCGCGGCCATCATCATGTTCCCCGCCGGGTCCAACCCCTTCGCCGCCACCCCGGAGGACAACCGCTCCGCCCGCCCCACCGGCACCCAGTGGAACGAACTGGTGCCCACCGAGACGCCCAGCCCCACGCCCATCGAGACCGGCTTCGGGCAGCCCATCGAGTGCCCCACCGCCGACGACTACCCCCGCAGCGAGATCCGCGACGGGCGGCTGCACGGCGGAGGCCTGTCGATCGAGCCGCCGTCGGGCTCGCGCTGGGAACAGAACTCCGCGTGGATCGACTGGCTCTACGAGTCCAACGGCATGACCCGAGACATCGCCCTCGGGTGGATGAGCAACGTCAACGTCGGCTACATCAAGGTCTCCGACGGGTTCTCGCCCGTGATGAGCACCGCCGCCGAGCAGTTCGTCACCTGCATGGCCTCCTCCGGCATGTTCCTGGGCTTCGAGCGGCGCGAGCTGCTCATCAACGAGGACTACGTGGTCTCGGACCGGATCGGATGGCGGCTGACGTCCAACATCTTCGTCGGCAACATGGCGGACCAGGACATCGAGGGCGACGTGGTGGACATCATCCTGGTGCCCACAGACGACAAGGACCGCTTCGCCGTCTACGTCTCGTGCGTGACCATCGGCCATGACGAGAACCGGGCCGAGGTGGACGTGTCGCTCAACTCCCTGCGCTTCGACGGGTAGCCGGGCCTTACGTAGACTTGACCACTGTGAACCCAGTGACCCCGCACGACATCACCCCCCAGCGCGACGTGCCGCGCAGCATCCCCCGCCCCGAGTACGTGGGCCGGCCCGCGCCGAAGCGTTACACGGGCTCACACGTGCAGCCGCCCGAGGTGATCGAGAAGATGCGGGTGGCGGGCCGGATCGCGGCGGAGGCCATGTACGAGGCCGCCAAGGCCATCGCCCCCGGGGTCACCACCGACGCGCTCGACGCCGTCGCGCACGAGTACATGCTGGACCACGGCGCCTACCCGTCGGCGCTCGGCTACCGCGGCTTCCCGAAGTCCATCTGCACCTCCGTCAACGAGGTGGTCTGCCACGGCATCCCGGACCTGCGCCCGTTGGAGGACGGGGACCTGGTCAAGATCGACGTGACCGCCTTCAAGGACGGCGTGCACGGGGACAACTGCGGCACGTTCTTCTGCGGCGACGTCGACGAGGAGTCCCGGCTCCTCACCGAGCGCACGCAGGAGGCGCTCAACCGCGCCATCAAGGCGGTCCGCCCGGGGCGCCCGATCTCCGTCATCGGGCGGGTGATCGAGTCCTACGCCAAGCGGTTCGGCTACGGGGTGGTGCGGGACTACACCGGCCACGGGGTGCACACCACGTTCCATTCGGGCCTGGTGATCCTGCACTACGACGAGCCGCGGATGGACACCGTCATGCAGCCCGGCATGACCTTCACCATCGAGCCCATGCTCACCCTGGGCACGCACGAGACCGACCAGTGGGACGACGACTGGACCGTGGTCACCACGGACAGGTCGCGCGTGGCGCAGTGGGAGCACAGCCTGGTGGTCACCGAGACCGGCGCCGAGGTCCTGACCCTCCCGGGTTGGGCCGCATGAGCGTGCGCCACGTCTCCAGCCGTCTGGAGGTGACCGTCGGCGCGCCGGCGGACCTGGTGTTCTCCGTCGCCGTCAGCACCGACTATCCGGAGGTCGAGGAGACGCTCACGTTCCGCGCCGGCGACGAAGAGGTGGAGGCCGAGGAGCTGATCGCCCCCTCCGGGAGCCGCCTGCACCGCCTGCGCGGCGTCCCCGTCGGCCCCCTGACGGTGGACTACACGGCAGACGTCCTCGCGCCGGCCCCCGAGTCGCCCATGCAGGGCATCGACGAGATCCTCTACACCCGGCCGTCGCGGTACTGCGACTCGGACCGGCTGGCCAACCTCAGCCACACGCACTTCGCGGGCCTGACCGGGTTCGAGCTGATGAGCGCGGTCACGCAGTGGGTGCGCACCAAGGTGATCTACCGGCCGGGCTCCAGCCGCGTCGTCGACGGCGCCCTCGAGACATACCTCAGCCGGGCCGGCGTCTGCCGCGACTCCGCCCACCTGGTGGTCGCCTTCCTCCGGGGCGTGAACATGCCAGCGCGCCTGGTGTCGGTCTACGCGCCCGGCCTGGTCCCGATGGACTTCCACGCCGTCGTCGAGGCCTACTGGAACGGCACCTGGTACCTGCTGGACGCCACCGGGCTCGCGCCCCGCACGTCGATGGTGCGCATCTGCACCGGCCGCGACGCCGCGGACACCGCGTTCATGACCACGCTGGCGGGCCGCACCACGCTCAGCCGCCTCACGGTGGACGCGACGGTGGACGGGGACCTGCCCTACGACGACAACTTCAGCTTCAGGACGCTCACCTGAGGGGCCTCGTCGCCGTCCATGGGTAGCACGTCCACGCCCACCGACAGCCTCGACGTGGCGGCCTCGGTCACGATCACGCCGCGGAGCGGGCTGACGTCGGCGAAGTCGCGGCCCCACGCGGTGACGATGTAGCGGGAGTCCGCGAACTGCCCGTTCGTGGGGTCCACGTCCACCCAGGTGCCGTTGGGCGCCAGCACGGAGATCCAGGCGTGGGACGCGTCCGCCCCCTCCAGCTTGGCCTGACCGGGCGCCGGCACCGTCTCGATGTAGCCCGAGACGTAGCGGGCGGGCACCCCCAGGGACCGCAGGATGGCGATCCCCAGGTGGGCGAAGTCCTGGCACACGCCGGCCCGCAGCTTGAGCAGCTCGTCGACGGTGGTGCGCACGGACGTGACGCCCGGCCGGTAGGCGAAGTCGCGGCGGATGCCCATCGTCAGCTCCACGAGCGCCTCCCCGAAGCCCAGGCCGGGCGCGAGGATCGTCTCGGCGTAGGAGGCCAGCTTCTCCCGCGACGCCACGGCCACGTGCTTCGACGGCAGGGCGAACATCGCCCGGTCGAGCCGGAACGCGGCGTTGCCCACCGTGGCGCGCTGCGCCGAGGCGAGCGTCCACTGGTTGAGCGACTCCACGTCCACCTCGGGCCAGGCCACGTCGACGATGGCCTCCTTGACCACGTCGAGGTGCGTGTGGGGGTAGTGGATCTCCAGGTAGTGGCTGGTGTTGCCGAACCGGTCCACGTGCTCGGTCTGGAGCAGGGGGTGGGGCAGCACCTGGGTGCCGTGGGCGCGGACCCGCTGCGAGGCGGTGTCTCGGGGGGTGAGGAACCCCCGCTCGTAGCACAGGGTCACGGCCTCGGGGTACTCGTAGCTGGTGCGGTGCTTGACGAAGTAGCGGCGGGGCGCCAGGTTCTCCGGGAGTTGCCTCATGCGTCCTCCCCCAGCATCGTCCCCGCGCTCCACTCGCTGAGCGTGGCGCGCCGCGGGGCGGACCTGGTGAGGTGCCTCCGCGTGAGCTCGTCGGAGACGGCCCGCAGCTCCGACAGCTCGGTCCGGGCGAAGCCCGCCACCAGGGCCCGGGGGCCGGCGAACAGCCCCACGACGTCCGCGCTGACGAACACCGCGACCAGGTCCGCGGCGCGGGCGGCCAGCTCCTCGTCGCCGATCAGCCGCAGGTCCTCGACGAGCCGGTCGAGCTGGTAGGCCACCGAGCGGGGGTTGGAGCGGTCGCAGATGAGCAGCTGGGTGGCGGCCAGGGCGGGCCTGCGCGGGCCCTCGCCCGAGGCGGACCGGCGGCGCTGCGTGATGAGGGATTCGCCCATCTCGAGGACGGCGTCGGCGAGCTGGTTCTCCACGACGGCGGCCCGGTCCGCGCCGAGGGTGTGCTCGACGACGGCCAGCATCCGCTGGGCCCGCTCGATCCTGACTCCGGCGTCGACGAAGGCCCAGGTCACGTCGCGGGTGAGGCTCTCGTTGTTGATGCCGGCGATTGCCAGGGTGCCGGCCACCAGGTCGTCGAGCACGCCGGCGAGGTCGCGGCGCCTGCCTGCCTCGCCGAGGAGCCTGCTGAGCTGGCTGAGCACGTGCCAGAGGTCGCCGGACATGATGTCCGGCACCTCCTGGGCGGCCTCGGTCAGGCGGCGGACGGCGTGCGCGACGGATCCGCGGGCGGAGCCGTCGACCACGGCGGGGCGCAACCGCTTCAGCGCACCGCCCACGTCGCGGCTGGACAGGTCCAGGTCGGTGATCCCCTCCCCCGCCGCCAGCACGGCGGCGAGGACCTGACCGCCGCGCGAGGCGGGGCTGCGGCCGTGGTCGTGCGCGAGGTCGACGGCGAGGCGAAGCAGCCGCACGGTGCCGTCGGCGCGCTCGGTGTAGCGCCCGAACCAGTAGAGGTTGTCCGCGACACGCGGGGCCAGGGTGGCGACGCGCTGGATGGCGATGGGGCCGCCGTCGAACGTGGGGGTCCAGGTCTCCTGAACGTCCTCCGGGTCCAGCACCCAGACGTCCTTGGTGAGTGCCCCGCTCATGGTGGTGATCCGGAACCGGTCGTCGCGGGCCACGCGGGCGAGCCCGCCGGCGAGGATCTCGTGGGAGTGGTCCACCTGGGCCGCGAAACAGCGCAGCACCACGCGCCGGGGCTCGAGGGCGTCGTCGGTGACCACCGGCGTGGTGGAGAGGTCCAGCGGGTCCTGGCCGCACCAGGCCCAGGGCTCCGCCGCGATGCGGGCGGCGAGCTGGTCCTTCTGCGCCGCCGCCAGCTCCCACCCCGCGAGGGTCGCGGCGCCGAGGCCGCGGCTCAGGGGCTTGAGCAGCAAGGTGTCAAGGTTGGTCAGGACGTGGCTGCGCTGCGCGTCGTCTCCGCACCACCACGTCTGTGCCGAGGGCAGGAGCAGCTCCTCCCCCAGCAGCTGCGGCGCGAGCGCGGGCAGGAGGCCGAGGAGCGCCGGGTTCTCCAGCACGCCGCTGCCGAGCGGGTTGAGGCTGGCGACGTTGCCCAGCCTGGTGGCCTCCAGCAGGCCCGCCACACCGAGCTGGGAGTCGCTGCGGAACTCCAGGGGGTCGCACAGGTTCGAGTCGACGCGGCGGAGGATGACGTCGACCAGCGCCCTGCCCTCGGGCGAGTTGACCCACACCTGCCCGTCGCGGAGCACGAGGTCCTCGGCCTCCACCAGCGCGTAGCCGAGGAGGGTGGCGAGGAAGCCCTGCTCGTAGGCGGTCTCGCCGCCCGCGCCGGCCCACAGGAGCACGCCCTTGGGGGTGTGTCCGGCCCGCGGGGCCAGCTGCTGGAGGCCGGCGCGCATCGCGGAGAAGTAGCTGCGCAGCCGCGCGGGCCGGGCGTCGTGGTGGAGGTCCGCCATCACCCGCGACGTCAGCCGCCGGTTGGCCATGACGTAGCCCATGCCCGACGGAGCGTCGGTGCGGTCGGCCAGGACGGTCCAGGCGCCGGTACGGTCGCGGCCGAGGTCGACGGCGGCCAGCGGCAGCCAGGCGTGCCCGGGCATGTGGATGCCGCTGGCCTGGTGCAGGAACCCCTGGTGGCCCCAGACGATCTCCGCGGGCAGGGCGCCGGAGGACAGCAGGCGTTGTTCGCCGTAAAGGTCGCGCAGCACCAGCCCAAGGAGGCGGGTGCGCTGCTTCAGTCCCGCCTCGAGGGCGTCCCATTCGTCGGCGCCGAGGATCAGGGGGAGGGGGTCGACCACCCAGCTCCGCCGCGACTCGCCGCCGTAGAGGATGCCCTCGTCCTCGACGAGGCGCTGGATCTCGCGGCCCGCGGCCTGCAGCCCAGGCAGGCCGAGCGACTCGATCACGCCGTGCAGCAGCAGCTGGTCCGGCCTGGCCCCGGAGGTCAGCTCGTCCCAGCCGCCCGCCGCCCGGCGGCGGTAGTCCGCCAGCTCGGTGGTGGGTGCTGCCTCCGCTGTCACACGGCAACCCTAGTGGCTGCCGGGCGGGGCGGGAACCTGTGCTGCTGGCGGACGAGTCGGCCGGTAAGCCGGATTCTGTCGACGGATGATCATCTATCTAGGCCCGCCGTCGCCGACGGGCTCATGCAACCTACCCGGATGCCTCGCGCGAGCAGCGCTCAAGTGGCGTCCGCGGCCGGCCTGGGCCGGCCTTCTTGGTCTTGCTCCGAGTGGGGTTTACCGAGCCGCTCCGGTCACCCGGAGCGCTGGTGGTCTCTTACACCACCGTTTCACCCTTACCTGTCTCCAGGCGGTCTGTTTTCTGTGGCACTGTCCCGCGGGTCACCCCGGGTGGGCGTTACCCACCACTCTGCTCTGTGGAGTCCGGACTTTCCTCAGCCACCGAAGTGGCCGCGATCATCTGGCCGACTCGTCCGCCCACCATCCTAGCGCGGGGATCAGTTCGGCCGCGACAGCACCACCTTGCCGGACCTCACGTCCACTTTGTCGACGCGGACCCGGATCTCGGAGCCCACCTCCTTCTGGGACGCCTTCACCCGCAGCTCGACGGCGGGGTCCGGCACCTGCACCGTGCCCATGCCCGTCTTGGGGTGGACGTCGGTGACCACGCCCACCAGGATCCGGCCCACGTCGGCGCGCAGCACCAGCGCCTCGGCGAGGTCCAGCACGCCGTTCTCGTAGGCCCGCGCCACCCGCCCGGACTCGGCCATCTCGGCCGGCAGCGCGTGCAGGCCGTCGCGGGCCCATCCCGGCACCTCGAGCCCGTTGAGGAGGCTGTGGCACACCTCGAGGACGTAGCGGTCGACGAGGCGACGCAGCGGGGCCGTGGTGTGCGCGTACGGGGCGGCGAGCGCCGAGTGCTCGAGGTGGGCGTCCGGGACCTCGCCGTCGAAGGCGAGGTAGCCGGCGCCGCGGAACAGCATGGTGCACCGGGTGAGCACGGCCAGCTCGCGCGGGTTGTCCGGGGAGAGCGACCGCACGAACTCGGGGTAGCTCATCGACCGGGGCCAGGGCACGCCCAGGGTTCCCGCCGCGCGGCGGAGCTTCTCCAGCGACCAGTCCTCGGCGGGCGGCAGGGTCCGCAGGATGCCGATCCCGCCGTCGAGCATGATGCGGGCCGCGGCGAAGCCGGTCAGCAGGGAGATCTGGGCATTGTGGTCCTCCACCGGGACCATGTGCCGGAACTCCAGCTCCCATGAGCCGTCGTGCTCCACGATCTCCTGCTCGGGCAGGTTGAGCGAGACGCCGCCGCGTTCGATCTCGAGCCGACGGCGGAGCTCGCCCACCTCGGGCAGCAGCGCGACGCTGGGGTGCGGCTCGCCGCGGTCCAGGTCGCGCTGCACGCCTTCGTAGTTGAGCTTGGCCCGGCTCAGCACCATGGCCCTGGTGAGGGAGACGTCGATGAGCTGCCCGGACGCGTCGAGACGGTGCTCCCAGAGCATCGCGGGGCGGGGGGCGCCGTCGGCCAGGAGCGACGCCGCGCCCTCGGCCAGCACCGCCGGGTGCAGGGGCACGCGGGCGCTGGGGGCGTAGAGCGTCTGCCCGCGCCGGTGCGTCTCGGCCTCCAGCGCGGTGCCCGGGCGCACGAAGTGGGCCACGTCGGAGATGGCATAGCGCACGAGGTATCCGTCGCCGTCGCGCTCGATCTGCAGAGCCTGGTCCAGGTCGGTCGAGCTGGCCGGGTCGATGGTGACGAGCTCGATGTCGGTGCGGTCGACGTGTGCCGAGGGCGGAAGCTGGGCGGCCACCTCGGCCTCGGCGAGCACCTCGCGGGGGAACGATCGGGGCAGGTCCAGCCGCTTCTGCAGCGTGATCAGCGCCTCGCGCACCTCGGCCGGGATATCGCGGATGTCAAGGTGCGTCGAGGGCATCAGAGACCGGACTCCTCGGTGCGCACCAGTATCCGGTCGCACTCGGCGCAGCGCAGCACCATGTTCGCCGGCGCCCGGCGGTAGGTGTCGAGGTCGGAGACGTTCAGCTGGAGCTGGCAGCCGCTGCAGCGTCCCGCCTTCAGCGCCGCGGCGCCCAGGCCGGAGGACGCCCGGTACTTCTCGTAGACCGCCAGCAGCGGGGCGGGCACCAGGGCCGCGATGGGCGCGCGGGTCACGCTCAGGTCCTTGGCCTCCTGGCTGAGGCGGGCCACCTGCTCGTCGCGGAGGGCCACCTCGCTGCGCAGGCGCGTCTCGATCTCCGTCTTGCGGGCCGCGATGCGGTCGCGGCGGGCCGCCGCGTCCTCCAGGCGGGCCATGCACTCCAGCTCGTCGTCCTCGAGGTCGGAGATCCGGCGCTTGAGGTGCTCCACCTCGTCCTGCAGCGAGCGCAGGATCTTGCCGTCCGTGACCGAGCCGTCGACGATGCGCCTCTCGTCGCGCTCGAGGCGGGCGCGCACCGGTGCAAGGTCCGCCTCGGCCTTGGCCACCGCCACCTGCAGGTCGTCCACCTCGGTCACCGCGAAGATGAGCTCGTCGGTGGCCTGCTGCCGGGAGGCCATCAGCTCGGCGATGGCCTTGTGCTGCGGCAGCGACCTGGCCGTGTGCTGGACCCTTGCCACCTCGGCATCGAGATCCGCGAGCGTGAGCAGCGTGCGTTGATCGACAGGGTCAGCGAGCATCGGACGGTCCTTATCCAGTTGGGTGCCGCCCAGGATACCGGCTGGTGATGGCTGAGGACTCAGAGCGCGAGACGCGTCTTGACCTTCTCCGCCAGCGTGTCGGCGATGCGGCGCGCCTGTTCGTCCGAGGGCGCCTCGACCATGACGCGGACCACCGGCTCGGTGCCGGAGGGCCGCAGCAGCACGCGGCCGGTGTCGCCCAGCTCCCGCGACGCGGCGGCGACGGCCTGCTGCACCCCGGTGTCGATGCCGGCTCGCAGCTTGTCCACGCCGCGCACGTTGATGATGACCTGCGGGAGCACGGTCATCACTGAGGCCAGGTCCTTCAGCGTGCGGCCGGTCTTGACCATCCGGGCCGCCAGATGCAGGCCCGTCAGGGTGCCGTCGCCGGTGTTGGCGAACTCGTTGATGATCACGTGCCCGGACTGCTCCCCGCCGAGCGCGAACCCGTTGGCGTTCATCGACTCCAGGACGTAGCGGTCCCCCACCTTCGTCTGGTCCACCCGGATGCCGTGCGCGCGCATCGCGTTGATGAGGCCCAGGTTGCTCATGACGGTGGCCACCAGCGTGTCCGAGTGGAGGCGGTGCTCCTCCTTCATGGCGATCGCGAGGATGGCCAGGATGTGGTCCCCGTCCACGACGTTGCCCTCGTGGTCCACCGCCAGGCAGCGGTCGGCGTCCCCGTCGAGGGCGATACCGAGGTCCGCCCCCTCCGCCCGGACGCGCGCGATGAGGTCCTCCAGGTGCGTCGAGCCGCAGTCGCGGTTGATGTTGAGGCCGTCCGGCTCGGCGTGGATGGCGATGACGCGCGCGCCCTGGGCGGCGAACGCCTCGGGCGCGGTGGCCGCGGCCGCGCCGTTGGCGCAGTCCACCACCACGGTGAGCCCCTCGAGCGAGGCGTCCTCCCCCAGCGAGCCCACCAGGTGCGCCACGTACCCCTCGACGGCGCCCATGTCGCTGCGGATGCGGCCCACGTCGCCGCCGACGGGGCGGTCCCAGTCCTCGCCCATCCGGGCCTCGATGGCGTCCTCGAGATAGTCGTCGAGCTTCACCCCGCCCTTGGAGAAGAACTTGATGCCGTTGTCGGGCATGGGGTTGTGGGACGCGGAGATCATCACGCCCAGGTCCGCGTCGAACGCGTTGACCAGATGGGCCACCCCGGGGGTGGGCAGCACGCCGAGGCGCACCACGTCGACGCCGGCAGAGGCAAGGCCCGCGATGACGGCCGCCTCGAGGAACTCGCCGCTCGCGCGAGGGTCGCGGCCGACGAGGGCCACGGGGCGGTGCCCGGCGAAGGCGCCGGCCTCACCCAGGATGTGCGCCGCCGCGACGGAGAGGTCGAGCGCCAGCTCGGCGGTCAGTTCGCTGTTCGCGACGCCACGGACGCCGTCGGTACCAAAGAGTCGTGCCACGCACGAGACAATACAGTCGGCCAAACCGGCCCGACGAATCGCCCCGGGAAGCGGAAAACGCCCACCCCCGTCGAGGGGATGGGCGTTTCCGAAGCGGCTGGGGTCAGCGCTTGCTGTACTGAGGAGCCTTGCGGGCCTTCTTGAGACCAGCCTTCTTGCGCTCCTTGATGCGGGCGTCGCGGGTCAGCATGCCGGCCTTCTTGAGGCCCGGGCGCGAGGCCTCGGTGTCGATCCCGTTGAGGCAGCGGGCCACGCCGAGGCGCAGCGCGCCGGCCTGACCGGTGATGCCGCCGCCGTGGATGCGGGCGATCACGTCGTAGGAGCCGTTGACGCCGGCGACGACGAACGGGTCGCTCACCAGCTGCTGGTGCACCTTGTTGGGGAAGTAGTCCTCGAGGGTGCGGCCGTTGATCGTCCACGTGCCGGTGCCGGGGACGATGCGCACGCGGGCGATGGCCTCCTTGCGACGGCCGGTGGCGGCACCGGGGGCGACGACGGCGGGGCGCACGTCGGAGCCGGCGGCGGCGGCCGGGTTGGCGTCGGAGCGGTACGCGATCTCGCGGTTCTCGTCGTCGACGAAGGGGGTGATCTCGTCGGCGGTGGTCTCGTCGATGTCAGTGGTGGTCATGTGCGTCTCGCTCTCGCTCACTGGGCGATCTGGGTGATCGCGTACGGCTGCGGCCGCTGGGCGGCGTGGGGGTGCTCGGGGCCCGAGTAGACCTTGAGCTTGCTCATCATCTGACGGCTGAGCTTGTTCTTCGGGAGCATCCCCCACACAGCGCGCTCGACGGCGCGACGGGGATCCTTCTCCAGCATCTCGCCGATGGGGACGGTGCGGAGCCCGCCCGGGCGGCCGGAGTGCGTGTAACGCATGGAATCGGTGCGCTTGCTGCCGGAGAGAGCGATCTTGGACGCGTTGACGACGACGACGAAGTCACCGGTGTCCACGTGCGGCGCGAACTGCGGCTTGTGCTTGCCACGCAGGAGGTTGGCGATCTGGACGGCGAGGCGCCCAAGGATCACGTTGTCGGCATCGATGACATGCCAGTCCCGGACGATCTCGCCCGGCTTTGGGGTGTACGTTGACACAATCCCACTTCCATTCGGTTTGCTAACTGATGGGGGTTGCCCGCCGACCGTGCCAGGGCAGGGTCGCAGAATGCGCGCAACAGCTGCCTAGCTTACGTCGAGGCGGCGTGGGCGGGCAAATCAGCTCCGGTGCCGGCGCCCCGCGCCACGAGGGCGATTTGCGGGGGTCCGCCCATTCTGCGCTCACGAGGGGTCTAACGTAAGGCCATGGCCTCAAAGACGAGTCCCCAGATCGCCGTCTCGGCACCCAGTGACGTCCGCAACGTCGTCCTCGTGGGGTCCAGCGGCTCGGGAAAGACAACCCTGTTCGAACATCTTCTGCGCGCCCGCATCGAGGGCTACCGCGGCGAGAAAGACACCCCCGAGAGGGGGGCATCGCTGACGCTGGCCTCGATCCCGACCAACGACGTGCAGATCAACCTCCTCGACGCCCCCGGGCACGCGGAGTACGTCGGCGAGCTGCGGGCGGGCCTCCGGGCCGCCGACGCGGCGATCTTCGTCGTCGCGGCCGGCGAGGACATCGACGCCGGCACCATCGCCCTCTGGCACGAGTGCGCGGACGTCGAGATGCCCCGCATCATCGCCATCACCAAGCTGGACCAGGGCCGCGCAGACTTCGACCTCATGGTCTCCGTGGTCCAGGACACGTTCGGCGAGAACATCATCCCGGCGCTCATCCCCCTCGACATCGGAGGGGAGAACGTCGGCAACCTGTCGCTGCTCAACAAGCGCGCCCACGACTACTCGTCGGGAAGCCGGGTGTCGCGGGACGCCACCGAAGAGGAGCTGGCGCTGATCGACGACCGCCGGGCGCCGCTCCTCGAGGCGATCATCACCGAGGTGCAGGACGAGGACCTGATGGAGCGCTACCTCGAGGGCGAGGAGCTCGCGGCTGAGGAGGTGCACGCGGCGCTGCTGGCCGCCGTCGAGTCGGGCAGGTTCTTCCCCGTGCTCCCGGCCCACACCACGTCGGACAAGGGCACGGAGGAGCTGCTGCGCTGGATCGAGCGCGGGTTCCCCGCCCCCGCGTCGCACCACATCCCGCCGATCACCACCCCCAACGGCGCCACGCTCCCGGCGCCGTCGTGCGACCCGGACGGCCCGCTCGTGGCGCAGGTGATCCGCACCACGTCGGACAACTTCGCCGGCCGCACCAGCCTGGTGCGCATCTTCAGCGGCTCGCTCAAGGTCGACGACGTGGTCCACGTCTCCGGCCACCGTGAGCTGTTCGGCGGCGAGGCCGATCCCATGCACCCCGATCACGACGACGACGAGCGCATCGGGCCGATGAGCGTCACGCTCGGCGGCGAGATCGTCGCGAAGCCCGTGGCGATCGCGGGTGAGATCGTCGCGGTCACCCGGCTCTCGAAGGCCGAGACCGGGGACACCCTCTCCGATCCGGTCCGGCCGGCGCTGCTGCCGCCGTGGGCGCTGCCCTCGCCGCAGCTGCCGGTGGCCATCCACGCCGCCAGCCGCGGCGACGAGGACAAGCTCGCCTCGGCGCTGCACCGCCTCGCGCTGGAGGACCCGACGGTGCACCTCGAGCGCAACGCCGACACCGAGCAGCAGCTGCTCTGGGTCATGGGGCAGGCCCACAAGGACCTGCTGCTGTCGCGGCTCCGCGAGCGCTACCAGGTGGGCTTCCAGGAGGAGCCGGTGCGGGTGGCGCTGCGGGAGACGTTCGTGTCGCCGTCGAAGGGGAAGGGCCGCCACGTCAAGCAGTCCGGCGGGCACGGCCAGTTCGCCGTCTGCGACATCGAGGTGGAGCCTCTCCCCCGCGGCGGCGGCTTCGAGTTCGTGGACAAGGTGGTAGGCGGCTCGGTCCCGCGCGCCTACATCGGCTCCGTGGAGAAGGGCCTCGAGCAGCAACTCGCGCACGGCACCACGTTCGGGATGCCCATGGTGGACGTGCGGGTCACCCTGTACGACGGCAAGTCGCACTCCGTGGACTCCTCCGACATGGCGTTCCAGGTGGCCGGCCAGCTCGCCCTCCGCGACGCCGCCGGCCCCGGGAAGGTGGGGCTGCTGGAGCCCATCGACCGGGTCAGGGTCACGGCCGGCGACTCGTTCATGGGCGCCGTCCTGACCGATCTCGCCGGCAGGCGGGCCCAGGTGCAGGGCAGCGACCTCGACGGCCACGGCCACGCCACCATCGAGGCCCTCGTCCCACAGAGCGAGCTTGTCAGCTACCCCATCGACCTGCGCGGCGTCGCGCAGGGCACGGGCAGCTTCACCCGCGAGTTCCACGGCTACGAGCTGATGCCTCAGGAGCTCTGGCCGAAGCAGTAGCACCAGGCGCCGTGCCGGCCGCGCGTCCCGCTCAGGGGCGCGCGGCCGGTCCGCGTCCGAGGAGTCCACGGGCCGCGTCGAGCAGCGCGTCGGCCACGTCCCGCTTGCTGCCGGAGGCCTCCGCGATCACCTCGTCGCGGGCGTCGAGGAACAGCAGCCGGTTCTCCGCCACCTCGAAGCCCTTGTCCCAGCCCACCTCGTTGACGGCGAGCAGGTCCACGTCCTTGCGCCTGCGCTTCCTGACCGCCCGCCGCAGCAGCTCCTCGCCGGTGGCCGTCTCGGCCGCGAACGCCACGACCAGCTGCCCGGGGCGCCGCCGGGCCGCCAGCCCCGCGACGATGTCCTCGTTCTCGACCAGGGTGAGCACCGGTGGGGCGCCCGCCTCCTTGGTGAGCTTGCCGTCGGAGACCTCGGCCACGCGGTAGTCGGCCACGGCTGCGGCCATGATCACCAGGTCGGCCGCCTCGGCGAGCTCGCGCATCACCGCGGACAGTTCGGCGGCCGAGCCCGCCTCCACGATCTCCACCCCAGGCCGCCGTGCGTCCCGGAGGACCTCGCCGTCGATGTTGCAGGCGGCGAGCAGCACGCGCGCCCCACGGTCGGCCGCGGCGACGGCGAGCGCCACCCCCTGGCGGCCGCTGGAGCGGTTGCCCAGGTAGCGCACCGGGTCGATCGGCTCCCGGGTCCCGCCTGCCGAGACGGCCACCGTCACGCCGCCGAGGTCCGCCGGCGCTGGGGTCAGGAGCCGCACGGCGGCCGCATGGATGTCCTCCGGCTCGCTCATCCGGCCAGGCCCGGAGTCGCCGCCGGTGAGGGGGCCGTCGGCGGGCCCGACGATGTGTACGCCCCGCGCGGCGAGGGTGGCCACGTTGGCCGCCGTCGCCGGGTGCAACCACATCTCGGTGTGCATGGCGGGCGCGATGAGCACCGGCGCGCCGGTGGCGAGCAGCGTGGTGCCGAGCAGGTCTGAGGCGAGCCCGGCCGCCATGGCGGCGATGGTGTTGGCGGTGGCGGGCGCGACCACCACCAGGTCCGCGCGCCGGCCGAGCGCCACGTGGCGGACCTCGGGCACGTCGTCGTGCACGGAGGTGGTCACCCGGTTGCGCGAGATGGCCTCCCACGTGGGCCGCCCGACGAACCGGAGCGCGTCGTCGGTGGGGACGACGTGCACCTCGTGCCCGTCGAGCACGAAGAGGCGGACGAGCTGAACTGCCTTGTAGGCGGCGATGCCGCCCGTGACTCCCACGACGATGACCATGCGCCCGATTCTCCCAGGCAGGGGGCCCGCGGCACAGCCGATCGGGGTTCGCGCCGAGGGTACTGTTCCAGGCATGTGCACAGTGGTGATCCGGGTGCCCGAGCCGGGCACGGGCCCTGTCCGCGTGCTGGCGGTCCGCGACGAGGACCCGGCACGCCCCTGGCGCCCGTTGGGCGCGTGGTGGCCACACCTCCCCCGCGTCCGCGGGGTGCTCGACGAGCTGGCCGGCGGCGCCTGGCTGGCCGCCGACGACGCGCGCCTGTCGGTGCTCCTCAACAGGGCCGGCGGCGCGGACGTGCCGGTGCCCACCTCGCGGGGGTCGCTCGTGCTGGACTCGCTTGCCGGGCTCCCCCTGCCCAGTCCCCTGACCACGCTCGGGTTCAACCTGGTGGAGGCCCACGCTGCCGGCGCGCGGGTCACGTCATGGGAGGGCGGGGAGCCGAGGATCGCGGACCTCAGCCCGGGCACGCACATGGTGGCCCACGACGACGTCGACGACCCGGGCACGCCGAGGATCGCGTCGTGGCTCCCGGCGTTCGCCGCCACCCCCACAGATGACGGGGCGTCCGGCCCCTGGTGGGAGGCGTGGCTGGGGGTCCTGGCGGAGTCGGCCGGGCTGGAGGCCACCGACGACCGCGCGATCATCCGCGACAACCGCCCGCACGGCTACCCCACCCTCAGCCTGCTCGTCGCCGTCGCCTCCCTGGACCCGTCCGGGGTGGCCGTGACCACCGGCACCCTCGCCAGGCCGGGGCGGTGGAACCACCCCGACCTGTGAGGGCGGGTGTCAGAAGATGGTGCCGTTGTCCACGATCTGCTTGCCGAACGGGAAGCACGTGACGGGGATCATCTTGAGGCTCACGTAGGCGTTGGCGATGCCGACGATGGTGAGGGTCTGCGCCAGGGCGGCGGCCACGTGCGCCAGGGCGAGCCACCATCCGGCGATGACGAACCACAGCACGTTCATGATCGCCGAGCCGGCGCCGGCCTCGGGTCGCCTCGTGACGCTGCGGCCGAACGGCCACAGCACGTAGTTGGCCATCCTGAAGGACGCGACGCCGGCCGGGATGGTGATGATGAAGATGCAGGCGATCACGCCGGCGACGAAGTAGCCGAGGGCGAGCCAGAACCCGCCGAAGACGACCCAGATGATGTTGAGCAGTGTGCGCATGTTTCTCCTTGTAGCGCGGCCGACACTGACAAGCGTATGCGCCTGGGCCAGGGCCCGTGGGGCGGGCGGCCCGAGGCCACTAGAGTGGTCCGGTGGATCCGTTGCCTCCCCGCCTGCACCGCGACGTGGTGAGCTTCGTGCGTCGGAGCGCCCGCATGAACGAGTCCCAGGCCAGGTCCTGGGAGCGGCACCGGGGCGCCTACGTCGTCGAGGTGCCCCGCGGCGAGCTCTCCACCTCCATCGCCGAGGGCGCCACCGTCGACTGGGCGGACGAGTTCGGGCGCCGGGCCCCGATCATCGTGGAGATCGGCTCCGGCGCCGGCGACTCGCTCGTGCCCATGGCCGCGGGCCGCCCCGGGGCCAACGTGGTGGCGTTCGAGGTGTTCGAGCCCGCCGTCGCCTCCACGCTCGGGAAGATCGACCGCGCCGGGCTGACCAACGTGCGGATGGTCGTCGCCGACGGCGCCCAGGGCCTGGAGCAGCTCTTCGAGGACGGCTCCGTCAGCGAGCTCTGGACCTTCTTCGCCGACCCGTGGCACAAGAAGCGCCACCACAAGCGGCGCCTCGTGGGCCCGGACTTCGCCGACGTGGTCACGGCCAAGCTCGTACCGGGCGGCCTGTGGCGGCTCGCGACGGACTGGGAGGACTACGCGCTGTGGATGCGGGAGCACCTCGACGACGCCCCGGGGCTCGTCAACGAGCACGACGGCTGGGCGCCCCGCCTGGCGGAGCGCCCGCTGACCAAGTACGAGTCGAGAGGGCTGGCGGCCGGGCGTCACGTCTTCGACCTGACCTACCGGAGGGTTGATGCGGCTCAGGATTGACCTCGCCTACGACGGCACCGAGTTCCACGGCTGGGCCACCCAGCCGGGGCTGCGGACCGTGCAGGAGGTCCTCGAGGAGAGGATCGGCCAGCTCCTCCGCCTTCCCGGGCAGCCCACGCTGGTGGTCGCCGGCCGCACCGACGCGGGCGTGCACGCCCGCGGCCAGGTCTGCCACGTCGACGTCCCCCTCCCGGAGGACGCGGCCGTCGTCGCCGAGCTCTACCGCCGGCTCCGCCGGGCACTCCCCAGGGATGTGACGGTCAAGTCCGTCCGCCGCGCACCCGAGGGGTTCGACGCCCGCTTCTCCGCGCTCTGGCGCCGCTACTGCTACCGCGTGATCGCCGCCGACACCCCCCCGGACCCGCTCATGCGCCGCCACGTCGTGCCGCTGCGCCACGGCCTGGACCTGGAGGCGTTCAACGGGGCCGCCGCGACACTCCTGGGCCTGCGGGACTTCGCGCCCTTCTGCAAGCCACGCGACGGGGCCACCACCATCCGCGATCTCCGGGAGCTCAGCGCCACCAGGCTGGACGACGGCACGATCGAGATCCATCTCCTCGCCGACGCCTTCTGCCACTCGATGGTCCGCTCCCTCGTCGGGGCGCTGTCGGCCGTCGCGGCGGGCCGGCGCGACCTCGCCTGGCTGGGGCAGGTGGCATCCTCGCGCGCGCGGCACGGCGAGGTGCTGGTGATGCCGGCCCGCGGCCTGACCCTGGAGGAGGTCGGCTACCCCGCCGACGAGGACCTCGCCGCCCGCGCCGTCGCCTCCCGGGCCGTGCGCACCCTGGAGGACGCGTGAGCCACTACTTCCACACCCCTGAGGGTCCGGTCAACACGCGCCGGATCACCGCCACCATCTTCGGCCACGACCTCACCTTCACCACGGCGGGAGGGGTGTTCTCGGGGTCGCGGCTGGACCCGGGGACCGCCATCCTGCTGCGCACCTTCGAGCCGCCCCAGCACAGGCATCTCCTCGACCTCGGATGCGGCTTCGGCCCCATCGCGGTGGGCCTGGCCGTGGCCGGGCCCGCGGTCACCGTCGACGCCGTCGACGTCAACGCGCTCGCCGTGGAGCTCACCGCGGTCAACGCCGCCGAGGCGGGCGTCGCGGACCGCGTCCGGGCCACCGCGCCCGAGGCCGTGCCCCCGGACACCGCCTACGCCCAGATCTGGTCCAATCCCCCCATCCGCATCGGCAAGGACGCCCTCCACGCCCTCCTCCTCACCTGGCTGCCGCGGCTCGCGCCCGACGGCGTGGCCCGGATGGTGGTGAGCAAGAACCTGGGCGGAGACTCGCTGCAGAGCTGGCTCATCGACCAGGGCTACCCCACGGAGAGGGTGGCCTCCGCCAAGGGCTTCCGCATCCTCGAGGTCTCCCCAGGGCGCTCGGGAACCGCCCCTTCGGCCTCCTGAAACCTCCCCGACGCCCGCGCGGCGTGGCAGGCTGAGCCCGTGGAAGGGAGCAGCATGCACAAGCCCGCCCTGCAGCTGACGTTCGACGCCGCGTCCCCCCGGACGCTCGGCCTGTTCTGGATCGAGGTGCTCGGCTACGCCGTCGATCCGCCCCCCGGTGGGAGCATGGGATCGACGGAGGACACGGTCGCCGCCTGGCTCGAGTTCCTCGCCGCCACCGGCCTCCCCGAGGAGCGCTGGGACGACGCCTTCGTGATCGTCGATCCCGACGGCGTGCGCCCCCGCATCTACATCCAGAAGGTGCCGGAGCCCAAGACGGCGAAGAACCGGCTCCACATCGACGTGCGAGCCGCGCCCGGCCTCCGCGGCGAGGAGCGGATGGCGGCCCTCGAGGTGGAGGCGGCACGCCTCGTCGCCCTGGGCGCGACGCGCGTCGAGAGGTTCGAGCCGGACCCGCCCATGAGCCACGGGTTCATCGTCATGCGCGACCCCGAGGGCAACGAGTTCTGCCTCGACTGACCCACGCCCACGGGTGACGATCAGGGGCCGACGCGCCGCCGACCTGGCGTGATGACCGAGCGATCCCCGGACTCCCCGGCATAGTTGAAGCACGAACTATCGTTCCGGCATAGGATGACACTGTCAGCGCGCCCCAGGCGCGAACCGTTCAGCTGAAGGAGTGAGCTATGACCTACACCCTCCCCGATCTCGACTACGACTACAGCGCTCTCGCGCCGCACATCGCCCCCGAAATCATGGAGCTGCACCACAGCAAGCACCATGCCGCCTACGTCAAGGGCATCAACGACGCGCTCGAGCAGCTCGCCGCCGCCCGCGAGAAGGGTGACCTGGGCGCGGTCAACAAGCTGAGCAAGGACGCCGCCTTCCACCTCGGCGGCCACATCAACCACTCGGTGTTCTGGAAGAACATGTCGCCCGAGGGCGGGGACCGCCCCGACGGCGAGCTCGCCGCGGCGATCGACGAGTTCTTCGGCGGGTTCGAGGGGTTCCAGAAGCACTTCAACGCGGTGGCCAACGGCATCCAGGGCTCCGGCTGGTCGATGCTGGTGTGGGACACCCTCGGCCAGCGGATGAACATCAACCAGCTGTTCGACCAGCAGGGCAACCTGCCCGCCGGGCAGATCCCGCTGCTGCAGCTCGACATGTGGGAGCACGCCTTCTACCTGCAGTACAAGAACGTCAAGGGCGACTACGTGAACGCCTGGTGGAACGTGGTCAACTGGGCCGACGTCACCGAGCGCTTCGCCAAGGCGAAGGCGGCCTCGGCCGCTCTGGCCTGACGCTCGGCCGCACGCGAAAGGGCCCCGGGGACGAATCCCCGGGGCCCCTTCGCGCGTGTCGGGCTCAGTCCAGCAGCGTGCGGTCCGAGAGGGCCGCGCCCTTGATCTTGGAGAACTCCTCGAGCAGGTGCTCGGCGGTGATGCTCTTCTTCGCGGCCTCGTCGACCTCGAGGACCACCCTGCCCTCGTGCATCATGATCAGCCGGTTGCCCAGCTCGATGGCCTGGTGCATGTTGTGGGTCACCATGAGCGTGGTGAGCCGGTGCCTGGCCACCGCCTCCCCCGTCAGGCGGGTGATCAGCTCCGCCCGGGACGGGTCGAGGGCGGCGGTGTGCTCGTCGAGCAGCAGGATCGACGGCTGCGCGTAGGTGGCCATGAGCAGGCTCAGCGCCTGTCGCTGACCGCCCGAGAGCATGCCGACGCGCATCTGCAGCCGGTCCTCCAGCCCGAGCTCCAGGGTGGTCAGCGCCTCGCGGTACAGCGCCCGCTTCGGCTTGGTCACCGCCATCCCGAGGCCGCGACGCTTTCCGCGCTCGAAGGCGATGGAGAGGTTCTCCTCGATGGTGAGGTGGGGCGACGTCCCGGCCATGGGGTCCTGGAACACGCGGGCCACCCACCTGGCCCGCCGGTGCTCGGGCATCTTCGTGACCTCGCGGTCGTCGATGAGTACCCGGCCGCTCTCGGGCAGGTACCTGCCCGCGACCACGTTGAGCATGGTGGACTTGCCCGCCCCGTTGGAGCCGATGACCGTGACGAAGTCGCCCTCGTGGAGCGTGAGCGTCAGGTTGTCGAGCGCGACCCGCTCGTTGACGGTGCCGGGGAAGAAGCGCTTGGTGACTCCTGCGAGCTTGAGCATCAGGCGGCCGCCCCTTCTGTGAGGGCCTTGGCGCGCCTGCGCTGCGACCGCAGCCGGCGCAGCGGCCCCCAGGCCGGAAGCACCAGGGCGAGCACCACGAGCACCGCCGAGACGAGCTTCATGTCGTTGGGGTTGAATCCATTGTTGAGCGCGATCTGGATGACGCCCCGGTAGAGCACCGAGCCGAGCGCCGCGGCCATGACGGCCTGCCACACCGCGGTGAGCCCGAAGATCGCCTGGCCGACGATGACCGAGGCCAGGCCGGCGACGATGAGGCCGATGCCCATCGAGATGTCGGAGAAGCCCTGGTACTGCGCCACCAGCGTGCCGCAGAGCGCCACGAGACCGTTGGACAGCATCAGCCCCACGATCTTCGTGGTCCCGGTGTTGATGCCCTGGGACTGGGCCATCAGCTCGTTGTCGCCCGTGGCCCGCATGCCCACGCCGTAGCTGGTTCCCAGGAACCAGTAGACGAGGGCGCCGATGACGAAGACGACGACGGCGAAGATCGCCACCGACGCCCACGTGCCCAGCACCCCGTCGGCGCGGAGGCCGGAGAACAGCGTGTCCTGCCGCAGGAGCGGCACATTGGCCTTGTTGCCCATGATGCGCAGGTTGATCGAGTACAGCGCGATCTGGGTGAGGATGCCCGCCAGCAGCGGGTTGATCTTCCCCCACACGTGCAGCAGCCCGGTGACGGCGCCGGCGATCATGCCGGCCACCACCCCCGCCGCCATCGCGAGCGCGATCGGGGCACCGCTCACGATGAGGATGGCGCAGGTGGCCGCCCCCGTCGTGAACGAGCCGTCCACCGTGAGGTCCGGGAAGTCCAGAACCCGGTAGGTGAGGTACACCCCCAACGCCATGACGGCGTAGAGGAGTCCGATCTCGAACGCGATGATCATGGGCTCAGGCCTCGTCGGTCAGAACTGCTTGGTGGCGCGCGAGACGATGCTCTCGGGCAGGGTCAGCCCCTGCTTCTCCGCCGCGGCCGGGTTGACGAACAGGTCGAACTCGGTCTGCGTCTCCACCGGGATGTCGGAGGCGGGCGTGCCCTCGAGGAGCTTGAGGAAGACGGCCGCTGCGTCCTTGCCCTGCTGGGTGTAGTTGACCGACAGGCCGGCGGCGGCGCCGCGCTCCATCGTCGACTCGTCGGAGGCGAAGACGGGCGTCTGCTTCTGCTCGGCCACCTGGATCAGCGACTCGGCCGCGGAGACGACGGTGTTGTCGGTGGGGATGAGGTAGGCGTCGACGTCGAGCGACTCGGCCGCCTGCTGCACCTCGGAGGAGTTGGTGACTGTCGCCTTCTTGATCTCCATGCCCATGTCGGCGGCGGCCTTCTCGGCCTCGGCCACCTGGACCTCGGAGTTGACCTCGCCGGAGGAGTAGACGATGCCGACGGAGGCCACCTCGGGAAGCGCCTCCTTGATCAGCTCGAGCTGCTCCTTCATCGGGTTGAGGTCCGAGACGCCGGTGATGTTGGCGTCGGGGGCATCCCAGGAGGCGACGAGGCCGGCGGCGACCGGGTCCGTCACGGCGGCGAACACGATCGGGCGATCGGTGATCACGTTGGCCAGCGACTGGGCGGTGGGCGTGGCGATGGCGAGGAAGCCGTCGTAGTCCGAGGATGCGAAGGTGTTGGCGATGTTGGTCAGCGTCGACTGGTCGCCCTGCGCGTTCTGAAGGTCGAACTCCACGTTCTCCCCCTCGACGTAGCCCGCCTCGGCCAGCGCGTCGATGAATCCCTGCTGCGCGGCGTCGAGCGCCGGGTGCGACACGATGGTGGCCACACCCACCTTGATCGACTCGGGCGCGGCCGGGCCGGAGGCCGAGCTGGACGCGGCCGTGGCGTCAGCGGAGGCCGACGTCGACGGGGTCGTGCCGGCGCAGGCGGTGAGGGCGAGGGCGCCGACGGCGCCGATCGCGAGTGCCTTGAGCTTCATGATTCTCCTTGGAAACTGGTTCGCAGGTGGCTAAGCCTAGTGACGGCGCGCCGGCCGCCGGCGCGCGGTCCACGTCAGTAGGTGGTGTCGGCCTCGGCCAGCACGTCGTCGGGGATGGTGTGGCCCATGCGCTCGGCCGCCGCGGGGTTGACCACCAGCTGCAGGCTCTCCTGCAGCTCCACGGGCGTGCCGGCCGGGTCCGCGCCCTCGATGATGCGGGCGATGATGCCGGCCGTCTGGAGCCCTTGGGCCTTGTAGTCGGTGGCGAGCGCGGCCGCGGCGCCGCGCTGGACCGAGTCCGGGTCCGAGGTGACGAGGAGCCGCTGCCGCTGCTCGGCCACCTGGATCATGGACTCCATCGCCGAGACCACGGTGTTGTCGACCAGGACGAAGTAGGCGTCGACGTCGAGCGACTCGGCGGCCTGCTGCACCTCGGACGAGTTGGTGATGGTGGCCGTCTTCACCTCGATGCCGAGGTCTGCCCCGGCCTCGACGGCGGCCTCGGCCTGGACCTGAGCGTTGACCTCGGCCGAGGAGTAGACGATGCCGACGGTCTTCACGTCGGGCATGATCCGCTGGATCACCGCGAGCTGCTCGTCGGTGGGCAGCTGGTCGCTCGTGCCGGTCACGTTGCCCCCAGGGTTGTCCATCGACTCCACGAGCCCCGCCGCGACGGGATCGGTCACCGAGGCGAACACGATGGGGCGGTCCTGGATCACCTGGGCGAGGGCCTGGGCCGGTGGGGTGGCGAGAGCGACGAAGAGGTCCTTGTCGGATGCCGCGAAGGTGTTGGCGATGTTGGCCAGCGTGGCCTGGTCCCCCTGCGGATTCTGGAAGTCCAGCGTGAGGTTCTCACCCTCCACGTAGCCCGCCTCTGCCAGTCCCTCCCGGATGCCCTCGTAGACCTGGTCGAGCGAGGGGTGGGAGACGATCGTCACCGCGCCGATGGAGACGCTCGGCTTCGACGCCTCGCTCCCGGGCGCTCCGCTGTCCGTCGCCGGCACGCTCGAGGTCCCGGTCGCGCACCCGCCCACCAGCAGGCTCAGGGCCAGGGCCGCGCCCACAACTGCTTTCCGCACCATCGCGTCTCCTCCTTCGATGTCGCCCCACCTTATCGGCGCCGCTCCGACGGGCCGCAACCGGGGCGTCGGGCACAGGCCCCGGGAATGCGGAAAGGGCCCCGCTGTGGGGGCCCTTTCCGGTGTGCGCCTTACTTGGCGTCGGTCTCCTCGACGGCTGCCTCGTCCGCGGCTGCCTCGTCCGCGGGAGCCTCCTCCGCGACCTCGGTCTCCTCGACCTCAACCTCGTCGGCCGGGGCCTCCTCGGCAGCGGCCGGGGTCTCCTCGGCCGTCGCCACGGGCTGCTCCGCGGCCTTCTTGGCCTTGGGCTTGGCCACGACGGGCTCGGTGATGATCTCGATCACGGCGAGGGGGGCGTTGTCGCCCTTGCGGTTGCCGATCTTGGTGATGCGGGTGTAGCCACCCTCACGACCCTCGAGCGACGGCGCGATCTCGTCGAACAGGCGCCGGACGACGTCCTTGTCCGTGACGGAGGCGAGCACGAGACGACGGGCGTGCAGGTCTCCCCGCTTGGCCTTCGTCAGCAGCTTCTCCGCCAGCGGCTGCACGCGGCGGGCGCGGGTCTCCGTGGTGGTGATCCGGCCGTGGTCGAACAGCTGGGTGGCAAGGTTGCGCAGGATGATGCGCTCGTGGGTCGGGCTGCCGCCCAGACGAGCGCCCTTGGTTGGCTTGGGCATGAGTTAAGAGTCTCCAGAGATAGTGCGGTGGGCGGTCAGTACTGCTCGGTCTCGGCGAAGTCAGCGTCTTCGTCGTTGTCCTCGTCGTAGCGCTCGATGGCCTGCATCGGATCGAAGCCGGGGTTCGAGTCGCGGAGCGCGAGGCCGAGGCCGGCCAGCGTCTCCTTGACCTCGTCGATCGACTTGGAGCCGAAGTTGCGGATGTCGAGCAGGTCTTCCTCGCTGCGGGCCACGAGCTCGCCCACGGTGTGGATGCCCTCGCGCTTGAGGCAGTTGTAGGACCGGACCGACAGCTCGAGATCCTCGACGGGGAGGTTGAGGGACTCGGCGATCTGCTCGTCGACGGGCGACGGGCCGATCTCGATGCCCTCGGCGTCGACGTTGAGCTCGCGGGCCAGGCCGAAGAGCTCGACCAGCGTGCGGCCGGCGGAGGCCATCGCGTCGCGCGGGGCGATCGACGGCTTGGTCTCCACATCGATGATCAGGCGATCGAAGTCGGTGCGCTGCGCGACACGGGTGGCCTCGACCTTGTAGGTGACCTTGAGCACCGGGGAGTAGATCGAGTCCACGGGGATGCGGCTGATCTCGGCGTCAGGGTTCTTGTTCTGCACGCTGGACACGTAGCCGCGTCCGCGCTCGACGACGAGCTCCATTTCGAGCTTGCCGTTCTCGTTGAGCGTGGCGATGTGCAGCTCCGGGTTGTGGATCTCCACACCGGCCGGGGGCTGGATGTCGCCCGCGGTGACGGTGCCGGCGCCGGCCTTGCGGAGGTACATGACCACCGGCTCGTCCTCCTCCGACGAGAGCACGAGGCCCTTGAGGTTGAGGATGATCTCGGTGACGTCCTCGACGACGCCGGTGAGGGTGGAGAACTCGTGCTGGTTGCCCTCGACCTTGATGCTGGTCACGGAGGCGCCCGGGATGGACGACAGGAGGGTGCGACGCAGCGAGTTGCCGAGGGTGTAGCCGAAGCCGGGCTCCAACGGCTCGATGACGAACCGTGAACGGAACTCGGAGACGACGTCCTCGGCGAGGGTGGGGCGCTGTGCAATGAGCATTTTCGGTGATCCTTCCCGCACCAACCGCTATCTGATGGTGCGAATGTGGCCGCAGGGCCGGGTGGCGCCGGAGACCGGCCGGATCGCTCCGGCCGATCTCCGGCCCTGGGTTTTACTTCGAGTAGAGCTCGACGATCATCTGCTCCTGGACGTCCACCACGATCTGCTCGCGGACGGGGAGCTGATGCACGAGGATGCGCATCCGGTTGGGGCGGGCCTCCAGCCATGCGGGGACCGTGCGGTCGCCGTGGGTCTCACGGGCGATGACGAACGGGGTCATGGTCAGCGACTTCTCGGCCACATCGATGATGTCGTGCGCGCGGACGCGGTACGACGGGATGTTCACGCGCTGGCCGTTGACCAGGAAGTGGCCGTGGACCACGAGCTGGCGGGCCTGACGGCGGGTCGACGCGAAGCCGGAGCGGTACACGACGTTGTCGAGACGCGACTCGAGGATCTGGAGCAGACGGTCACCGGTCTTGCCGGGGTGACGGTCGGCCTCCTCGTAGTAGCGGCGGAACTGCTTCTCCAGCACGCCGTAGGCGAAGCGGGCCTTCTGCTTCTCCTTGAGCTGCAGCGAGTACTCGGAATCCTTCGTGCGGCCGCGGCCGTGCACACCCGGGGGGTACGGACGGCGCTCGAAGGCCTTGTCGTTGCCAACCAGGTCGGTCCCGAGTCGACGAGACTTCTTGGTCAAAGGGCCGGTGTAACGAGCCATAATCTTGCTAGTCCTTCTTCTCTCTCAGGCGATCAGACGCGACGGCGCTTGGGCGGACGGCAGCCGTTGTGCGGCGTCGGGGTCACGTCGGAGATGGCACCCACCTCGAGGCCGACGGCCCCGAGCGAGCGGATCGCGGTCTCACGGCCGGAGCCGGGACCCTTGACGAACACGTCGACGCGCTTCATGCCGTGCTCCATGGCACGGCGGCCGGCGGCCTCGGCGGCCATCTGCGCGGCGAACGGGGTCGACTTGCGGGAGCCCTTGAAGCCGACGGTGCCGGCGGAGGCCCAGGCGATCACAGCACCCGTGGGATCGGTGATCGAGATGATGGTGTTGTTGAAGGTGCTCTTGATATGCGCCTGGCCGGCGAGCACATTCTTCTTTTCCTTGCGGCGCACCTTGGTCTTGGCGGCGGCCGCCTTGCGGCTTGCAGTAGCCATTGAGTCTTTCTCCTAAGTCCTGCAGAGGGGCGCGGGTTAGCGCGCCTTCTTCTTGCCAGCGACGGCCTTCTTCTTGCCCTTGCGAGTGCGCGCGTTGGTGCGCGTGCGCTGACCACGGACCGGCAGACCACTGCGGTGGCGACGGCCCTGGTAGTTGCCGATCTCGACCTTGCGGCGGATGTCGGCGGCGACGGTACGACGGAGGTCACCCTCGATCTCGTACTGGCCTTCGATGTGGTCGCGCAGGGCGACGAGCTGGTCCTCCGTGAGCTGGTGGACTCGGATGTCGCCACTGATGCCAGTGGCGGCGAGGGTCTCGGCGGCGCGGGTCTTCCCGACGCCGAAGATGTAGGTGAGTGCGACTTCCAGGCGCTTTTCGCGCGGGAGGTCAACACCAACGAGGCGTGCCATCAGGCGGTTACCTTTCTTAAGTTTCCGGTCCTGGCCCACTGGTGAGCCCGGTCGAGGACCGCGAAGGTGTGTGGCGTGACGCGTCCCCGTCGCCTGTGGTGCTGTGCTGCACCGACGGGGCCCTGGCCTTCGCCCAGGGGTTGGGGACCCGGGAGGGTCCTTGCGTTCACGTTGTTTGAAGTTGTCGGCGGAGTGGGCGATCGACCCGTCCCGCGGTGTTCTGCGTACCAGTGGCCCGGAGGCCCCTGGTCAGCCCTGGCGCTGCTTGTGGCGAGGGTTCTCGCAGATCACCATCACACGACCGTGCCGGCGGATGACCTTGCACTTGTCGCAGATCTTCTTGACGCTCGGCTGAACCTTCATCGAGCAACCTTTTCAATCAGCGACTGGGAGCGCGGACGCGCCCAATCTTGTGGTGGATGAGCTTGGTCGGAGATGCTGGACATGCGGACATGTCCGGGCACAGACGACCGACGCACCACTCTACGCGACGAGTGGGCGGGATACCAAAACGGGGACGCCCGCCGCAAGTGCCGGGCCGACAAGGCATGGGGCGTCGGCTGCGGGCACGAAAAAAGGGCGCCGCCGGGTTCCGGCGATGCCCTTCTCCTGGGGGTGGTGCGTTGTGCCGCACCGCTCACTTGTGACGGTAGACGATGCGTCCGCGCGTCAGGTCGTAGGGGGACAGCTCGACCACGACGCGGTCCGCGGGCAGGATGCGGATGTAGTGCTGGCGCATCTTGCCGCTGATGGTCGTGAGGACCTTGTGGCCGTTGGCCAACTCCACGCGGAACATCGCGTTGGGCAGGGCCTCGACCACGGTGCCCTCGAGCTCGAGGGCTCCTTCTTTCTTCGCCATGTACTCTCTCTCGTTGCGCCGGCCCGCCCCATGCGCGCCGGTTAGTACCAATCGGCTATTCTACGCCGCGCGCCCGGCAAGGCCAAACGTCGCGGGCGGCGGCCGATCGCTACCCTGTGACCATGAGCTACTTCGTGGTCCAGTACACCTACACCGACGACCCCCGGGCCCTGGACGCGGAGCGGCCGGCGCATCGGGCCTACCTCTCGTCGCTGCTCGACTCTGCGCTGGTGGCCAGCGGTCCGTACGTCGGCAGCGATCTCCCCGGCGCCCTGCTCATCTTCAACGGGGACTCGGTCACCGAGATCGAGGAGCTTCTGGACGAGGATCCCTTCTGGACGGCCGAGCTGATCGCCGAGCGCTCCATCGAGGAGTGGAACCCGGTCCTGGGTTCGCTGGCCTGATCCCCTGCTACCCCCCGACGAGCGCCGATATCGACGGGTGGGCCGCGGCGTAGCCGTCGAGGAGGGCCTTCCCGAGCCGTGGTGACCCCACCAGCGGATGGATGGAGAATCCCTCCCAGGCCTTCTCCCGGCTCCCCGTCAGGGCCGCCTCCGCGATGGCCTGCTCCGAGGCGCGGAGGCTGCTCATCTGACCCAGCTGCTGGAGGGTGAGCGGGGCGACAGGGAGGGGGTGGACGCCCTGTCCGTCGGCGACGCAGCCGACCTCCACCACCACGTCGCCCGGCAGCTCCGGGATGATGCGGCGCGTGCCGGTGCCGTTGGCGACGTCCAGGATCATCCGCTCCGGCTCACCGGTGGCCAGGGCGGTCATGAGGCGAAGGGCCACCTCCTGGTAGCCGCCGCCGGCCACGTCCTCGTCGTGCCTGGCCTCGTCGCCCTCGCGGGCCTCCGCCATGTAGGTGGCCTCCCGCTCGTGGAGGGCCTCCTGCCAGAGGGCCAGGGGCGAATCGCAGCAGGCCACGTCCTCGTAGAAGCGCCCCTGCTGGCGGTTGAGGTACTGGCCCCGGGTCTCTCCGGCCGCGCGGACGGAGCGGACGGCCTCGTCGGTCTTCCAGTAGTAGTAGAGGTACTCGTTGGGCAGCGCTCCCATCGCCCGAACCCAGTCCTTGCCCAGGAGCCGCGCCTCCTCGATGTGCTCCAGCGAGTCGTCCGAGGCGAGGAGCCCGGGGAGCCGGTCCACGCCGTCGACGCTCACCGAGCGCAGCCAGCCCAGGTGGTTGAGGCCCACGTAGTCGTACTCGACGCGGTGCCGGTCGTGCTCGAGGGAGACGCCCAGCAGCCGCGACACCCGACGCACGAGGCCGATCGGGGTGTCACAGATCCCCACGACCCGCTCCCCCAGCACCGCGCGCATCGCCTGCGTGACGATGCCCGCCGGGTTGGTGAAGTTGATCGTCCACGCCTGGGGGGCCACCTCGGCGATGACCTCGGCCACGTGACGCATCACGGGCACGGTCCGCAGCGCGTAGGCCAGGCCTCCGGGGCCGACCGTCTCCTGGCCCAGCAGGCCCAGCTCGAGGGCGACCCGCTCGTCGACGATGCGCCCCTCCGCGCCGCCGACGCGGATCGCGGCGAACACGAAGTGCGCCCCGGCCAGCGCGTCGCGCAGGTCGGTGGTGACGCGCAGCCGGGGCGGACCGGTCAGTTGCCTCGCGCGCTCCGCGACGACCCGGCTGATGGCCTCGAGCCGGGGGGCCGACGAGTCGTACAGCACCACCTCGGTGATGTCGACGGCGGCGCGCCCGGCGGCGGCGAGCGCGTTGGTGGCCACGGCGTCGTAGACGAGGGGGACGCGGAAGCCGCCCCCGCCGAGGATCACGAGTTTCATGTGGCGGCGACCCTTTCTTGCCGCTCACGGGGGCGGGTGGATTCCGGTGCGGGCGATCCGGTCCCCCGTGGCGTGGCAGGATCGAGCATATCGACGTGCGAAGAGGGACCATGGCATGACCGGGCACGACCACCTCAGGGACGACGACGCCACCGTGTGCGAGGAGTGTTCGCCGTGGGATCCCCTCGAGGCGCTGCGCACCCCTCAGGACCCGCCCCTGGACGTCCTCACCACCGGCACGATCTTCTTCGACCTCATCTTCACCGGTCTCCCGCGCCTGCCTGAGCCAGGTGAGGAACTCTGCAGCGCCGGGATGGGATCGTGCCCTGGCGGCATCGCCAACCTCGCCACGGCGACCGCCAGGCTGGGGCTGCGCACGGGGCTGGTCACGGGCTTCGGTGACGACACCTACGCCGACTGGATGTGGGACACGTTGAGCGGGCAGGAGAAGATCGACCTGAGCGCCTCGCGCCGGTTCGAGAACTTCCATTCCGCGCTCACCGTGTCGATGGCCTTCCACGACGACCGGGGCATGGTCACCCACATGCATCCGCTGCCCGAATCGCTCGAGCCCAACCTGCTGGCCGCCCCTGCGGCGCGGGCGGCCGCCGTCGACCTCAAGGACGCGGCGCCGTGGTGGCACCGCCTCAAGGAGCGCGGCACGCTCCTCTTCGCCGACGTCGGGTTCGACGAGACCGGGGTGTGGGACCCGTCGGTGCTGCGTCTCCTCGACGAGTGCCACGCCTTCACGCCCAACGCCGTCGAGGCCATGCGCTACACGCGCACCGACCGGCCCACCGACGCCGTGCGCAGGCTGGCAGAGCTGGTGCCGCTGGCGGTGGTGACCGACGGCGTCAACGGCTCCTTCGCGATCGATCAGGAGTCCGGAGAGGAGGCCTACTGCCCCGCAGTCACGACGGAGGCGATCGACCCCACCGGGGCGGGCGACGTCTTCGCCGCGTCGATCGTCCTCGGCACCCTGGCGGGATGGCCGCTGGAGCACCGGCTGAGGTTCGCCGCGTTGACCTCGTCACTGGCCGTGCGCCAGTTCGGCGGTTCGCTCGCGGCCCCGGGCTGGGGCGACATCGCGGACTGGTGGGGGCTCGCCTCCGCCCGCGCGGCGGGGGGCGACCTCAGGGCCGCCTACGTGCTGCGCGACTACGAGTTCCTGCGCGACCTGCTCCCGGACCACCCCGTGTTGGGCGTCCGCAGGGCGCAGGGCACGTTCGCGCTGGCCTCCGACGCGGGCCGGCGCCACCCCTGATTCTCAGTCCACGTCGCCCGGCAGCGCCGTCCAGGTGTTGCAGTTGCCCAGCGACGACGAATACAGGCCCCTGAGGCCCCACGTCGCCACGGAGTCCTTGGACCCGTGGATGCCGTCCTCGACGACGGCCCTCAGGTAGGGCTCGAAGGAGTCGAAGACGCCGCGGGTCATCGTGAACGACGGGTCGTGGGCGATCATCGCGTAGCCGAAGCAGGTGGCCTGGAGCTCCAGCCTCCGCGCCGATTCGTTGTCGCCGCCCACGGAGTACTCGGCCAGGAACATCCCCGCCTCCGACTGGAGGTGGTGTCCGTACTCGTGGCCGGCCATGTCCTTGACGCCGAAGGCGTGCCAGGCGGCCCCGTTCAGCGTGGCCTCGCCGAAGTAGATGGCGCCGCCCTGCGCCGAGCAGTACAGCGCCGGGGCGTAGACCTCGCCGCACGGGGTCTCCACCCGCTCCCCCGCGTAGAAGAACACCGGGATGTCCTGCGTGCTGTAGCCCAGGTTCGCCAGCGTGGGCTTCCACGCGGCCTGCAGGCAGGCCACCTGGGCTCCGGCTGCAGCCTCCAGCTCCGCCATGTTCACCACCACGCCCGGCGCGGGGCAGCCGGCCAACGTGGGGATGGGCGGCGCATACAGGGCGCTCTGCTGGAGGGTCACCCAGTCCGGGTTGGTCGACGTCGGCCCCGGGATGGGCGGCCATTCACGCGCCGGGAGTCCCACCTCGTCCACCGGGGGGGTCGGCGGGGCGGCCGGCTCCGAGGGGGGCGCCGGCTCGACGGTGGGCTCGCCCGGCTCGGTGGTGGGCTCGTCGGGCGGCGGGGGCGCCTCGTCGGAGGGTGTGGCCTCGGGCTGGACCACCGCCGGCGGCTCTGGTGAGGCCAGCTCGGAGACGGCCCCGAACAAGGCCGCCGCCGCGAAGAGGCCCACCCCTCCGAGCAGGAGGAGGACGAGGAGGACCACCCCGGCACCCCCGGAGCGCCGCGGCGGGGGCGGGGGCGCCCACCGCTGCGGGAGCGGGGGTCCCCACCGCTGCGCGGGCGGGGGTGCCCACCGCTGAGGACCGCCCATCCGCGGACGCTGCCAGCCGGGGCCTGTGCTCATGCCACCGCCTCCGGCGGCGCTACCCAGGCGTTGCAGTCTCCGGCCGTGTGCGCGTACAGCCCCCTCAGCCCCCAGTGCTGGATCGACTCCCTGCTGCCGTGCACCCCGTCCACCAGCATGCTGTCCAGCCGCGACAACCAGGATGCGTAGGTGGTCTCGTTGAGCCCCACCGAGTCGTTGTGGGCGGTCATCATCGCCGACCAGCAGATCGCCTGGAGCTCGGAGCGGCGCTCCAGGCCGCTGTCGGGTGGGAGGGAGAGCTTGACGTCGGTGATGCCTGCGAGGTGCTGGAGGTGGTGGCCGTACTCGTGGTTGACCATCTCGTTGACCGCGAGGTCCCAGGACTGGGCCATGCGCAGGTGGCCCTCGCCGAAGTGCGCCACGCCGTCGCCCGATGAACAGTAGAAGGCGGGAGCCTCCAGGTACCCGCAGCCGCTCTCCGAGCCCTCGCCGGTGAAGAACTCCACGGCGGGACGTGTGGTGGGCCAGCCGAGGTCGAGCAGGACCGGCTCCCAGGCCGCGTGGACGCAGTCCCATTGGGCCGTCACCGCCGCGCGCCACGCCTCCTCGGTTGGGGTGGTCGCGGGCGGAGGGCAACCCCGCAGGGTCACCGGGGCCACGCCGTCGAGCGGGGTCTGCTGGGCGGCCGCCCACGGAGACGCCGGGTCCGGCGGGGGCAGCGGTGGCCACTGGCGGTCCGGGAGGGTCCACCCGCCGGGGCCCGCCAGCGGCGCCTCGGGCGCCCCCGGGCCAGCCTCGACGGCGGGGACGGCGCCCGTCACGACGGTGTAGGTCACGCCCACCAGCGACACCACGACCGCCAGCGCGAGCACGGCGATCCCCAGCTTCATGGGGCGGGAGGGCCTGGGCTCCGGCGGTTCGATGTGCCACCCGTCCATCAGCGGCCTCCCCCGGCCCGGCGCATTCCCGTCACCCCGCCCGCTCAGAGGAAGGTGACCACCAGGAGCAGCATGAGGATGGCGACGAGCGCCACACCCACGACGCCCACGCCGACGGCCAGCGGGATCAGGTTCCGGGCCTCCGTGACCCGGCCGGCCGGCGGCCCTCCCTGCTGCACGATGGCCGGCACGTCGACGGCGGCCGCAGGCAGGTGCTCGATGACCGGGACGAGGTCCCCCAGGGTACGGGCCGCGTAGACCACGTCCATCGACTGCGCGTACTCGTCGTGCGAGATCCGTCCGTCGCCGTAGGCCGCGTTGAGCCTGGCGGTGAGGGACTCGCGCTCCGTCTCGTCGACCGGATCGGCCGCGCGTTGCAGGTACTTCGAGGACGGAGGGAGCGCCATGCCGCCATCATAGGCTGGGCCGCCAAGCAGGGGAGGCGCCGGTGGAGGCGCGCGTGCACCCGTCAGTCGGCGAGCGGGCCGAACAGGTCCCCGAGGCGCTCGGCACCACCGTCGGGCTCCGTGAGCACCCACAGCCCGTGCTCGGTGACGGCCACCGTGTTCTCCCAGTGCGAGCCCCGCGACGCGTCGCGGCTCACGACGGTCCACCCGTCGTCGAGCTCGACGGTCTGGTGCAGCCCGGTGGTGAGCATCGGCTCGATGGCCAGCGCCATCCCCACGGCCAGCTTCGGGGTGGGCCGACGGCGGTACCAGTTCGGCACATCCGGCTCCATGTGCATCTCGGAGCCGATGCCGTGCCCGGTGTACTCGCGCAGCGTCGCATACCGGACGGGCAGGGACTTGACGTAGTCCTCGATGGCCCGGGACACGTCGCCCACCCGGCCGCCGGCCCGCATGGCCCGCGCACCGGCCCACATGGCCTCGCGGGTGGCGTCGATGAGCGCCAGGTCCTCAGGGCTGGGGGCGCCGATGACGATGGAGCGCGCGGCGTCGCCGTGCCACCCCTGCACGATCGCCCCGAAGTCGATGGAGACCAGGTCGCCCTCGCGGAGGACCCGCTCCCCGGGCACGCCGTGGACCAGTTCGTCGTTGACGGAGATGCAGGCCACGCCCGGGAACCCGTTGCCCCACATGGACCCGTAGTCGAGGAAGGAGGACTCGGCCCCGTTGCGGGCGAGGACCTCGCGGCCGATGGCGTCCAGCTCAGCCGTCGTGACGCCCGCCGCGGCGGCCCCGCACATGGCCTCCAGGCCCTCGGCGACGACCAGCCCGGCCTTGCGCATCAACCTCAGCTCGGCGGTGGACTTGACCTCGATGATCACCGGGTGGCACCCGCGTGGGCGTCGACCATGTCGAACATGCGCTGGCGCACCTCGTCGACGGTGCCCGTACCCTCGACGTCGACGAGGAGGCCCTTGTTCTCGTAGTGGAAGAGCAGCGGCGCGGTCTGGCCGGCGTAGACCTCCATGCGGCGGCGGATGGTGTCGGCGTTGTCGTCCGCGCGGCCCTCCATCTCGGCCCGCGCCAGCAGCCGCATGACCAGGGCCTCCGGCTCGACGTGCAGGGAGACCACGGCGTCCAACTGCTGACCGCGCTCCGCGAGGTACCGGTCGAGGAAGAAGACCTGGTGCATCGTCCGGGGGAACCCGTCGAGGAGGAAGCCGGGCTCGCAGTCCGGGTCCGCCAGCCGGTCGGCGACGATCTCCTCGGTCACGTCGTCGGGGACGTACTCCCCCGCGTCGATGATCTCCTTGACCTTGATCCCGAGCGGGGTCTGGTTCCTGATGTTGTGCCGGAAGATGTCACCGGTGGAGATGGCAGGCACGCCGTAGCGCTCCGCCAGCGCCGTGGCCTGCGTCCCCTTGCCCGCCCCGGGGGCCCCCATGATCAGCAGCCTCACCGCAGGAAGCCCTCATAGTTGCGCTGCTGGAGCTGGCTCTCGATCTTCTTCACCGTGTCCAGCGCCACGCCGACGATGATGAGGATGGAGGTACCGCCGAACGGGAAGTTCTGCTGGGCGCCCACGGCCATGAAGGCGATGGTGGGGATCAGGGCGATCGTGGCCAGGTAGAGGGACCCGGGGGCCGTCAGCCGCGACAGCACGTAGGCGAGGTAGCGCTCGGTGGGCTTGCCCGCCCGGATGCCGGGAATGAAGCCGCCGTACTTCTTCATGTTGTCCGAGACCTCCTCCGGGTTGAAGGTGATCGAGACGTAGAAGTAGCAGAACGCGATGATCAGGAAGAACTGCACCAGGTTGTAGATCCAGGACTGCCCGCCCTGTCCGGTGAAGTTGGCCTGGATCCATTCCGACACCACTCCCTCGGGGCGGAACGTCGCGAACAGCACGGGCAGATACAGCATCGACGAGGCGAAGATCACCGGGATGACGCCGGACTGGTTGACCTTCAGAGGGATGTAGGTGGTGGACCCGCCCACGAGGCGGCGCCCCACCATGCGCTTGGCGTACTGAACCGGGATCCGGCGCTGGCCCTGCTCGACCCAGATGATGCCCAGCATCACGAGGAGCCCGATGCCGATGACGAGGAAGAAGAGGAACCACCCGGTGACGCCCTCGTGGCTCTGCTTGATGGACCAGAGTCCGGCGGGGAAGCTGGCCGCGATCTGCGTGAAGATCATGATGGACATGCCGTTGCCGATGCCGCGCTCGGTGATGAGCTCACCCATCCACATGATGACGGCGGTGCCGGCGGTCATGATCATCACCATGGTGACCAGCGGAAGCAGCTCGTCGCTGTAGAGGATCCCGTCGCAGCCCTGGAACAGCTGACCCGTGCGCGCCAGAGTGACGAACGCGGTGGCGTTCAGGACGGCCAGCACCAGGGTGAGGTAGCGCGTGTACTCGGTGATCTTCTGCTGCCCGGTGCCGCCCTCCTTCTTCAGAGCCTCCAGCTTCGGGATCACCACGGTGAGAAGCTGGAGGATGATCGAGGCGGTGATGTAGGGCATGATGCCGAGCGCGAAGATCGTCAGCTGCAGCAGCGCCCCACCCGAGAACAGGTTGATCATCGAGTAGATGCCCGCAGAGTCGCCCTGCGAGGCGAGCGCGAGGCACTGGTCGATCCGGGAGATGCTCACGTTGGGCGACGGGATCGTCGATCCGAGACGGAACACGGCGATGATGCCCAGCGTGAAGAAGATCTTCTTGCGAAGGTCCGGTGTCTTCAACGCGTTGGCCAAGGCGGAGATCATCCGACCCTACTTTCGATTTCGGAAACTACACGGCACTGTGCACTCTCGGCACGGCAACCAGGGAAGCCTATCAAGCGCCGCACGGGCACCAAAACGTCCCCGGCCGACGGTCCGCGGCGTGGAATGACCGACGGGGTGGGCCCGGAGTGACTCCGGGCCCACCCCGTCGGTGGTGTTGCTGGTGTGAGGACCGAACTCAGAGCTCGGTCACCGAGCCGCCGGCAGCCTCGAGCTTCGCCTTGGCGGAGCCGGAGAACGCGTGGGCGGACACGTTGAGCGCCACCGCCACGTCGCCGGTGCCGAGCACCTTGACCAGGTTGCCGGAGCGCACGGCGCCGGCCTCGACGAGGTCTGCGACCTCGACGGTGCCACCCTCGGGGAACAACTCGGCGATACGGCCGACGTTGACCACCTGGAACTCCACCCGGAACGGGTTCTTGAAGCCCTTGAGCTTCGGCAGGCGCATGTGCAACGGCATCTGGCCGCCCTCGAAGTTCTGGGGGACGTTCTTGCGGGCCCCCGTGCCCTTCGTGCCGCGACCGGCGGTCTTGCCCTTCGATCCCTCACCACGGCCGACACGGGTCTTAGCCGTCTTGGCGCCGGGGGCGGGACGCAGATGATGCAGCTTGAGCGTCATCTCACTTCACCTCTTCCACGGTAACGAGATGGGCGACGGTGCGGATCATGCCGAGCACCTCGGGGCGGTCCTCACGGACCACCGAGGCGCCGATCTTGCCCAGACCGAGCGTACGCAGCGTGTCACGCTGGTACTGCTTTCCACCCACCCCAGACTTTGCCTGGGTGATCTTCAGCTCCGCCATCAGTGGGTCACCTCTTCCTTGGCAGCGCGGAGGAGTGCCGCCGGAGCGACGTCCTCGACCGGCAGCCCGCGGCGCCTGGCCACGGCCTCCGGCTCTTCGAGCTGCTGGAGCGCCTCGACGGTGGCATGCACCACGTTGATGGCGTTGGAGGAGCCGAGCGACTTGGCGAGCACGTCGTGCACGCCGGCGCACTCGAGGACCGCGCGGGCCGAGCCGCCGGCGATGACGCCGGTACCCGGGGAGGCCGGGCGCAGCATGACCACGCCGGCCGCCTTCTCGCCCTGCACCGGGTGCGGGATGGTGCGCTGGATCAGCGGCACGCGGAAGAAGTGCTTCTTGGCCTCCTCCACACCCTTGGCGATGGCGGCCGGCACCTCCTTCGCCTTGCCGTATCCGACGCCCACCATGCCCTCGCCGTCTCCGACGACCACCAGTGCGGTGAAGCTGAAGCGACGACCACCCTGGACGACCTTGGCGACGCGGTTGATGGTCACCACCCGCTCGAGGTACTTGCTTTCTTCCTTGGGAGCCTGGCCACGACGATCGTCACGGCCACGACGCTCACCGGTCGCGCCGCCACCGCGGCGCTGCTGGGTCTCACTCATCGTGAAAAACCTTTCCTTTCGTCGTTAGAAGCCGAGCCCGGCCTCGCGGGCCGCGTCGGCGAGAGCCGCGATGCGCCCGTGGTACTTGTTGCCCGCACGGTCGAAGACGACCTGCTCGATGCCGGCTGCCTTGGCACGCTCGGCGATCAGGGCGCCGACCTTGCGCGCCTTCTCCGACTTGTCCGCCTCGGCGCCGCGCACGTCGGCCTCCATGGTGGACGCGGACGCCAACGTCTGGCCCTGGACGTCGTCGATGACCTGAACGAACAGGTGACGCGACGACCGGGTGACGACGAGACGGGGACGCTCGGCCGAGCCGTTGATCTTCTTGCGCGCACGCAGCTGCCGTCGGGCGCGGGACGCCGTCTTGGGAGCCAGCGACTTGCGGTTGCTGAGCGAGATGGCCATCACTTACCAGCCTTTCCAGCCTTGCGGCGGACGTGCTCGCCCGCGTAGCGGACGCCCTTGCCCTTGTACGGCTCGGGCTTGCGGAGCTTGCGGATGTTGGCCGCGGTCTCGCCAACAAGCTGCTTGTCGATGCCCTGGACACTGAACCGGGTCGGGGCCTCGACGGCGAAGGTGATGCCCTCGGGGGCGTTCACGATCACGGGGTGCGAGAAGCCGAGCGCGAACTCGAGCTGCTGCGGGCTCTTGAAGATCACGCGGTAACCCACACCGACGATCTCCAGCTTCTTCTCATAGCCCTCGGTGACGCCCTGGATCATGTTGCTGACCAGGGTGCGGGTGAGGCCATGAAGGGACCGGCTGAGCCGCTCGTCGTTGGGACGGGCGACGGCGAGCTGGCCGTCTTCCTGCTTCTCGATGGTGATCGGTTCCGCGACGGTGAGCGTCAGCGAGCCCTTCGGGCCCTTGACGTCGACCTGACGGCCGTCGAGCTTCACATCGACGCCGGTCGGGATGGCGATGGGGAGCCTGCCAATACGTGACATATCTGTTTCTCCTTACCTATCGCCCGGTCACCAGACGTAGGCGAGTACTTCGCCGCCCACGGACTTGGCTTTTGCGTCGCGGTCGGTCAGCAGGCCCTGAGAGGTCGAGATGATGGCGATACCGAGACCACCCAGCACCTTCGGCAACTCGGTGGACTTCGCGTAGACGCGCAGGCCGGGCTTGCTGATTCGACGGAGACCCACGATGGAGCGCTCACGGGATTCGCCGTACTTGAGGGTGACCTTGAGCACGTCGCCCACCTGGCCCTCGACCTGGGTCAGCTCGAAGTCCGAGATGTAGCCGTTGGTCTTGAGGATCTCGGCGATACGCACCTTGATCTTCGACGAGGGCATGGACGTCGAATCCTGGAACGCCTGGTTGGCGTTGCGCACACGCGTCAGCATGTCTGCAATTGGATCAGTCATTGTCATGACTTGTTGCCTCTTTCTCGCGCCGGTTTCCCGTCAGGGACCTGTCGCAACTTGAAATTCAGAAGGAAGAGTGGGTCCGGGATCACCAGGACGACTTGGTCACGCCGGGCAGTTCGCCCGCGTGCGCCATGTCGCGCAGGCAGATGCGGCAGAGGCCGAACTTGCGGTAGACCGAGTGGGGCCTCCCGCACTTCTGGCAGCGGGTGTAGGCGCGCACACCGAACTTCGGCTTCCGGGCCTGCTTGACCTTGAGTGCTGTCTTTGCCATGGCTCAGCTCACTTCTTCTTCTTGGCGTAGAACGCGGGGCCGCGCTTGGTCTTCTGCTTCTTGGCGTCGTCGACGGCCTTGAACGGGAAGCCGAGGTGCTTGAGGAGCGCACGACCCTCGGCGTCGTTGTCCGCGGAGGTCACGAACGTGATGTCCATGCCGCGGACGCGGTCGATCCGGTCCTGGTCGATCTCCAGGAACATGACCTGCTCCGAGAGGCCGAAGGTGTAGTTGCCGTTGCCGTCGAACTGGCTGCCGTTGAGGCCGCGGAAGTCACGGATGCGCGGGAGCGCGAGCGTCAGAAGACGGTCGGCGAACTCCCACATCCGGTCCCCACGCAGCGTGACGTGGCAGCCGATGGGCTGACCCTCGCGCAGCTTGAACTGGGCGATGGACTTGCGGGCCTTCGTCACCGACGGCTTCTGGCCGGTGATGGCGGTGAGGTCCTTGATGGCGCCCTCGATGATCTTCGAGTCGCGCGCGGCCTCACCCACGCCCATGTTGACCACGATCTTGACCAGACCGGGGATCTGCATGACGTTGGCGTAGCTGAACTCGTCCTGCAGGGCGGGAACGATGGTCTCGCGGTACTTGGCCTTCAGGCGCGGCATCGCGGCGGGGGCTGCGGTGGCGGTCATCAGATCTCCTCACCGGTCTTGCGGGCGACCCGCACGGAGCGCTGGGCGGTGTACTCGGTGCCGTCGGGGCGGCGCTTGGTGACGTCGACGCGCTTGTAACCCACGCGCGTGACGACCTCCTTGCCGTCCACCTTGACCACGAGCTGAACGTTGGACACGTGGATGGGAGCCTCGACGGTGATGATGCCACCCTCGACCTTGCGGCCGGCCGCGGTCTGCGACTCGCGACGGTGCTTCTTCACCAGGTTGACGCCCTGCACGGTGACGCGCTCGGCCGCCGGGTCCACGGCGATGACTTCGGCGATGACGCCCTTGTCCTTGCCCGAGATGACCTTGACGCGGTCACCCTTCTTGACGTGGAGCGATGCCATGTCAGATCACCTCCGGTGCGAGCGAGACGATGCGCATGAACTTCTTCTCACGCAGCTCACGGGCCACCGGGCCGAAGATGCGGGTGCCGCGGGGCTCCCCGTCGTTCTTCAGGATGACGGCGGCGTTCTCGTCGAACTTGATGTAGGAACCGTCGGCGCGGCGACGCTCCTTGACGGTACGGACGACGACGGCCTTGACCACGTCGCCCTTCTTGACGTTACCGCCAGGGATCGCGTCCTTGACGGTGGCGACGATCGTGTCGCCGAGGTAGGCGTAGCGGCGCTTCGAGCCACCGAGCACACGGATGCACAAGATCTCCTTGGCACCAGTGTTGTCGGCGACCTTCAGTCGCGACTCCTGCTGGATCATTACTTCTCCTTGCTCCACCGGTTCCCATGCATGAGGCCTGGCGGAACTAGAAACGAAACCCCCTGGATTTTGCCAGGAGGCAGCCCCCAACTCGAGAGAGAGGAAGCCATGGTTGAAACCCGGGAAAGGTCCCCTCGAAAGGGCACAGACCCAAGGCAACTGGCACAGTCTAGCCCGCGCCGCCCCAGGGACGAAATCAGCCCCGACGGCGCCCGCGACCCGTTTAGGCGGCGCAGGCGGTGGGCCCGCCTCCAGCACGGCCGGTGGCCGGCTCTCCACGCGCTCACTCGCTCCGCAGCGCCTCGACGGGGTCCTTGCGCGAGGCGGCCGACGCCGGGATCAGCCCGGCCAGCGCGGTCAGCCCCATGCTGACCAGCACCAGGATGATGGCGGCCTGCCACGGCAGCTGGGCCACGTTCGGCACGTCGAACCTGGCCTCGACGATGGCGTTGGCGGGGATCGTCAGCAGGAACGTGGCCACCACGCCGAGCAGGCCCGCCACGAACCCGACGATGAGGGTCTCGGCGTTGAACACCCGCCTGATGTCGCGCTTGCTCGCGCCGATGGAGCGCAGGATGCCGATCTCCTTCTTCCGCTCCAGCACCGAGATGTAGGTGATCACGCCGATCATGATCGAGCTGACCACCAGCGAGATCGCCACGAACGCCACCAGCACGTAGCTGATGGTGTTGATGATGTCGGTGACCGAGCCCATCAGCGCCCCCACGAGGTCGGTATAGGTGATGACCCGATCCTCGTCGCCCGCCTGCCTGGCGCTGGCGTTGTAGGCGTCGAGGATGCTCAGCACCTGCTCCTTGGACTCGAAGTCCTTGGGGAAGATCTGGATGGTGGACGGGTCGGCGAGGTCGCCGTAGCCGAGCGTGCGCAGGTTGCCTTCGTAGGAGCTCAGCTGCCGTGCGGTCATCGCCATCAGCAGCTGGGTCAGCTCCTCCTGGTCGCGGTTGAGCTGGAAGGCCTCGGCGAAGGCCGCCTCGTCGATGCCCATGGCGTCGGCCATGTTCTCGCTGAGCCGGCCCATCGAGCCCTCGATGGCGCTGGAGATCTGGGTGCCCAGCGCGTCGGCGAGCTGCGTGGAGAGCGTGCCGGTCACCGCGCCCATCACGCCCTCGACGTAGGAGCCCATCGCGCCCTGCAGCTGGGCGGTGAGCGCGTCGGTGTCGATCAGGCCCGACGCCTGGGCGAGGAGGGCTGCGCCCTGCGTCGAGGAGAGGAAGCCGTCGAGGTTGGCCTCCACCTCGTCGATGGGGAGGCTGGCGTCGACGGTGTAGGCGAGGTAGCCGCGCACCAGCTGCGTGAGCAACCCGGCCTCCTCCCCTTGCGACTCTGCGGCCGGGGCCTGCCCGGCGGGCGCCGCCCCCAGGCTCGTCAGGAGTTCCAGCCCCTGGGGCGAGGCGAGGAAGGCCCGCACCAGTGCCGCGACGTCGGGGACCTCGGGCTGCTCCCCGGCGGGGAACGCCTGAGCGACGAACCCGTCGAAGGCCTGCGCGGCGGCCTCCAGCCCTGCCGGGTCGACGAGCCCGCCGGTGGCCGCCAGGGCGGCCTGGCCCTGCTCCGTCGCCAGGAACTCGGCGACCCTGGCCGCGGCGGTGGGCGGGTTGCTGGGCGCGGGGTCGGGCTCGGCGGAGGGATCCTCGGCCGGCTGGGACGAGGGATCCTCGGCCGGCTGGGACGAGGGATCCTCGGCCGGCTGGGACGAGGGATCCTCGGCCGGCTGGGACGAGGGATCCTCGGCCGGCTGGGACGGGGGATCCTCGGCCGGCGGGGTGGAGGCATCCTCACCAGGCTGTGCGGGCGCCGGGGCGAAGCCGAGCAGGGCCTCCAGCAGGGCGGCGACCGTTTCGGCGTCGAGGGGTTCGGGTTCCCGGACCGTGCCGACGAGCAGCTGTTGCCCGGCGGGAGACTCGAGGAAGAGCCGGAAGTTGGCCTGCGTGTCCGCCGGATCCAGCTGGTTCTCGGCGACGAAGACCGCGAACGAGGTGGCCAGCGACGTGGTCCAGCTCACCACCTGGCCCGCTTCGGCGCCCATGTCGGGCGCGGCGACGACGGAGGCCAGGTCGAGCTCCCCCAGGAGTGCGCCGAGGTCCAGCGCCGGCAGGGACGAGGCGTCGAAGGACAGCTCGGGTAGGCTCAGGTCCTCCAGCGCGGAGGTGTCGATCTCGAGGGCATCGGCGTCGAATGTGAAGGCCTTGGTGATGGCCTCCTCGTCGACGCTGATGAGCTGCGAGAGGTCCATGTCCTCGGCGGCGGCCTGGTCGTCGGCGAAGCTGCGGCCGGTGAGCACGTTGACGTCGGCGCGGGCCAGCTGGTCGGCGACGATCGCGCTGTCGGCCGCGTTCTCGATGACATGCCTGGTCAGCGCCGGCGTGTAGTAGATGCCCGACTGGAGGATCGTGCTGTCCTCGGCCGCCTGCACCACGCCGACCACCTTCAGCGTGTCGGCGGCGTCGACGACGGCGGCCACGACGCTCTCGTCGGAGCTCCGGTCGGTCCACACGCCGAACTCGTCGTCGTAGCTGTAGAGGTCTGGCACGTTGACGAGCCGGAAGGTGGTGGCGAGCAGGTCGTCGTAGGTGACGGTGATCGGGGCGCCGGGCTCGGTGATGGGCTCCTTGTTGGCGAGCTGGGTGACCATCGAGTCGAGCTCGGCGGGGTCGCGCAGACCCATGGCGTAGAGCGTGAGGTCGCTGACCTTGCCGCTGGGGCTCAACACCACCACGGTCTCGAGCGCGTCGTCGGGCCAGCGCCCGGCCACCACGTCGTAGTGGGTCTGCACCAGCGACAGGTCCTCGACCAGCTCGTGGAACACCCCGGATCCCGCGCCGGGGCCCATCAGCGAGGTGACGGTGGAGGTGGGGTCCAGCCCGACGGAGTTGAAGGTGGTGTCGGGGTTGACCTGGCGGGGGCTGCCGCCCGCCTCGGAGTAGATCCGCGGGGTGATGTCGTAGCTGTACTCGATGGAGTTGACGTAGGCCTCGATCCCGCTGTCGCCGTCGTCGAAGTACTCCTTGAGGGAGGCGAGGTCGTTGGTGCCGACGCCTCCCAGCATCCTGGAGACTCTCTGGGCCTCGGGCACCTCGCCCGCGCCCGGCTCGGGGGCGTCGTCGTCGGTCCCGTCGGCCGACCCGCCTCCCAGCAGTGCGGTGAGGTCGAAGCCCTGCCGCTCGATGGACAGCGGATACAGGGAGAGTGTGTCCTCCTCGACGCCCTTGATGTAGAGGCCCACGCCGTTGGCGAGCGCGAGGATCGCGGCGATGCCGATGATGCCGATGCTGCCGGCGAACGACGTCATCAGGGTGCGGCCCTTCTTCGTCATCAGGTTGTTGAAGGACAACGCGATGGCGGTGAGGAAGCTCATGGCGGTGCGCCTCGCGGGGCGTCCCTTCTCCTCCTGGGGCTCGGGGTGGTACGGGTCGGTGTCGGAGAAGACGACGCCGTCGCGGAGCTGGACGGTGCGGGTGGCGTGCTCCTCGGCGAGATCGGGGTTGTGGGTGACCATGATGACGAGGCGGTCGCGGGCGATGTCGGTCAGCAGGGCCATGATCTGCACGCTGGTGGCCGAGTCGAGGGCGCCGGTGGGCTCGTCGGCCAGGAGGATCTCCGGGTCGTTGATCAACGCGCGGGCGATGGCGACGCGCTGCATCTGTCCGCCGGAGAGCTGGTTGGGGCGCTTGTGCACGTGGTCGGCCAGCCCCACCTCGGTCAGCGCGGCCAGCGCCCGGCGCTTCCTCTCCGACGGCGCGACGCCCGCAAGAGTGAGGGCCAGCTCCACGTTGGAGAGGACGCTCTGGTGCGGGATGAGGTTGTAGGCCTGGAACACGAACCCGATGCGGTTGTTGCGGTAGGTGTCCCAGTCGCGGTCGCGGTACTCGTCGGTGGGGATGCCGTCGATGACGAGGTTGCCCGAGTCGTAGTGGTCCAGGCCGCCGACGACATTGAGCAGCGTGGTCTTGCCGGAGCCCGACGGACCGAGGATCGCGACGAACTCGTTGTCACGGAAGGCGATCGAGACGTCGTCCAGGGCGACCTGGGTGAAGTCGCCGGTGGTGTACGACTTGCGGACGTTCTCGAGCTGCAGCATGGGTCCTCGGGTGGCGGGAGGGTCGCGGCAGAGGGGCCGTGAGCCTTCCAGGATACGTCACTGCATCGGTGGGTCCCGGGCCGGACAATGCGAAGCGCCCGGCCCGCGTGTGGACGCGGGCCGGGCGGCTCGGGACGGCTCGGAATCGTGATCGATGCCGATCGGTTCCTGGTGCTAGCGGCTCCTGCGACGGCCGCTCTCGGCGGAGAACCGCGCCACGCCACCCGACGAGGCGGCGGCCGCCGCGGCAGGCCGCCGGGACCGGCCCTCCGAGGGGCGCTCGCCGCGCTGGCCCTGGGGGCGCTGACCGCGGCCACCCTGGGGACGCTCGGATCCGGTGCGCGGACGGGGCGCGGCCGCGCCACGTCGGCCTCCCCCGCCCTGCTGCTGCGGGACCTCGGGCTTCACGATGCCGCCGGGGAACGACCGCTCGCCGGGCGCGATCTCCTGCAGCACCGGGTGGCGCTCGTCGGCGCGCGTGACGGTGGGGTTCACGCCGGCCTTGCGGGTGAGGGTCCGCACGTCGGAGCGCTGCTCGTCGAGCATGAGCGTCACGACGGTGCCCTCCGCCCCGGCGCGGGCGGTGCGGCCCGAGCGGTGCGTGTAGGCCTTGTGCTCCACCGGCGGGTCCGCGTGGATGACGAGGCCCACGTCGTCGACGTGGATGCCGCGGGCCGCGACATCGGTGGCGACCAGGGTCTGCGCCGTCCCCGAATGGAAGGCGGCCATCGAGCGCTCGCGCGCGTTCTGGCTCATGTTGCCCTGCAGCTCGACGGCGGGGATCCCGGCGGCGTTGAGCTGCCGGGCGATCTTCTTGGCGCGGTGCTTGGTGCGGGTGAACACCACGGAGCGTCCGGGCGCGGCGGCGAGGTCGATGAGCACCGGCAGGTGCTGCGCGTCCGCCACGTGCAGCACGTGGTGCGTCATGGTGGCCACCGGCGACTCGGCTGAGTCCGCCTCGTGAACCACCGGGTCGTGCATGAACTGGTTCACCAGGGTGCCCACGGCGTTGTCCAGGGTGGCGGAGAAGAGCATCCGCTGCCCCGTCTTCGGGGTCTGCGCGAGCAGGCGCCGCACGGACGGGAGGAAGCCGAGGTCGGCCATGTGGTCGGCCTCGTCGATGATGGTGATCTCGACGCCGGCCAGCGAGGCGACGCCCTGGGCGATCAGGTCCTCGAGCCGGCCGGGGCACGCGACGATGACGTCGACGCCCCTGGTCAGGGCGGCCGCCTGCGGCTTCTGGTTCACGCCGCCGAAGATGGTGCGCGAGGTGAGGCCGGCGGTCAGGGCGAGCGGCGCGAGGGCCTCGTCGATCTGGATCGCGAGCTCGCGGGTGGGCGCCAGGATCATGGCCCGGGGACGCTTGGGCGCGCGACGGGTCGACGACGCGGCGAGGCGTGCCACCAGGGGCAGCAGGAACGCGTAGGTCTTGCCGGAGCCGGTGCGTCCGCGGCCGAGGACGTCGCGGCCGCTGAGCGAATCCGGCAGGGTCGCGGCCTGGATCGGCGTGGGGGTGGTGATGTCGCGGCCCTCGAGGACTGCGCTGAGAGAGGAGGGCACGCCGAGCGCGCCGAAGGACAGGGTGGTCATGAAAGGTACTCCCATGTGGGGGCGATGCAGCGGTTCTGCCCGGCGCGGAAAGGTCCGCAGCGCGATGGCATCAGGAAAATGAAGCTCGGGGACTCGAAGCAGAACGATCCGAGTGCTGGGGAGGAGTCTACCCCAGGCTCGGCGCGATGCCCGCATCGCGCCGGCGGCGAGCACCGGTCTCACGGGGGGGGTGCCAGCATCGTCCCTTATCAGGACGGCATCTGTAACGCCTTGGGTGGTTGTCCACAGGTTGCCTGCCGCACGGGAAATCGCGTCGGCCGGTGACCACAGTGGGGCCGACATCCCCAGACTCCCAGGAAGCCCACGACATGCGCCGGTACCTCGCCCCCGTCCTCCTCATCTCCCTGCTGCTCATGGCGCTCATCCGGCCGGACCCCGCCCTCGCCGGCCCACAGGACGGTCCACGGGAGGGCTCCGGCCACACCGTGACGATGCCGAGGACGGGCCGCGACTGGTACGGGGCCTATCGCATGGGCCAGACCACCGCCTACTGCGCCGACCTGATGTCGGCTCCCCCACGCCGGGCAACCGGATGGACCGAGGCCGCCGTGGGCGGCCCGCTGATCAAGCAGACGGGGCTGGCCGCCGGGTCCCTCCTCCCGCACGGGAACGGCACCGTCGCCGCGAGCGCCGACGAGCTGGCGGACCTGGCCTGGGTCCTCATGCAGACCGGTCAGGCGCCCTCGGCGGACACCGGCTCGGCCGTCGAGCACTTCGTCCGGCTCCGGACCGTCGGCGGGGCGGAGCAGACCGCACGGGAGGGGGCCCGGTGGGCTGCGGTGGTGGCCGCCCATCCGTCGGCCCGCGCCGAGTTCGACCGGCTGACCCGCGAGGCGTCGCTCTACGCCGGCCCCTACACAGCCAGGCTCGTGTGGGACAGGCTCCCCACCCTTGAGGACCCCACCGGACGGCTGCTCGCCTCGGTGGTGTCGCGGTCGGGCAACAGCGTGCCGGGAGTCGCCCTGAGCGCGCGGGGCACGGGCTCGATGTCGGTCGTCTCGTCCCCGGCCCGCACGGGAGGAGACGTCGTCTCCATAGACGTGGCGCTTCCGCTCCCCGGGGCGGACCCCACCTCGGGCGGTGTGGAGATCTCCTTCGCAGGCCTCGCCGGCCCGGCCCCCCGGGTCTTCGTGCCCGCGGAGCGCACCGTGCAGCGCCTCCTGGTGGCACCGCCCACTCGGACGGTGTCGGCGTCGGAGACCGCCACCCTGGAGCCCCTCTTCACCCCGATGGTCACCACGCGGACCCGCGACGTGGTCGCGGTGGCGGGACGGCCGGCGGTGGACATCGTGACGGTGTCGGGCGGTCGCCCCGGCGCGCCGTTCGCGGGCACGACCACGCTGTACGGGCCCTTCGCCTCGCTCGATGAGCTCACCGCGGCCGACCCGGCACACGCCCCACGCGTCGGCACCGCCCGCTTCACGGGCCGCTACGGCGACGACGGCGGCGCCGAGGTGCACAGCGAGGAGCTGAGCTTCCCGGGGGCGGGGTACTACACGTGGGTCGAGACCCTGGAGCCGGCGGAGTTCGTCACCACTCCCCCGCCCCCGTCCTGGCCCCAGCTGCCCGAGACCAGCCTCGTGGTCGCTCCCGAGGTCAGCACCGAGCTGAGCCCGAACGGCTTCGCCGCGCAGGGGGTCGAGGCCTCGGACACCGTCCGCCTGGCCGGCGTGCCGGGGCTCGAGGTGCCTGACGGATCACAGCTGCGGGTGCGCGTCTCCGGCAGCCTCGTCGGGCCCGTCCGCCCCCGCGAGGCCGACGGGGCCGCCACCTGTGCTGGCGTGGACTGGACCGGCGCCCCCGTCGTGGGGAGCTACCGGGACCTGGACCTGCCCTGGGGGACGCAGGGGCTGGAGCTCGCGGGCCTGGCCGCGGCGAGGCTGAGCGCGCCCGGCTGCTACTCGGCGGAGACGACGGTCAGCCTCACGCACGACAGCTTGGACCCCGTCATCGTGGAGCACGCGGTGGGGCATCCGTCCCAGACCGTTCTCATCACCGAGGCCCCCCTGCCCACACCCACACCCACACCCACGCCCACGCCTGAGCCGACCGCTCGCCCGAGCACCAGCCCGGCGCCCCCACCGACGCGGACTCCCCCTCCCGCCGTGATGGTGCCTGTCCCGCCTGCCCACCCCCGCCCGGGCCTCCCCGCCACAGGCGCCTGAGCCGACGCACACCTGAGCGCACACAGCACCGGGGGGGGGGGAAAAAGAAAGGGGGAGGGGGAGGGGGTGTTTTCGCTTGTTGGTATC
>NZ_JBUZNN010000001.1:226631-454814 GCF_055326235.1 Tessaracoccus yangjingae | reverse complement strand
GTAAACACACACACCCCCGTTCCTTTCCCCGGGAAGGGGCGATCTCCCGCGGTGCTGACTGCGTGCGGGCCTACTTGGCGCGCTCGATGATCTCGACCAGGCGCCAGCGCTTCTGCGCCGACAGCGGACGGGTCTCCATGACGCGGACCCGGTCGCCGATGCCGGCCGAGTTCTCCTCGTCGTGCGCCTTGAGGCGCGAGGACTTGGTCATGACCTTGCCGTACAGCGGGTGCTTCACCCGGTCCTCGACGAGGACGACGATCGTCTTGTCCATCTTGTCGGACACGACGATGCCCTGCAGCACCTTGCGGGCGCCGCGCTGCTCAGTGGTGGTCTCTTCACTCATGTTCACTTCTCCTCAACAACCGGCTCGTCGACGATGCCGAGGTTGCGCTCCTGCAGCACGGTGTAGATGCGTGCGATGTCCTTGCGGACGTTGCGCATCCGGCTGCTCGACTCCAGCTGGCCGGTGGCAGCCTGGAACCGGAGGCCGAACAGCTCCTCCTTCAGCTCAACGACCTTGGCGTTGAGCTGATCACGCGACAGACCACGCAGGTCGTGTGCGGCGAGAGAATTACTCATCAGATGTCACCTGCTTCGCGCTTGATGAAGCGTGCCTTGAAGGGCAGCTTGTGGATGGCCAGACGCATGGCCTCGCGGGCGACGTCCTCCGGGACACCGGAGAGCTCGAAGAGCACGCGGCCCGGCTTGATGTTGGCGATCCACCACTCGGGGGAACCCTTACCGGAACCCATGCGGGTCTCGGCCGGCTTCTTGGTCAGGGGGCGGTCCGGGTAGACGTTGATCCAGACCTTGCCGCCACGCTTGATGTGGCGGGTCATGGCGATACGAGCGGCCTCGATCTGACGGTTGGTCAGGTAGGAGGACTCGAGCGCCTGGATCCCGTACTCACCGAAGGCGAGCTTGGTGCCGCCCTTGGCCGCACCGTCACGCGTGGGGTGGTGCTGCTTACGGAACTTGACTCGACGAGGAATCAGCATGATCAGGCTCCTGCGTTCTCAGTTGCGGCCGCAGCGGGGGCGTCGCCCTGGGCTGCGTCGGCGCGACGGCGTCCGCCACGCTCGGGACGGTCCCCGCGACCCTCGCCGCGTGCCGGGCGACGGCCCGGACGCTGCTGACGGCCACCGGGGGCGGCGTTGCGGGCGGCCTTCTGGGCCGCGCGCTCGGCGCGGGTGCCGGTGACGTCGCCCTTGTAGATCCACACCTTGACGCCGATGCGGCCGAACGTGGTGCGGGCCTCGTAGAAGCCGTAGTCGATGTCGGCGCGGAGGGTGTGCAGCGGCACCTGGCCGTCGCGGTAGCCCTCGGAGCGCGACATCTCGGCGCCGCCGAGACGCCCGGAGCACTTGATGCGGATGCCCTTGGCGCCCGCACGCATGGCGGTCTGCTGGGCCTTGCGCATGGCGCGACGGAACGCGACGCGGGCGCCGAGCTGCTCGGCGACACCCTGGGCCACGAGCTGCGCATCGATCTCGGGGTTCTTGACCTCGAGGATGTTCAGCTGCACCTGCTTGCCGGTGAGCTTCTCGAGCTCAGCGCGGACACGCTCGGCCTCGGCGCCGTTACGGCCGATGACGATGCCCGGGCGGGCGGCGTGCAGGAAGATGGTGACCCGCTCCGAGCGGCGCTCGATCTCGATCGACGAGATGCCGGCGCGCTCGAGCGTCTTGGTCAGGTACTCCCGGATCTTGACGTCCTCGCCGACGAACTCGGAGTACTGCTTGTCGCTGTACCAACGCGAGTTGTGGTCGGTGGTGATGCCGAGGCGGAAGCCAATCGGGTTGATCTTTTGGCCCATAATCAGGCTCCCTTCGTCTCGCGGGGTTCGACGACCACGGTGATGTGCGCGCCGCGCTTGAGGATGCGGCTGGCCGAACCCTTCGCACGCGGGCGGATTCGACGCAGCGTCACGCCCTCGTCGACGAACGCCTTGGAGATGTAGAGGTCATCGGACCGCAGTGCCTCGGCGCTCTCCGCGTTGGCCACGGCCGAGGCCACGACCTTGAAGACCGGCTCAGAGGCGGCCTGCGGAGCGAACTTCAGTGCGACCAGGGCGTCCTTGACGTCCATGCCGCGGACCAGGTCGACGACGCGGCGGACCTTCGTGGGGCTCATCCGGACGTGGCGCGCAATGGCGTACGAGCCAGGACGATCACCGAGCAGGTTCTCGCGACGACGGCTGTTGCCGTTCTCGTTGCTCATAGTTGAATCAGTTCCTTTTCTCGCGCCTTAGCGGCGACGGGCCTTCTTGTCGTCCTTCACGTGCCCCTTGAAGGTGCGCGTGGGAGCGAACTCGCCCAACTTGTGACCGATCATCGACTCGGTGACGAACACCGGGATGTGCTTGCGCCCGTCGTGCACCGCAATGGTGTGCCCCAGCATGTCGGGGACGATCATCGAGCGGCGCGACCAGGTCTTGATCACGGTCTTGGTGCCCTTCTCGTTCTGCACGTCCACCTTCTTCTGCAGGTGGTCGTCGACGAAGGGGCCCTTCTTCAGGCTGCGTGGCATAGTTCCTCAGGCTCCCTATCAGCGCTTCTTGCCGGTCTTGCGACGGCGGACGATCAGGCGACTGCTCGCCTTGTTCTTGTCGCGGGTGCGGCCCTCGGGCTTGCCCCACGGCGACACGGGGTGACGGCCACCCGACGTGCGGCCCTCGCCACCACCGTGCGGGTGGTCGACGGGGTTCATGACGACACCGCGGACGGTCGGGCGGACGCCCTTCCAGCGGCTGCGGCCGGCCTTGCCCCAGTTGATGTTGGACTGCTCGGCGTTGCCGACGGTCCCGATCGAGGCGCGGCAGCGGACGTCCACCATGCGCATTTCGCCCGAGGGCATGCGCAGCGTGGCGTACTTGCCCTCGCGGGCGACCAGCTGGATGGCGGCACCGGCCGAGCGGCCGAGCTTGGCGCCGCCGCCCGGGCGCATCTCCACCGCGTGCACCGTGGTGCCGACGGGGATCTGACGCAGCTCGAGGTTGTTGCCCGGCTTGATGTCCGAGCCCTCACCGGCGGTGATGATCGTGCCCTGCGAGAGGCCGTTCGGCGCGATGATGTAGCGCTTCTCGCCGTCGGCGTAGTGCAGCAGCGCGATGCGGGCGGTGCGGTTGGGGTCGTACTCGATGTGAGCGACCTTGGCCGGCACGCCGTCCTTGTCGTAGCGCTTGAAGTCGATGATGCGGTAGGCCTGCTTGTGGCCGCCACCGATGTGGCGCGTGGTGATGCGCCCGGTGTTGTTGCGGCCACCGGTCTTCGGCTTCGGCGCGAGCAGAGACTTCTCCGGCGTCGAGCGCGTGAGTTCAACGAAGTCGGACACGCTGGAGCCACGGCGGCCCGGCGTAGTCGGCTTGTACTTACGGATACCCATGAGTGTTCGTTCCTTCTCTCAGCGGCTCGCCGGTCAGTTGACCGGGCCTCCGAAGATGTCGATGCTCTGGCCCTCAGCGACGGTGACGATCGCACGCTTGGTGTCGACCTTCTTGCCGTAGCCGTACTTGGTGCGGCGACGCTTGCCGGTGCGGTTGAGGGTGTTCACTGAGGTGACCTTGACGTCGAAGATGGCCTCGATGGCGATCTTGATCTCGGTCTTGTTGGCGTCGGGCGAGACGATGAAGGTGTACTTGCCGTCATCGAGCAGGTTGTAGCTCTTCTCGCTCACCACGGGACGCAGGATGACGTCGCGGTGATCGCGGATCTTCAGCGCTGTCGTCACTTGTCCTTCTCCTCAGTCTTCTTGGCCTTGGCCTTGGCCTTGGGCGCCTCGTCGGCCGGGGCCTCGTCGGCGATCTCGACCGGATCGGTCGTGGTGTCCTCGGCGGCCGCCTCGGACTCGGTGGCGACGGCCTTGGCCGACTTGCCGCCCGCGGGACCGGCCGAGAACGCGGCCAGCGCTGCGGAGGTGAAGACCACCTTGTCGTTGACCAGCACGTCGTAGGTGTTGAGCTGGTCGACGGCGAGCGCGTGCACCGTCGGGACGTTGCGCAGGCTCAGCCAGGCGACATCCTCGAAGCGGTCCAGGACGACGAGCACCTTGCTCAGGTCACCCGCGACGCCGGTGAGGGCCTCGATGGCCGCCTTGGTGGACGGCTTGTCCCCGGCCACGATCTCGGAGATGACGAAGACGCCACCCTCGCGGGCGCGGTCCGACAGGGCGCCGCGGAGGGCCGCCGCGATCATCTTCTTGGGGGTGCGCTGCGAGTAGTCGCGCGGCTGCGGGCCGTGCACGACGCCGCCACCGGCCCACTGCGGGGCGCGGCGCGAACCCTGACGGGCGCGGCCGGTGCCCTTCTGGCGCCACGGCTTGATGCCACCGCCGCGGACCTCGCCGCGGGTCTTGGTGGAGTGCGTGCCCTGGCGGGCCGCGGCCAGCTGGGCCACGACGACCTGGTGGATCAGCGGGATGTTGGTGGGCGTGTCGAACAGGGCCGCGGGGAGATCGGCCTTGCCGGCCTTCTTGCCCTTGGCGTCGACGACGTCAACGGTCAGGTCGGTCATGAGACGACACCCTTCTTGGCTGCGCTGCGGACGACGACGAGGGACCCGTTGTTGCCGGGGATCGCGCCGCGGACCAGCAGCAGTCCACGCTCAGCGTCGACGGCGTGGATCTTGAGGTTCTGGATGGTGACCTTGGCGTTGCCCATCCGGCCGGCCATCTTGAGGCCCTTGAAGACCTTGCCGGGGGTGGAGCAGCCGCCGATGGAGCCCGGCGAGCGGTGCTTGCGGTGCACACCGTGCGAGGCCTTGAGGCCGTGGAAGCCGTGGCGCTTCATGACGCCCGCGGTGCCCTTGCCCTTGGTGGTGCCGGTCACGTCGACGATCTCGCCGTCGGCGAAGACCTCGGCGGTCAGCTCCTGGCCCAGGGTGAACTCGGAGGCATCCGCGGTGCGGAGCTCGACGAGGTTCTTGCGGGGGGTGACGTCCGCCTTGGCGAAGTGCCCGGCGGCCGGCTTGGTGACCTTCTTGGCCTTGATCGCACCGAAGCCGAGCTGAACGGCGGAGTAGCCGTCGGTCTCGGGCGTGCGGACCTGGGTCACGACGCAGGGGCCGGCCTGGATCACGGTCACGGGGACGACCTTGTTGTTCTCGTCCCACAACTGGGTCATGCCGAGCTTGGTGCCCAGGATGCCCTTCACGATTCGTTCACTCATCTCTTCAGACCTCACGGAAGCTTGATCTCGATGTCAACACCGGCAGGCAGGTCGAGACGCATCAGCGAATCAACCGTCTTCGGCGTCGGATCGAGGATGTCGATCAGACGCTTGTGCGTACGCATCTCGAAGTGCTCGCGGCTGTCCTTGTACTTGTGGGGCGAACGGATGACGCAGTACACGTTCTTCTCCGTCGGCAGCGGCACGGGGCCGGCCACCTTCGCGCCCGTGCGGGTCACGGTGTCGACGATCTTGCGCGCCGAGCTGTCGATGACCTCATGGTCATACGCCCGCAGCCTGATGCGGATCTTTTGTCCAGCCACGTCGTTCCTTCTTCTCTAGCCCTTTGGAAATTTCAAGTTCCTTCGGGGTATTACCCCTTGTCACTCCAACCCCCGAGGTCGGGAGTGTCGTGCTCGTTGCCGCAAGTGAAGACCAACCTTCCGGGCGGGAAGGTCACATCTCGCGCTTGGGCGTCTGCTCGACCTCACTCGCGGGGCACGGCGCCACAGGACGCCAACCCCTCGCGGAGCAACCGGACCATTCTGGCACGGTCTGCCCGGTCGGCCAAATCGACGGTGGGTCGGATGCCCGGGTCCTCAGTAGACCAGCAGGCCGCGGTCCCGGAAGGCGCGCCGCGCAGCCTCCACACCCTCCTGCGAGGGCGCCGCGGTGTGCGCCAAGGCGTAGTCGAGCCCCAGCTCGGCCCACTTGTCGCGCCCCATCTGATGGAACGGGAGCACCTCGACACGCCCGACCGCGGGGAGTGAGGCCGCGTACTCGGCGACACCGTCGATGCAGGCGGGGTCGTCGGTCAGGCCGGGCACCAGCACGAAGCGGATCCACGTCTCGATCCCGAGCTCCCCGAGCCGGCGGCCGAACTCCAGCGTCGGCGCCAGCGGTCGGCCGGTCACCAGGGAATGGGTCTCCTCGTCGCCGGCCTTGACGTCGAGCAGGACGAGGTCCACGTCCGCCAGCATCTGGTCGGAGGCGTTGCGGCCGAGGAACCCGGAGGTGTCCAGGGCGGTGTGGATGCCCATGTCCTTCGCCCCGCGCAGGATCCTCGCCGCGAAGGCGGGCTGCTGCAGGACCTCCCCGCCGGAGAGCGTGATGCCGCCCCCCGTGGCGCGGAACACCCCGCGGTAGCGCCGGATCCTGGCGAGCAGGTCGTCGGCCATGATCGGGAGGCCGCGCGAGGCGGCCATGGTGTCCGGGTTGTGGCAGTAGAGGCAGCGCAGCGGGCAGCCGGCCAGGAACGTGGTCATCCGCGTGCCCGGCCCGTCGACGGCGGTCACGAGCTCCCACGAGTGGACCGAGCCCACCTCGCCCGCCCGCTGCGCGGCCAGGAGCTCTCCCCTGTCGAGGTGGTCGGCCACCGGCACCCCGCCCAGCATGGACGAGGGCCGCACGAGGGTCGCGGTCACGGCTACAGGGCCTCGTGGAAGGTCCGCGACAGCACGTCGAGCTGCTGTTCCCGGGTCAGCTTGACGAAGTTGACGGCGTACCCCGACACGCGGATGGTGAGCTGCGGGTAGTTCTCCGGGTTCTCCATGGCGTCGAGGAGCGTCTCGCGGTTGAGCACGTTGATGTTGGCGTGGTAAAGCCCCTCACCCATGCCGGCGTCGAGGATCCCGACGAGGTTGGCCACCCGCTCCTCCGCCGTGCGGCCGAGCGCCTGGGGGGTGATGGTGTTGGTCAGGGAGATGCCGTCGAGCGCGTCGTCGTAGGAGAGCTTGCCCACGCTCATCATGGAGGCGAGCATCCCGTGGGTGTCCGCCCCGTTCTCGGGATTGGCTCCGGGCGCGAACGGGGTGCCGGCGGCGTGACCGCAGGGGAAGGCGCCGGTGGCCTTGCCGTAGACCACGTTGGAGGTGATGGTCAGCACCGACTGCGTGGGGACCGCGTCGCGGTACAGCCGGATGCCACGGATCTTGTCCATGACGGTGGCGACCACGAGCTGGGCGAGCTCGTCGGCGCGGTCGTCGTCGTTGCCGTAGCGGGGGAAGTCGCCCTCGGTGATGTAGTCGACCACCAGGCCTGTCTCGTCGCGCACCGGGGTGACGGTGGCGTAGCGGATGGCCGCCAGCGAGTCCGCGACGATGGACAGCCCCGCGATGCCGCAGCCCAGGGTGCGCACGATCTCGTCGTCGTGCAGGGCCATCTCCATGGCCTCGTAGGCGTACCGGTCGTGCGAGTAGTGGATGATGTTGAGCGCCTCGACGTAGGTCTCGACGGCCCAGGTGAGCATCTCGTCGTACCTGGCCCACACGGTGTCGAAGTCCAGCGGCTCGTCGCCGGTGATGGGGGCGAAGCCCTCGACCACCTGCCTGCCGGTCATCTCGTCGCGGCCCCCGTTGACGGCGTAGAGGAACGCCTTGGCGGTGTTGAGGCGGGCACCGAAGAACTGCATCTGCTTGCCGATGGCCATGGGCGAGACGCAGCACGCGATGGCGGTGTCGTCGCCCCAGTGGCAGCGGATCTGGTGATCGGACTCGTACTGCAGGGCGGAGGTCTCGATGGAGATCGCGGAGCAGAAGTCCTTGTAGCCCGACGGGAGGGCCGGGTCCCAGTAGATGGTGATGTTGGGCTCGGGCGCCGGGCCGAGGTTGCGCAGCGTCTGCAGCAGCCGGAACGAGGTCTTCGTCACCAGGGTGCGGCCGTCGTCGGCGAACCCGCCGTCGGACCAGGTGGCCCAGTAGGGGTCGCCGGAGAAGATCTGGTCGTAGTCCCTGGTGCGCAGGAAGCGCACGATCCGCAGCTTGGTGACGAGGGCGTCGATCACCTCCTGGGCGCCCTCCTCGGTGAGGGTGCCGGCGGCGAGGTCGCGCTCGGCGTAGACGTCGAAGAAGCCGGAGAGGCGGCCGATGCTCATGGCGGCGCCGTCCTGGCTCTTCACGGAGGCGAGGTAGGCGAGGTAGGTCCACTGGACGGCCTCGACGAAGGTGCCCGCGGGCCGGGCGAGGTCGAAGCCGTAGCTGGCGCCGAGGTTCTTCAGCTTCTGCAGCGCCTTGATCTGCTCGGCGTGCTCCTCGCGGTAGCGGGCCCAGTTCTCGGAGAACGGCTGCCCTGCGACGGCGTCGAGGTCCACGCGCTTGGCCTCGATGAGGCGGTCGACGCCGTAGAGCGCGACGCGGCGGTAGTCGCCGATGATCCGGCCACGCCCGTAGGCGTCCGGCAGCCCGGTGATGAGGTGGGCGCTGCGCGCCTTGCGGATGCGGGGGGTGTAGATGTCGAAGACGGCCTCGTTGTGCGTCTTCCGGTAGCGGGTGAAGATCTCCTTGACCCGCTCGTCGGGCTCCAGGCCGGCCTCGCGGATGGCGGTCTCCACCATGCGCCAGCCGCCCTGCGGCATCATGGGCCGCTTGAGGGGCACGTCGGTCTGGAGGCCGACCACGACGTCGTCGTCGGCGCAGATGTAGCCGGCGGGGAACGCGTCGACGTCGGCAGGAATGTGGGTCTCCACGTCATAGACGCGGCGGGCGCGCTCCACGCTCAGGTACTCGCGCTGGAGGGTGTCCCACACGCGGAGGGTCTTGGCGGTGGGACCGGCCAGGAAGGCCGCGTCGCCGAGGTAGGGCGTGAAGTTGGCGAGGATGAAGCCGCGGACGTCCACGCTGCGCTGCCACTCCCCCGGGGTGAATCCCTGCCACGGATCGGCGGCCGAGGTGCTGTCGTGAAGTGTGGCCGAGGCCGTCATGCTGCTCCCTGTGAGATGAACGCGTGGGTTCGTGTGCACTGGCAGCGCCGCCGACCGACAACCGGGGCGGATCCGTCCAGGAGCCGGCCACCGCGGTGTCGCCAACGAGTGAGATAAATACTACTCCTCGTAGGAACCCTCCGGAAACCGGCCCCCGCCCGTCTCGCCTACCCGATCGACAGCCTCAGCGCCCAGGCCGCGGCCCGGGGTCGGAGCATGTACTCGGGGCGCACGTCGGGCCCGCACGAGCGCGAGCCGAGCCCATGCTGCTGAGCGTCCAGGTACAGGTGCGTGGCCGTCGGCTCCGGCAGCTCGTGGGGATGCCGGGCGCCGGTGACCTGGTGCGCGTCGTGGGCCCTGATCGTGAAGCCGGGCAGCTCCCCGCCGGCCCGCTCGGCGGAGACGGTGAGCCCCAGCTCGGGCAGCTCCAGCTCGCGGAGGTCCAGCCGGTGGCCGCTCTCCTGCGGCACCGCGTAGTTCACCACGAGGTCGGCGATCGCGGACTCGAACCGGCCCACGTAGGCCGCCGTCGAGGAGTCGGCGTAGCTCTCGTGGGGGCCGGTGCCGAACCACGAGGCCCTGCTGAGCCCGTGCGGGAGCTCCAGGTGGAGCCCGAGCCGAGGCCACGTGCCGGTCCAGCCCTTCGTCGGGACGGCTGAGGCGTCCAGCCTCAGCGCGTCGCCGTCGAGGGTCCAGTCCAGCTCGACGGTGACCGCCTCACGTGTCGCGGCGGGCGCGTAGCGGTGCAGGACGGTGAGGCGGCCGGGCCCGGCCGTGACCGAGAGGACCCGGCGGTGCAGGCGGTCCAGGCCCGCGGCCCGCCACTGCTCGAGCGACGACGGTGCCGGCGCGCCGACCCCGCGGGAGGCGGTGGGCTCGACGTCGACGTAGGAGTTGAAGCCGGCCAGGGAGTCGTTCTCGGTCGGCGCGCGCCACAGCTCGAGGCGGGGGCCCTGGATGTCGCGGCCGGCGAGCTCGACGAGATCGCCCGTGCGGGCGTCGAAGCGCGCATGGCCCAGCGCGTAGCGGCCGTCGGCGGCGGTGGGGACGGGCCCGGTGACCGGACGGCGGGGGGCCGCGGGCGGGTCCGCGAGCAGCGACTGCACGCGGCTGACCACGTGACCGGCCGGAGCCCACGGCCCGTCGGACGCCGTGACCGCCTCGACGGTGCGCCACAGCTCCCCGGCCTCAGGCGCGTGGAACGCGGGCAGCTCGACGCACACCAGCTCACCGGGCGCCACCGGGCGGATGTCCACCTCCCCCGAGGCCACCTCGCGGCCGTCCAGCTCGTCGCGCCACAGGATGCGCAGGTCGGCGGTGTCGCCGTCGTGGCGGCGGTTCTCCACGCCGAGCTCCTCGTCGGTGACGGTGAGCTTGATCGGGGTCACCACAGCCGCGTACTCGGCCAGCATGGTGGTGGGCGTGCCGTCCGACAGGACCATGCCGTCGCAGACGAACGAGCCGTCGTGCAGCTGCTCGCCGAAGTCGCCGCCGTAGCCGAAGTACTCCACGCCGTCGGGGGTGGTGGTGCGGATGCCGTGGTCGCGCCACTCCCACACGAAGCCGCCGTGCCATTGCGGCAGGGTGTCGAAGCGCTCCTCGTAGTCGGTCACGGCCCCGGCGCCGTTGCCCATGGCGTGCAGGTACTCGCACAGGATCATGGGGCGGCCGGCGAGCACCGCGCTGCGCCCGGCGGAGCCCCGGAGGTTGTGTCCGGTGCCCGCAGACAGGTCCTCCATCTCCTCCACCGTGGCGTACATGCGCGAGACCATGTCGGTGTAGCGGCCCTCGAAGTCGGGCTCGTAGTGCACGGGGCGTTCGGGGTCGCGGCGGTGCAGCCAGGCGGCCATGGCCGCCGCGTTCGCGCCGGTGCCCGCCTCGTTGCCGAGCGACCACGCGACGATCGACGGGTGGTTCTTGTCCCGCTCGAACATGCGCTCGGCGCGATCCACCAGCGCCTCTCGCCAGCGGGGATCATCGGTGGGGTTGTCCACCCAGCCGCCGCGCTCGAAACCGTGGGTCTCGAGGTCGCACTCGTCGATCACCCACAGGCCGATCTCGTCGGTGAGCGTGAAGAAGTCCGGGTGGGGCGGGTAGTGCGAGGTGCGCACCGCGTTGATGTTGTGCCGCTTCATCAGGTGGAGCTGGGCGCGCACCTTCTCCGTGTCGAACACCCGTCCGTGGTCGGGGTCGTACTCGTGCCGGTTGACGCCGCGGATGCGCAGCTTGCGGCCGTTGACGCGCCACTCGTGGCCGACGATCTCGATGCGGCGGAACCCCACCCGCAGCGTCCGGCTCTCGACGGCGTTGCCGACGCGCGCGTCGTATAGGCGTGGGCGGTCCGCGCTCCAGGGGGCGACGGGGCCCACCGGGATCGGGGCGACGTCGCCGGGGGCCTCGAATGTCGCGGTGAGGCCGAGCTCGTCGATGGTCACCGTGACGGGGTAGGCGTCGTCGCCGGCCCTTACCTCGGGCAGCAGGGTGCCCTCGCCGGTCTCGGGGTCGAAGTCGGCCCGCAGCCACACGTCGTCGATGCCGGCCGCGGGGCGCGCCAGCACGGTCACGGGGCGGAAGATGCCCGGGAGCCACCACTGGTCCTGGTCCTCGACGTAGCTCGCCGCGGACCACTGGTGCACGCGCACGTGGAGCACGTTGCGGCCGGGGCGCGCCTCAGCCGTGACGTCGAGCTCCTGGGCCAGCCGGCTGCCCCGCACCACGCCCACCTGTGAGCCGTTGAGGGAGACGATGGCCAGCGACTCCACGCCGTCGAAGCGCAGGTGGACCCGGTGGCCGAAGTCCTCGGGCAGGTCGAACGCGACGCGGTAGTCCCCCGTCGGGTTGTCGTCGGGCACGAAGGGCGGCTCAACCGGGAAGGGGAAGTTGACGTTGGTGTAGGCGGGCCTGCCCCAGTCGTCGCGGCCCTGCAGCACCCAGTGGCTGGGCACCCGGATCTCGTCCCACTCCGAGTCGTCGAGGTCCGGCGCGGCGGCGCCCTCCGGCGCGAGGTCCGGGCGCGCGGAGAACCTGAACCGCCACGTGCCGCTCAGGTCGATCTCTGCGGCGTCCGACGCCACCCGCGACCTCGGCCGCACCCGTCGCCCGGACCCCGGCGCGAACGACTCGATCTCCGACACTGCTCTGCCCTCCATGGCTCTCGTCCAGACTTCCCCTCACCCTATCCAGCCCCCTCTCCCTGTGCACGACACGCCGTCGCACCCTCACCCCGGCGCCGCCCACGTACCCGGGCCCCGCCTCGACCGCACATTCGTGCCCGCGCCCTCCCCCTCCCCCGTGCACGAAACGCCGTCGCACCCCCACCCCGGCGCCGCCCACGTACCCGGGCGCCCGCTCAGCCGGCGTGTCGTGCCACGCATGGCCGGGAGGGATAGGCTGCGGCCACCGACTGATCGAAGGGGATCCGCCGTGTCAGAGCTCGCCGACATCACCCAGTTCCTCGCGGCCCGCGAGCCGTGGTCCCTGCTGCCGCCGGGCCGCATCGCCGCCTTCGCGAAGCGGGCGGTGGGCCGCTACGTGCGTCGCGGGACGGTGATCCTGGCGGCCGGGGCCGCCCCCACCGCGATGTTCCTGGTCCGCTCCGGGGCCGTGGAGATCGTCGACGCCGACGGCGCGCTGGTCGATCACGACGAGCAGGGCGCCTGCTTCGGGCAGCTGTCCATCATCGAGGAGCGGCCCTCGCGCTTCACGTTCACCGCCCTGGAGGACACACTGCTGTGGGGCTTCGCGCCCGACGTGGTGCGCGAACTCCTGGCCGTGCCGGAGGTGCGGCGCTACTTCACCGAGTCGCGGCTGAGCGACGTCACCCGCCAGGTGCCCGAGGGCGGGCCAGTCCTACAGGTGCCGGTCTCGGAGATGCTCACCCGCTCCCCGATCACCATCCACGTCGGCGCCACCGTCGGGGAGGCAGCCCAGGCGATGGACCAGGCCCGGGTCTCCGCCATCCTCGTCACCGACGGCGACCGCCTCGCCGGAATCCTCACCGACCGCGACCTCCGCCGCGTCGTGGCGCGGGCCGTGCCCCCGTCGTCGCCGCTGGCCGAGTCCATGTCCACCGCTCCCCACACCATCGCCCACGACGCGCTTGCCCTCGACGTGCTGCTCCACCTGGTGGAGCACAAGATCCACCACCTCCCGGTGATGGACGGCGACCGGATCCTCGGCATGGTCACCTCCGGCGACCTCATGCGCCTCGAGCGGTCCAGCCCGCTCTACGTGGTGGGTGACCTGGCCAGGCAGCACGACCCGGCCTCCCTGGCGAGGGTCATGGGGCGGGTCCCGAGACTGGTGGGCCGCCTCCTGCGTCAGGACGCCACCGCGGAGGACATCACCCGCATCGTCAGCCGCACCACCGAGGCGCTGTGGCAGCGGCTGCTCGACCTGGCGGAGGAGCGCCTCGGCCCGCCCCCGGTGCCGTACTGCTGGGTGGCCCTCGGCTCGCTGGCGCGCGGCGAGCAGGCCCTCGCCTCCGACCAGGACCACGCCCTCATCCTCAGCGACGACTACCGCGACGAGCACGACGCCTACTTCGCCCAGCTGGCCGAGTTCGTGACCGCCGGACTGGTGGAGTGCGGCTTTCCCCGCTGCAAGGGCGAGGCCATGGCCACCAACCCACAGTGGCGCAAGCCCCTGGCCGCCTGGAGCCGCGAGTTCGGCGCCTGGCTGGCCGCGCCCACCTCGGAGGCGGTGCTCAACTCGTCGATCTTCTTCGACATGCGCCCCATCCACGGCGACCAGACCCTCTACGTGGCGCTGCAGCAGCGGGTGTTGCGCACAGCGCCGTCGTCGTCGCGGTTCCTGGGGCACCTCGCCAAGCACGCCAACGACGCCGAGGTGCCCATCGGATTCCTGAGGGGCCTGGTCGTCGAGAAGAAGGGGCAGCACCGGGACCGGCTGGACATCAAGCTGGGCGGGATCAACCCGATCGTCGACGTGGCCCGCATCCACGCGCTGCACAAGGGGCTCCCCCAGGTCTCCACCCGGGGCAGGCTGCTCGCGGCCGCCGAGCACGGTGCGGAGGTGGACAACCTCCTCGACGCCTACGAGTTCCTCGGCTACACCCGGCTGCAGCACCAGGGCAGGCAGGTGGCGGCGGGTCTGGAGCCGGACAACCACATCGACCCGGGAGACCTGTCCGACTTCGAGCGCCGCCACCTCCGCGACGCCTTCACGATCGTCGGCAAGGCCCAGTCCGCGCTCACCGTGACGTTCCAGACCCAGTTCATCTCATGATCTGGCCCTTCCGGCGCACCAACGCCGGCGCCGCCGCGAAGGTGCCCGACGGCCCGCTGCGCCGCTACCTCCTCGCCGAGCCGCAGCCCCGGTCCACGCCGCTGAGCGAGGTGGCGCTCCTCGCGATCGACTTCGAGACCACCGGCCTGACGCCGGGGACCGACCACGTCCTGTCGGTCGGGATGATCGACGTCGACGGGCTGGCCATCCCGCTGGGCACCGCCACCAACTTCTTCGTCAATCCCGGCCGCGACGTGGGCCAGTCGGCGGTCATCCACCAGATCACCGACGACGAGCTCGCCGGCGCCATCCCCAGCGCCGAGGCGGTGGACCGGGTGTTCGAGCGCCTCACCGGGCGCGTCCTGCTGGCGCACCACGCCGCCATCGAGGTGGGCTTCCTCGCGGCTGCGGTACGGCGGCTGTATGGGGTGGGCATCGACGTGCCCGCCGTCGACACCATGGGGCTGGGGCATCGCGCGCTGGGCTTCGACGAGGACCACCCGCGAGACGCGCTGCGCCTCTGGAAGCTGCGTGCCCGGGCGGGCCTGCCCCACTATCGCGGCCACGACGCCGTCGTCGACGCCCTTGCCTGCGGCGAGCTCTACCTCGCCCTCGCTCAGGAGCTGGGCGTCAAGGACCTGGGCCAGCTCCTCCGGCTGTCCTGAGCCTTATCTCTGATCGGTCAGCCCTCGCCGCGGCGCACCGGTTCGGGAGAGTTGGCACCACCGCCATCTGGATATGGACGCCTAGACTCGCCCCACACCCCACGCCTCCGGGCCCACCGAGCACAGGAGCTTGATTCCCCCGATGACCACGATCTGCTGGTTCAGGCGCGTGATGCGTCTCGACGACCACCCGGCCCTGGTGGCCGCCGCGGCCGAGGGCGCCGTCGTGCCGCTCGTGATCCTGGATCCGGACGAGGCCGCCGCGCATCCGGCCTCGGCGCAGCGGCAGGCCATGAGCCTGCCCGGGCTCGACGCCGAGCTGAGGCGTCGCGGCAGCCGCCTGATCGTCCGCCGCGGACGACCCGCCGACGTGCTGTCCGAGGTCCTTCGGGAGGCGTCCGCCACGGCCGTGCACACCACCGTCGGCTTCCCGTTCGCCGACGACGAGGGCCTCGCGACGGCGGGCGTGCCGCTCCACCTGCACCCCCTGGCAGACCTGGTCCCCCGTGGCTCGGTGCGCACCGGCTCCGGCGGCGTGTTCCGGGTCTACTCGCCCTTCTTCAAGGCGCTGAAGCAGGTCCCGATCCAGGCACCCCTGGAGGCCCCGGAGCTCCGCGCGCCCGAGGCGTGGCCGCGGTCGGAGGCCCTCGACTGGCCCGAGGCCCGCACCTCGATGAACCGGGGCTGGGACGTCGTCGCCGGCCACGTCGAGGCGGGCGAGGACTCCGCCCACCGACGCCTCGCCGCCTTCCTCGACGACGCGGTCGCGGACTACCCGCGACACCGGGACGAGCCGTGGCGCCCCGCCACCTCCGGGCTCTCCGACGCCCTGGCCGTGGGCGAGATCAGCGCCCGGCGCATCTGGCACCACTGCTTGCCCGCCTGGCGTGCGGGTGCCCCGGGCGTGGAGTCCTTTCTCTCCGAGCTGGCATGGCGGGAGTTCGCCCGCGAGCTGTTCCACGAGTCGCCGGACCTCGGCGAGCGCTGCTGGCGCCCCGAGTGGGAGGCCTTCCCCTGGGAGGGCGACGGCGAGGCCGCGGAGCTGTGGCGTCGCGGCCTGACGGGCGTGGAGATGGTCGACGCCGGCATGCGCGAACTGTTCGCCACCGGCCGGATGCACAACCGCGTGCGGATGATCGCGGCCAGCTATCTCACCAAGCACCTCCTCACCGACTGGCTGGTGGGCCTGGCCTGGTTCGGGCAGACGCTGACCGACTGGGACCCGGCGTCGAACGCGATGAACTGGCAGTGGGTGGCCGGCTGCGGCCCGGACGCCTCCCCCTACTTCCGGATCTTCAACCCCGACACGCAGGCCACCAAGTTCGACCCGCGCGCGCTGTACCGCTCGCACTGGCTCGCGCCGCACGACGAGGGTGCGCGGGAGTTCGCCGCCGCCGCCCCCCTCTCCTGGCGGGTGGACCTCGGCCACCGGCCCGAGCCGGTCGTCGCGCTCGCCGACGGACGCAGCCGGGCCCTGGCCGCCTACGAGGGCCTGCGCGCCGGCTGACGGCTCCGACCGGCGTGTCGGGGCTTGGGTGGGCGGCCCCCTGTTGGCTAGAGTCACCGACCGTATGTCTTCCTCCGCGCTGGACCACCTGTCTCCCGCCTTCCCGCAACGCGCGGCGTGGGGCACCGCGTCGTCGCTGCGCACGTGGCAGGCGTCGGCGCTGGAGCAGTACGAGCGGGACCAGCCGCGCGACTTCCTCTGCGTGGCCACCCCCGGCGCCGGCAAGACCACGTTCGCGCTGCGCATCGCGCTCACCCTGATGGCGTCGCGCACCGTCCGGCGCATCGTCGTGGTGACCCCCACCGAGCACCTCAAGGTGCAGTGGGCCGACGCCGCGGCCCGCGTCGGCATCCAGCTCGACCCCGGATTGGGCGGGTCGTCGAGGCGCGGGCGCGCCAAGGAGTACCACGGCTCCGCGGTGACCTACGCGGGTGTCGCGGCCCGCTCCTACGTGTACGAGGCGTTGTGCCACTCGAAGGAGACGCTGGTCATCTTCGACGAGATCCACCACGCCGGCGACTCCAAGAGCTGGGGGGAGGCCGTCACCTTCGCCTTCACCCACGCCACCCGGCGGGTCGCGCTCACCGGCACCCCGTTCCGCTCCGACGAGCACCCCATCCCCTTCGTCGCCTACGACGAGCTGGCCCCGGGCGTGATGCAGTCGCGGGCGGACTACACCTACGGCTACACCGAGGCCCTGGCGGACCACGTGGTGCGGCCGGTGCTGTTCATGAACTACGGCGGCCAGATGCGCTGGAGGACGAAGGCGGGCGACGAGCTCGCCGCGGACCTCGGCGTGCCGATGACCAAGGACCTGACCGCCCACGCCTGGCGCACCGCCCTGGCGCCCACCGGTGAGTGGATCCCGGCGGTGCTGGCCGCCGCCGACAGGCGCCTCACCGAGGTCCGCCGCCACGTCCCCGACGCCGCGGGGCTGGTCATCGCGACCAACCAGACCACCGCGCGCGCCTACGCGCGGCAGCTCCACGAGCTGACCGGCGTCAAGCCCTGTGTCGTCCTGTCCGACGACTCGTCGGCCTCCAAGCGTATCGACACGTTCTCCACCTCGGACGAGCGGTGGATGGTCGCGGTGCGGATGGTCTCCGAGGGGGTCGACGTGCCGCGTCTCGCCGTCGGCGTGTACGCCACCGCCACCTCCACCCCGCTGTTCTTCGCCCAGGCCGTCGGGCGGTTCGTGCGCAGCCGGCGTCGAGGCGAGGTGGCCACCGTCTTCCTCCCCACGGTGCCGGTCCTGCTGGCCCACGCCGCGACCATCGAGAAGCAGCGCGACCACGTGCTGGGCAGGCCCAAGTCCGACGAGACGGACATCTGGGCCGAGACGGAGGCCCTCATCGAGCGGGCGAACCAGAGCGAGTCGGCCGCCGACGACCTCCTCGGCCAGTTCGAGGCGCTGGAGTCCACCGCCACCTTCGACCATGTGCTGTTCGACGCGCAGGCGTTCGGCATGCACGCCGAGCCGACGTCGATCGACGAGCAGGACTACCTTGGCCTGCCCGGCCTGCTCGAGCCCAGCCAGGTCAGCGCCCTCCTCGCGGACCGGCAGAGGCGCCAGCTGAAGCGCCGGGAGCGCGACGACCGGAAGGCGGAGCCGGAGGTGGCCCTGCACCGGGCGCTGGCCTCGAAGCGCAAGGAGCTGAACTCGCTGGTGGCCCAGTACGCCCGCCTCAAGGGCGTGCCGCACAGCCACGTGCACGCGGACCTCCGCCGCGAGTGCGGCGGGCCGGCGCTCGCGCAGGCCTCCCAGTCCGAGGTCGAGCAGCGGGTCAAGGCCATCCGGACGTGGCTCAAGGGCTGAGGACCTCACACACCCCTGGAAATAAGTTGAAGCATCAACTAGGCTGGGGCCATGGGCGAACATGAAGAGCACTCCACGGGCGGCGTCTACTCCTCGAAGGGCAGGGAGTTCAGTCGCGACACCCGCTACATCGGCACCCGCATCATGGCCGACCCCAGGCCGGGCACCGACGACTACCCGGTGGATCCGGGCCGCTACCGCCTGATCGCCGCCTACGCCTGCCCCTGGGCCAACCGCGCCATCATCGTCCGGGACCTCCTCGGGCTGCAGGACGCGATCTCGATGGGCAACCCCGGCCCCACGCACGACGCCGACTCGTGGACGTTCGACCTGGACCCCGGCGGCGTCGACCCGGTGCTCGGCATCTCCAGGCTGAAGGACGCCTACGAGAAGCGCTTCCCCGGGTACCCGCGCGGCATCACGGTGCCGGCCATCGTCGACGAGCCCACCGGGATGGTGGTGACCAACGACTTCCCCCAGATCACCGAGGACCTCTTCTTCCAGTGGAAGGCCTACCACCGGGCGGACGCCCCGGACCTGTGGCCCGCAGACCTGCGCGACGAGATGGAGGAGGTCATGCGGCGGGTCTATACCGAGGTCAACAACGGCGTCTACCGCTGCGGGTTCGCAGGCTCACAGGAGGCCTACGACGCCGCCTACGACCGGCTCTGGGCGGCCCTCGACAGGCTGGAGGAGCGTCTCGCGACGCGGCGCTACCTCATGGGCGCGTCGATCACCGAGGCCGACGTGCGCCTGTTCACCACCTTGGTGCGCTTCGACGCCGTGTACCACGGGCACTTCAAGTGCAACCGCAACAAGCTCATCGAGCTGCCGAATCTCTGGGGCTACGCCCGCGACCTGTTCCAGACGCCGGGCTTCGGCAACAACGTGGACTTCGAGCAGATCAAGCGCCACTACTACGTGGTGCATACGGACCTCAACCCGCTGAGCATCGTGCCTAAGGGCCCGGACCTGAGCGGCTGGACCACCCCGCACGGGCGGGGCTGACGACACCGATCCGGCCTCCGGACACAACGCGACGGCGGGGCGCCCCATCAGGGGCACCCCGCCGTCGTGCTGAGTGGGTCAGCCTTCGGGCTGGGCGTCGGTCTCGACGCTGCCCTCGATCTGGTTCGCCTTGGCCGTGTGCTGCACCTCGATCTTGCGGGGCTTCGCGGCCTCGGCGACGGGGATCGTGAGCGTCAGGACCCCGTCGGAGTACGAGGCGCTGATCTTCTCCGTGGCGAGCCCGCGGCCGAGCGTCAGCTGACGGGCGAAGGTGCCGACGGCGCGCTCGCGCGTCAGCCACTGGGCGCCGTCGTCAGCGACGGGGTTCTTGCGCTCCGCGCGGACGGTGACGGTGGCACCATCCATGTCGATGTCGATGCTCGCCGGGTCGACGCCGGGCAGGTCGATGTGCGCGACGAACTCGTCACCAGTGCGGTAGAGGTCCATCGGCATCGCCACTGAGGCCGGGGTGCGGGTCACGTCGCCGAGGAGGCGGTCGATGTCGCGGAAGGGGTCAAAGCCAGGCATGGTGATCCTTTCTGTGTCATGAGTGCCGGACTCGTATAGGTTGAGTGTACCTCGCTCAACTTACTTCGCAACTCCTCCACGACGCCGAACCCAAGCTTCGGCCACTTCACGGCCCCTCGGCTCAGCGCGTGTCGAACCGTCCTGCGCCTGTCCAGCGACGCGGGTACCGCTTCTTGGTGCCGGGAGCCCTGACACGAGGCCCGTGCGGCCCTTGTCCGCCGTCTGCTCGCCAGCCGCGTGTTGGTCGTGGCTTGGGTAGTCGAGGCCGCCCGGGCCTCGTCCCACGTCTCCCCGCACTGGTCCGCCCGTGGCGTGGCCGGCCCCAGGCGGGTGCCGGCAGGGCGGCCCTGGCTCTAGCCTGCTTCAGGCGGGTTCCTCCGGGTGCCCCTCGGGCTGGGCATCCCTGCGCCCAGCCGCCCTGCCGTCCCCCACCCTCGCGCACACCTCACGTCCCCGCCGTCGCCGTCGACACCGTGGCCCCATACCGGTGGCACGAAACGCCGCACGAATCGCACCTCATGTCCCCATGCGCACCCGACCACCCATCGCGACGGCGTGTCGTGCACCCCACCACCGTCGAGCAGGGCGGGGGTGGTGAGGCCTCGGGCAGCGAGGGGGTGTACCGCCGAGGCGTCTCAGAGGGTGGCGCGGAGGGCGCGCAGGCGGGCAAGCGACGAGTCGCGGCCCAGGATCTCCATCGACTCGAACAGCGGCGGCGACACCTTGCGGCCGGATATCGCCACGCGGATCGGCGCGAACGCGAACTTCGGCTTGATGCCCATCCCCTCGACGATGCGCTCACGCAGGCCGGCCTGGATGGCATCGGTGCTGAAGGGGACCGTCTCCGCGACGGCGATCGCCGCGTCCAGCACGTCGGCCGCGTTCTCGGCCAGCCCTGCGCGGGCGTCATCGTCGATCACCAGAGCGTCGTCGGCCGCGAACAGGTAGTCGAGCTGTGGCCGGGCGTCCTTGAGGAGCACCAGCCGCTCCTGGATGATCGGCACGGCGCTGCGCAGGATCTCCACCTCGGCGGGGCTGGGGTCCCAGCCCGCCTCGAACTCGAGGATCCGGTCGGCCAACTCGTGCGCGGTGAGCGTGCGGATGTAGTGGCCGTTGAGCCAGTCCAGCTTCTTCAGGTCGAAGATCGGCCCGACGGTGTTGACCTTGGACCACGAGAAGGCCGCGACGAACTCGTCGAACGTCGACACCTCGTGGTCCTCGTCGCCGGCGTAGCCCAGCAACTGGAGGAAGTTGCGCACCGCCTCGGGCAGGTAGCCCTGCTCCTTGAACCACATCAGCCTGGCGGCCGGGTTCTTGCGCTTGGAGATCTTCGACTTGTCCGTGTTGCGCAGCAGCGGCATGTGGGCGAACGCGGGCCGCTTCCAGCCGAGCCAGTCGTAGAGGAGGACGTGCTTGGGCGTCGAGGAGATCCACTCCTCGCCGCGCACGACGGTGTTGATGCCCATCAGGTGGTCGTCGACCACCACCGCGAGGTGGTAGGTCGGAAACCCGTCCGCCTTGAGGATCACCTGGTCGTCGGGCCTTGGCGCCTTCACCGTGCCGCGCACGATGTCCTCGAACTCCAGCGGCACATCGTCGGGGATGAGCATCCGCACCACGGGCGTCTCCGAGAACCCGGGTAGCGCCGCCCGCTCCTCGCGGGTCTTGCCCAGGCAGAGGCGGTCGTAGCCCGTCACTGAGAGCTTCTGCGCCTCCTGCTCCCTGCGCAGTTCGACCAGCCGCTCCGAGGAGCACCAGCAGTGGTAGGCGTGCCCGTCGGCGATCAGCTGCTCGACGAACGGACGGTAGGTGTCCAGCCGCTCGGATTGCCGGTAGGGGCCGAAGTCACCGCCCGTGTGCGGGCCCTCGTCGGCCTGCAGGCCCAGCCACTCGAGGGAGTCGTAGATCTGCTGCTCGCTGCCCTCCACCAGCCTGGCCTGGTCCGTGTCCTCGATGCGCAGGACGAACGCGCCCCCGGTCTTCCGGGCCCAGGCCAGGTCGAACAATGCCATGAAGGCCGTGCCCACGTGGGGGTCTCCGGTGGGCGACGGGGCAACCCGGGTGCGCGCGGGAATCGCATCAATGCTCATAGTGGTTTCACCCTATCGGGCATTCTGGACTGCATGACCACGGAACCCGGCCTCACGCCGGCCAGGGCGCTGCACCACGCACAGCCCGGCCCGGATCCGGCTGCGCGCGCGCAGATTCGGGCCGACCTGGCCGCTTCTCCCCCGCCCAAGCCCGCCCAGATGACCCGCACCTTCAGCTATATCCTCGACGATCTGGTGCAGGTGCCCGGCACGAAGGTCCGTATCGGGGTGGACCCGTTCCTTTCCTTCATCCCGTGGGCGGGAACCGCCATGGGCGCGGCGTTCGGCAGCGTGGTCATGGCGGACGCCATCAGGCTCCGGGCACCGCTGCCCGTCCTGCTCCGGATGGGCGCCAACTCGCTGCTGGACTGGGCGCTCGGGATGATCCCCTTCGTGGGTGCCTTCTTCGATGTGGCGTTCCGCGCCAACAAGATGAATCTCAAGCTGCTCAACCGCACGATCGAGAACCGCGAGCTGGTCCGGAAGGCATCGATCAGGTACTGGATCGGCGTGGCGGCTCTCGTGGTCACGATGGTGGCGCTGATGGTCGCCATTCCGGTGCTGGTGATCGCGGGGATCAACCACCTCATCGCCACCACCGGCTGACGGTCCGCACCGCTGGGAGCGTGCTAATTTACCCGCATGACTGAGCCCTCCTCCACGCCGTCGAACTTCATCTACGACGCTGTCAACGCGGACGTGGCCGGCGGGAAGCGCGGGGGACGGGTCCAGACGCGGTTCCCACCGGAGCCCAACGGCTACCTGCACATCGGGCACGCCAAGGCCATCGTCGTGGACTTCGGGGTCGCCGCGGACTTCGGGGGGATCTGCATCCTGCGGCTCGACGACACGAACCCGGAGACCGAGGACACCAGCTTCGTCGAGGGCATCGTCGACGACATCGAGTGGCTGGGATACGAGCCCGCCGACGTGCGGTTCGCATCGGACTACTTCGAGCAGCTCTACGAGTGGGCGGAGCAGCTGATCACCGCCGGCCTCGCCTACGTCGACGACCAGGACAGCGAGGCCATCTCGGCAGGCCGCGGCGGGTTCGGCAGGCCCGGCGTGGACTCCCCGTTCCGCGACCGCCCCGTCGAGGCCAACCTTGAGCTCTTCCGCCGGATGCGCGCCGGGGAGTTCGCCGACGGCTCCCGGGTGCTGCGCGCCAGGATCGACATGAGCCACGAGAACATGCAGATGCGCGACCCGATCATGTACCGCATCCGCCGCGTCGATCACCACCGCACCGGCGACGAGTGGTCGATCTACCCCACCTACGACTGGGCCCACGGGCAGTCGGACGCCATCGAGGGCGTGACGCACTCGATCTGCACGCTTGAGTTCGAGTCCCACCGGCCGCTCTACGACTGGTTCCTCGACCGGCTCGGGGTCGAGGAACCGCCGCGACAGTACGAGTTCGCGCGCCTCGAGCTCACCCACACCGTCACCTCGAAGCGCCGCCTCGCCAAGCTGGTGCTCGACGGCGTCGTCGACGGCTGGGACGACCCCCGCATGCCCACCCTCCGCGGGCTCAGGCGCCGCGGCTACCCGTCCACCGCCATCCGCGCGTTCTGCCGCGAGGTGGGCACCACGCGCACGAACTCCCGCCAGTCGATCGAGGCTTTGGAGAGCTACGTCCGCCGCGACCTCAACCTCACCGCGCAGCGCCGGATGGCGGTGCTCCACCCACTCAAGCTGCGGATCACCAACTGGCCCGTCGACGCCGAGGGTAACCCGGTCGTGGAGCACTTCGAGCTCGCGAACAACCCGGAGCGCGCCGAGGACGGCACGCGGAGCGTCGCGTTCAGCGGCGAGCTGTGGATCGAGCGCGAGGACTTCCAGGAGGTCCCCCCGCCGAAGTACTTCCGCCTCTCCCCCGGCCGTGAGGTCCGGCTGCGGGGCGCCTACTTCGTCACTGCCACGGACGTGGTCAAGGACGAGGACGGCACCGTGACCGAGGTGCTGGCCACCTACGATCCCGCCTCGAAGGGCGGCAACTCGCCGGACGGCCGCAAGGTGAAGTCGACGATGCACTGGGTCTCGGCGCCCCACGCGGAGGAGGCGACGGTGGCGCTGTACAACAGGCTGTTCCTGGCCGAGGCACCGGGCGAGGCCACCGGGGAGGCCCTCGACGACCTCAACCCCGCCTCGCGCGAGCTCCTGCACGGCTGCCGCGTGGAGGCCGCGCTCCGCGACGCCCTTCCCGGCGAGGTGGTGCAGTTCGAGCGCCTGGGCTACTTCGCCGCAGACCTCGACCAGCCGATGCTGTTCCACCGCACCGTGGGCCTGCGCGACGAGTGGGCGGCCATCCAGAAGCGCGGCTGAACCCCGGAGACGCGACGAGGGCCGTGCAGCTTCACGCTGCACGGCCCTCGTCAGGCTCTCAGGCCAGGATCACTTGAGGATCTTGGTCACGTTGCCGGCGCCGACGGTGCGGCCGCCCTCACGGATGGCGAACTTGAGGTTCTCCTCCATGGCGATGGGCTTGTTCAGGTGGACGGTCATCTCGGTGTTGTCACCAGGCATGACCATCTCGGTGCCCGCGGGGAGCTGAACCACGCCGGTCACGTCCGTGGTACGGAAGTAGAACTGGGGCGAGTAGTTCGAGAAGAACGGCTTGTGACGGCCACCCTCCTCCTTGGCCAGGACGTAGACGTTGGCCTCGAAGTCCGTGTGCGGGGTGGTGGAACCCGGCTTGATGACAACCATGCCGCGCTCGACGTCTTCCTTCTTGGTGCCGCGGAGCAGCAGGCCGACGTTCTCGCCCGCGCGACCCTCGTCGAGGATCTTGCGGAACATCTCGACGCCGGTGACGGTCGAGGACTGCTTGGTGTCACGGATGCCGATGATGTCGACGGTCTCGCCGGTCTTGACGATGCCACGCTCGATGCGGCCGGTGATGACGGTGCCACGACCGGTGATCGTGAAGACGTCCTCAACGGGCATGAGGAAGGGCTTCTCGGTGTCACGCGCGGGCTGCGGGATGTGCTCGTCCACGGCGTCCATGAGCTCGAGGATGGACTCGGTCCACTTCGGGTCGCCGTTCAGCGCCGGGAAGGCGGCGACGCGGACGATCGGCAGGTTGTCGCCGTCGAACTCCTGAGCCGACAGGATCTCGCGGAGCTCCATCTCGACGAGCTCGATCAGGTCGGCATCGGCATCGTCGATCATGTCGCACTTGTTCAGGGCGACGACGATGGCCGGCACGCCCACCTGGCGGGCCAGGAGGATGTGCTCGTGGGTCTGCGCCATCGGGCCGTCGGTGGCCGCCACGACGAGGATCGCGCCGTCCATCTGGGCAGCGCCGGTGATCATGTTCTTCACGTAGTCGGCGTGGCCGGGGCAGTCGACGTGCGCGTAGTGGCGCTTCTCGGTCTGGTACTCGACGTGCGCGATGGAGATGGTGATGCCGCGCTGACGCTCTTCGGGCGCCTTGTCGATCTGGTCGAACGCCGAGACGGCATTCCACTGGGGGTACTTGTCGTGGAGCACCTTCGTGATCGCCGCGGTGAGAGTGGTCTTGCCGTGGTCGACGTGTCCGATGGTGCCGATGTTGCAGTGCGGCTTAGTCCGCTCAAACTTGGCCTTTGCCACGAGGGCTCCTTCTTGGGGATGTCGCCTCGCGGGATTGCGGGGCGTCGCTTGTCATTCCTCAGTAGAGGTCAGCATCTGAGCTTAGCGCCCAAACGCATACCTGACCAATCCTAACGGAGGCTCCACGTCAGTCAAACCGGACGGGAGTATCCACGTGAAAAGCGGCCGGCCGGGGAGTTCTCCCCGGCCGGCCGCCTTCGTCAGTGTGGCGGGTTCACTCCCCGCCGCGCGCCTTCGCGACGATCTCCTCGGAGATCATCCGGGGCGTCTCGGCGTAGGAGTCGAACTCCATGGAGTACGAGGCCTGGCCCGAGGTCTTCGACCGCAGGTCCCCGACGTAGCCGAACATCTCCGACAGCGGCACCAGCGCGCGCACCACGCGGTTGCCGTGCTGCTCGTCCATGGACTGGATGTGCCCGCGACGCGCGTTCAGGTCACCGATGACGGTGCCCATGTAGTCCTCGGGCGTGGTCACCTCGACGGCCATGACCGGCTCGAGGATGGCCGGATCCGCCTTGCGGGCGGCCTCCTTGAACGCCTGCGCGCCGGCCAGCTTGAACGCCAGCTCGGAGGAGTCGACGTCATGGTAGGCGCCGTCGGTCAGCGTCACCTTGATGTTGTCGACGGGGTAGCCGGCGAGGACGCCGAACTGCAGCGCCTCCTTCACGCCCGCGTCCACCGCGGGGATGTACTCGCGGGGGATGCGGCCGCCGGTGACGGCGTTGACGAACTCGTAGCCCGAGCCCGGCTCCGTCGGCTCCAGGTCGATGATGACGCGCGCGAACTGGCCCGAACCACCGGTCTGCTTCTTGTGGGTGTACTCGATCTTCTCCACCTTGCGGCGCAGCGTCTCGCGGTAGGCCACCTGCGGCTTGCCGATGTTGGCCTCGACCTTGAACTCGCGACGCATGCGGTCGATGAGCACGTCGAGGTGGAGCTCGCCCATGCCGGCGATGATGGTCTGCCCGGTCTCCTCGTCGGTGTGGACGCGGAAGGTGGGATCCTCCTCGGCGAGCCGCTGGATGGCGTGGGACAGCTTCTCCTGGTCCGACTTCGTCTTCGGCTCGATGGCCTGCTCGATGACGGGGTTGGGGAAGGTCATCGACTCCAGCACGATCGGGTGGCCGGTGTCGCAGAGCGTCTCGCCGGTGCCCGTGTCCTTGAGGCCCATGACGGCGCAGATCATGCCCGCGCCGATCTGCGGGATCTCCTCGCGCTTGTTGGCGTGCATCTGGTAGATCTTGCCGATGCGCTCCTTCTTGCCCTTGGTCGCGTTGAGGACCTGCGAGCCGGAGTGCAGGACGCCCGAGTAAACACGCACGAAGATGAGCTTGCCCAGGTGCGGGTCCGCCGCGATCTTGAACGCCAGCGCGGCCAGCGGCTCGTCGTCGGTGGGGTGCCGCTCGAGCTCCACCGACTCGTCGCCGGGCTTGAAGCCGTTGATGGCGGGAACGTCCATCGGCGAGGGCAGGTAGGCGACGACCGCGTCGAGCAGCGGCTGGACGCCCTTGTTCTTGAACGAGGTGCCACAGACCACGGCCGTGAAGGTGTTGGTGATGACGCCCTTGCGGATGGCGGCCTTGACCTGCGCGACCGTCGGCTCCTCACCCTCCATGTAGAGCTCCATGATGTCGTCGTCGACGTCCGCGAGGCGCTCGATCAACGTGGCGTGGGCGGCCTCGGCGGCCTCCTGCAGCTCAGCGGGGATCTCCTCGATGGTGTAGTCCTCGCCCATCACGGTCTCGCCGCGCCAGGTCAGCGCGCGCATCTCGACCAGGTCGACGACCCCCAGGAAGCCGCCCTCTGCACCGATCGGCAGCTGCAGCAGCACCGGGTCGGTGTTGAGCCGCTCGCGGATGGTCTTGACGCAGTGGTCGAACGAGGCGCCCGTGCGGTCCAGCTTGTTGATGTAGCAGATGCGCGGCACGTTGTACTTCGTGGCCTGACGCCACACCGTCATCGACTGCGGCTCGACGCCCGCGACACCGTCGAACACCGCGACGGCGCCGTCGAGGACGCGCAGCGAGCGCTCCACCTCGACGGTGAAGTCGACGTGCCCGGGCGTGTCGATGATGTTGATCTGGTGGTCCTTCCAGAAGCAGGTCGTCGCGGCCGACGTGATGGTGATGCCGCGCTCCTGCTCCTGCTCCATCCAGTCCATCGTGGCGGCGCCCTCGTGGACCTCACCGATCTTGTAGGTCTTGCCGGTGTAGAACAGGATGCGCTCGGTGGTGGTGGTCTTGCCGGCGTCGATGTGCGCCATGATGCCAATGTTGCGAACCTTGGACAGGTCGGACACTATGCAGCCCTTCGGAAGTAGAACGTGGTGTGAAACAGGTGATGCCCCCGGGCCTCACGACCCGGGGGCAGGCGATCACCAGCGGTAGTGCGCGAAGGCGCGGTTGGCCTCAGCCATCTTGTGCGTGTCCTCGCGGCGCTTCACCGAAGCACCGAGGCCGTTGGAGGCGTCGAGGATCTCGTTCATCAGGCGCTCGGTCATCGTCTTCTCGCGACGGGCGCGGGAGAAGCTGACCAGCCAGCGCATGGCCAGCGTGTTCTGACGGGCCGGCTTGACCTCGATCGGCACCTGGTAGGTGGCGCCGCCGACGCGGCGGGACTTGACCTCCACCGACGGCTTGACGTTGTCCAGCGCGCGCTTGAGCGTCTGCACGGGATCGGTGCCGGTCTTGGTGCGGGTGCCCTCGAGGGCGTCGTAGACGATCGACTGGGCGACGGTCTTCTTGCCGTCGAGCAGGATCTTGCTGACCAGCTGCGAGACGAGCGGGGAGCCGTACACCGGATCGATGATGACGGGGCGCTTCGGGGCGGGACCCTTGCGAGGCATTACTTCTCCTTCTTCGCGCCGTAGCGGCTGCGGGCCTGCTTGCGGCCCTTGACACCCTGGGTGTCGAGCGAGCCGCGGATGATCTTGTAACGAACGCCGGGCAGGTCCTTCACACGACCGCCGCGGACGAGCACCATCGAGTGCTCCTGCAGGTTGTGGCCGACGCCCGGGATGTAGGCGGTGACTTCGATGCCGGAGCTCAGGCGCACACGAGCGACCTTGCGCAGCGCGGAGTTCGGCTTCTTGGGGGTGGTGGTGTACACGCGGGTGCACACGCCGCGGCGCTGGGGCGAACCCTTGAGCGCGGGCGTCTTGTTCTTCGAGACTTTGTCGGTGCGGCCCTTACGGACCAGCTGCTGAATAGTTGGCACCTGTTGGTATCACTTTCGTTGTCTGGGCGGACGTTGAGTTTTCCCTGGCGCAACCCTTGTCGACGCGAGTTGGGGTCACCGTTCCCGCTTCGCGGCGCATAGAGCTGCCGTGCGAACTCCGCACAGGTCTGGTCTCTTCGCAACGAATAAGAGCGCCAGGATCATGCCAGGGCACGCACAAATGGGCCCGAGCAACCGGGCACGCCTGCCAAGGTTACTCCAGCGCCCCATCAGGGTCAAAATGCCGAGGAGGGCCCGGAACGAACCCGGGCCCTCCTCATGCGGGGATGTTTCAGCGGATCTCGCCGAAGTCCATCTCGTCGAGCGGGACGGCGGGGCCGACCACATCGGAGCCGAACGAGTAGTCGTACGGGTCGTAGCTCATGGTGTAGGCACTGGCGCGCGCCTCCTCGGTGGGCTCCACCCGGATGTTGCGGTACCGGTCCAGACCGGTACCCGCCGGGATCAGCTTGCCCAGGATGACGTTCTCCTTCAGGCCCTTGAGCGTGTCGCTCTTGCCCTGGATGGCCGCGTCCGTCAGCACCTTGGTGGTCTCCTGGAAGGAGGCCGCCGACAGCCAGGACTCGGTGGCCAGCGAGGCCTTGGTGATGCCCATGAGAACGGGGCGACCCTCCGCGGGCTTGCCGCCCTCGGTGAGCGCCTTCCGGTTGGCGGTCTCGTAGGACGCGCGGTCCACGAGCTCACCGGGCATCATCGAGGTGTCCCCGGAGTCGATGACCGTCACGCGACGCAGCATCTGCCGGATGATGATCTCGATGTGCTTGTCGTGGATCGGCGCGCCCTGCGTGCGGTACACGCGCTGGACCTCCTCCACGAGGTGCTCCTGCACCTTGCGGAGGCCGCGGACCCGCAGGACGTCCTGCGGATCCACCTGGCCGGCGGTCAACTGCTGACCGATGCTGACGTGCACGCCGTCCTCGATGTGGGTCCGGTGGCCGTGGTGGTCCTCGAACTCCAGGCGGGCGCGACGCGCCACCGGGTACTCGAGGTCCTCGCCGCCGTCGTCACGCACGATGACGATCTTGCGGCTGCGGTCCCCGTCCTCGATGCGCACGACGCCGTCGGCCTCGGTGATCGGGGCCTTGCCCTTGGGCTGACGAGCCTCGAACAGTTCCGTGACTCGCGGCAGACCCTGGGTGATGTCGTCGCCGGCCACACCACCGGTGTGGAAGGTACGCATCGTCAGCTGCGTGCCGGGCTCGCCGATGGACTGGGCCGCGACGATGCCGATGGCCTCGCCGACGTCCACCGTCTTGCCGGAGGCCAGCGAGCGGCCGTAGCACATGGCGCAGGTGCCCACCGACGACTCACAGGTGAGGACGGAGCGGACCTTGACCTCGGTCACGCCCGCCTCGATGAGCAGGCGGATCTCGGCGTCGCCGAGGTCGGTGCCGGCCTGGACGAGCACCGCGCCCGAGGCGTCGACCGCGTCGACCGCGAGGGATCGGGCGTAGACGGCCGTCTCCACCTCGTTCGACATCTCGACGGTGGCGCCCTCGGCGAACGGCTCCGTGGCCACCCGGACGGGCTTACCCGTCTCGTCGGCGCCGGGCTTCGTCCAGGTGGCGATCACCTTGAGCAGGCCGCGCTCGGTGCCGCAGTCCTCCTCGCGGATGATGACGTCCTGCGACACGTCCACGAGACGACGGGTCAGGTAGCCCGAGTCCGCCGTGCGCAGGGCGGTGTCCGCCTGGCCCTTTCGGCCACCGTGCGTCGAGATGAAGTACTCGAGGACCGACAGCCCCTCACGGAAGTTGGACTTGATGGGCCGGGCGATGATGTCGCCCTTCGGGTTGGCCACGAGGCCACGCATGGCGGCGATCTGACGCATCTGCGTCATGTTTCCTCGGGCCCCGGAGTCCACCATCATGAAGATGGGGTTGTCCTTGGTGAAGTTCGCCTTCATGGCCTCGGTCAGTTCGGCCGTGGCGTCGGTCCAGATGGCGATGAGCTCCTGGCGACGCTCGTCCTCGGTCACGGTGCCGCGCTCGTAGAGCTTGTCGATCTTCGACGCGCGCGCCTCGTAACCCTCGAGGATCTGGGCCTTCTGCGGCGGGGTCTGGACGTCCGAGATGGACACGGTCACGCCGGAGCGCGAGGCCCACTTGAAGCCCATGTCCTTGAGGTTGTCCAGCGCCGCGGCGACCACGACCTTCGGGTAGCGCTCCGCCAGGTCGTTGACGATCTGGCCGAGGACCTTCTTGCCCACCACCGTGTTGACGAAGCCGAAGTCCTCCGGCAGCGCCTCGTTGAACAGGGCGCGCCCGAGCGTGGTCTCGACCAGGAACGAGCCGTCGGCCCGCGGCTCGAGGCCGTCGATGACGACGTCGGTGAGCCGGATCCGGATGTTCGAGCCGATGGAGAGATCCCCCCGGTCGAACGCCATGATGGCCTCGGCGAGCGACGAGAAGCTCCTACCCTCGCCGGCTCCCGGGCGCTGCAGCGTCAGGAAGTAGTGGCCGATGATCATGTCCTGCGTGGGCATGGTCACCGGGCGGCCGTCGGCGGGCTTGAGGATGTTGTTGGTCGACAGCATCAGGATGCGGGCCTCGGCCTGCGCCTCCGCGGACAGCGGGAGGTGCACGGCCATCTGGTCACCGTCGAAGTCCGCGTTGAACGCGGTGCACACGAGCGGGTGGATCTGGATGGCCTTGCCCTCGATCAGCTGCGGCTCGAAGGCCTGAATGCCGAGGCGGTGCAGGGTGGGTGCACGGTTCAGCAGCACGGGGTGCTCGGCGATGACCTCTTCGAGGACGTCCCAGACGACGGGGCGCTGGCGCTCCACCATCCGCTTGGCCGCCTTGATGTTCTGCGCGTGGTTGAGGTCGTCGAGGCGCTTCATGACGAAGGGCTTGAACAGCTCCAGCGCCATGGCCTTCGGCAGGCCGCACTGGTGCAGCTTCAGCTGCGGGCCCACCACGATGACCGAGCGGCCGGAGTAGTCGACGCGCTTGCCGAGCAGGTTCTGGCGGAACCGGCCCTGCTTGCCCTTGAGCATGTCCGAGATGGACTTCAGCGGCCGGTTGCCCGGGCCGGTGACGGGGCGGCCGCGGCGGCCGTTGTCGAACAGGGAGTCCACGGCCTCCTGCAGCATCCGCTTCTCGTTGTTGACGATGATCTCGGGGGCGCCGAGGTCAAGCAGTCGCTTGAGGCGGTTGTTGCGGTTGATCACGCGGCGGTACAGGTCGTTGAGGTCCGACGTGGCGAAGCGGCCACCGTCGAGCTGCACCATGGGGCGCAGGTCCGGGGGGATGACCGGGACGGCGTCGAGCACCATGGCCGACGGGTGGTTCTGGCCGGACAGGAACGCCGCGACCACCTTGAGCCGCTTGAGCGCGCGCGTCTTGCGCTGGCCCTTGCCGGTGGCGATGATCTCGCGCAGGTTGACCGACTCGGCCTTGAGGTCGAAGGACTGCAGGCGCTTCTGGATGGCCTCCGCGCCCATGGAGCCCTCGAAGTACTTCGAGAAGCGCTTCTTCATCTCGCGGTAGAGCATCTCGTCGCCCTCGAGGTCCTGGACCTTGAGGGTCTTGAACCTCTGCCACACCTCGTCGATGCGGTCCAGGTTGCGCTGGGCACGGGTGCGGATCTGGCCGGCCTCACGCTCGGCCGCCTCGCGGACCTTGCGCTTGATGTCGGCCTTCGCGCCCTCCTCCTCGAGCTTGGCGAGGTCCTCCTCGAGCTTGCGCATGCGCGCCTCGATGTCGGCGTCGCGGCGGGTGGCGACCTGCTTGGTCTCCACCTCCACCTTGGCCTGCAGCGAGGAGAGGTCCCGGTGGCGGGCCTCCTCGTCGACGGCGGTGATCATGTGCGCGGCGAAGTAGATGACCTTCTCGAGGTCCTTCGGGGCGATGTCGAGGAGGTAGCCGAGCCGGCTGGGGACGCCCTTGAAGTACCAGATGTGGGTCACGGGCGCGGCCAGCTCGATGTGGCCCATGCGCTCGCGGCGCACGTTGGAGCGGGTCACCTCGACGCCGCAGCGCTCGCAGATGATGCCCTTGAAGCGCACCCGCTTGTACTTGCCGCAGTAGCACTCCCAGTCCCGGGTGGGACCGAAGATCTTCTCGCAGAAGAGGCCGTCGCGCTCGGGCTTGAGCGTGCGGTAGTTGATGGTCTCCGGCTTCTTGACCTCGCCGTGCGACCACTCGCGGATCTGGTCGGCGCTCGCGAGACCGATCCGCAGCTCGTCGTAGAAGTTCACGTCCAGCACGTTGCTTCTCTTTCCCCTACGCGTCTCGCGTAGGCGCTGTTTCGATGAAAAGTCTGAGTTGTTGGCCCGGGCCGGTCAGGCCCGGGGGGTGACTGAGCGCAACAGCTCAGACTTCACCGACATCCATGAAGTTGTCGCTGCCGGGGCGGCGACCGAGATCGATGCCGAAGTCCTCCGCCGACCGGATGTCGTCCTCGGACTCACGCAGGTCGATGACCCGGCCGTCGTCGGAGAGCACCTCCACGTTCAGGCAGAGGGACTTCATCTCCTTGACGAGGACCTTGAAGGACTCGGGGATGCCCGGCTCGGGGATGTTCTCGCCCTTGACGATGGCCTCGTAGACCTTCACGCGGCCCGGCACGTCGTCGGACTTGATGGTGAGGAGCTCCTGGAGTGCCCAGGCGGCGCCGTAGGCCTCGAGGGCCCACACCTCCATCTCGCCGAAGCGCTGGCCACCGAACTGCGCCTTACCACCCAGCGGCTGCTGCGTGATCATCGAGTACGGGCCGGTGGAGCGGGCGTGGATCTTGTCGTCGACGAGGTGGTGGAGCTTCAGCATGTACATGTAGCCCACGCCGATCTTCTCCGGGTACGGCTCGCCGGAACGGCCGTCGAACAGCCACGCCTTGCCGCCCTCGTCGACGAGCCTGTCGCCGTCGCGTGTGGTGAGCGAGTTGGCCAGCAGCCCGGCGATCTCGGCCTCGTTGGCGCCGTCGAAGACGGGGGTGGCGACCTTCGCGTTGCCCTCCATGCGTCCCAGACCGACCTCGCGCAGGCGCTCGGCCCAGCCCTCCTGGACGTCCGAGATGTCCCAGCCGGTCTTGGCGATCCAGCCGAGGTGGTTCTCGAGCACCTGGCCGACGTTCATGCGCGAGGGCACGCCGAGCGGGTTGAGCACGATGTCCACAGGGGTGCCGTCCTCGAGGAACGGCATGTCCTCCACGGGCAGGATCTTCGAGATGACGCCCTTGTTGCCATGGCGGCCGGCGAGCTTGTCGCCGTCGGAGATCTTGCGCTTCTGCGCCACGTGGACGCGGACCAGCTGGTTGACGCCGGGGGGAAGCTCGTCGTCGTCCTCGCGGTTGAAGACGCGCACGGCGATGACCGTGCCCGACTCGCCGTGGGGCACCTTGAGGGACGTGTCGCGGACCTCGCGGGCCTTCTCGCCGAAGATGGCGCGCAGGAGGCGCTCCTCGGGCGTGAGCTCGGTCTCGCCCTTGGGCGTGACCTTGCCCACGAGGATGTCACCGGCGGAGACCTCGGCGCCGATGCGCACGATGCCCCGCTCGTCCAGGTCCGCCAGCATCTCGTCTGAGACGTTGGGGATCTCGCGGGTGATCTCCTCGGCGCCCAGCTTCGTATCGCGGGCGTCCACCTCGTGCTCCTCGATGTGGATCGAGGTCAGCACGTCGTCCTGGACGATGCGCTGCGAGAGGATGATGGCGTCCTCGTAGTTGAGGCCCTCCCACGGCATGAACGCCACGAGGAGGTTCTTGCCGAGGGCCAGCTCGCCCTGGTCCGTGCAGGGACCGTCGGCGAGCGGGGTGCCCACCTCGACGCGCTCCCCCGGCTTCACCAGCGGGCGCTGGTTGATGCAGGTGCCGGCGTTGGAGCGCACGAACTTGTCCAGCTTGTAGGACTGGTAGGTGCCGTCGTCGTTGGAGATCTCGAGGATGTCCGCCGACACCGAGGTGACCACGCCCGGCTTCCGGGCGAGGGTGACGTCGCCGACGTCGACCGCCGCGCGGTACTCCATGCCGGTGCCGACGATGGGTGCCTCGTTGCGGACGAGCGGGACGGCCTGGCGCTGCATGTTGGCGCCCATGAGGGCACGCGACGCGTCGTCGTGCTCGAGGAACGGGATGAGTGCCGTGGCGATGGAGACCATCTGCCTGGGCGACACGTCCATGTACTCGACGTCCGTGGCGGGGATCTGGTCCACGTCACCGTGCTTGAGGCGCACGAGGACGCGCTCCTCGGTGAGGCGGCCGCCCTGGTCCACGCCGGCGTTGGCCTGCGCGATGGAGTAGCGGTCCTCCTCGTCGGCGGTGAGGTAGTCCACCTGATCGGTGACGACACCATCGACGACCTTGCGGTACGGGGTCTCGATGAAGCCGAAGGCGTTGACGCGGGCGAACGAGGCCAGCGAGCCGATGAGGCCGATGTTGGGGCCTTCAGGGGTCTCGATGGGGCACATGCGGCCGTAGTGCGACGGGTGGACGTCACGGACCTCCATGCCGGCGCGGTCACGCGACAGACCGCCGGGGCCCAGCGCCGACAGGCGACGCTTGTGCGTCAGGCCGGCCAGCGGGTTGTTCTGGTCCATGAACTGCGACAGCTGCGAGGTGCCGAAGAACTCCTTGAGCGCAGCCGTCACGGGACGGATGTTGATCAGGGTCTGCGGCGTGATGGCCTCGATGTCCTGCGTGGTCATGCGGTCACGCACGACGCGCTCCATGCGGCCGAGGCCGGTGCGGAGCTGGTTCTGGATCAGCTCGCCGACCGTGCGGAGGCGACGGTTGCCGAAGTGGTCGATGTCGTCGGCCTCGACGGGGAGGTCGCCCAGCATCTCGCGGTGCTCGTGCAGCGCCACGATGTAGCGGATCGCGGAGGCGATGTCGTCGATCGTGAGGACCTGCTGGTCGAACGGCAGGTCGAGGCCGAGCTTCTTGTTGATCTTGTACCGGCCGACCTTGGCCGTGTCGTAGCGCTTGGGGTTGAAGTAGTAGTTGTCCAACAGCGCCTGCGCCGCATCGCGCGCCGGCGGTTCGCCCGGGCGCAGCTTGCGGTAGATGTCCAGCAGAGCCTCGTCCTGGGTCTTGACCGAGTCCTTCTCCAGCGTCAGGCGCATGGACTCGTACTCGCCGAACTCCTCGAGGATCCGGTCCTCGGACCAGCCGAGGGCCTTCAGCAGGACGGTGACGTTCTGCTTGCGCTTGCGGTCCAGGCGGACGAAGACCATGTCGCGCTTGTCGATCTCGAACTCCAGCCACGCGCCGCGCGACGGGATGACCTTGCAGGAGAAGATGTCCTTGTCGGAGGTCTTGTCCGGGGTCTGCTCGAAGTAGACGCCGGGAGAGCGCACGAGCTGCGAGACGACGACGCGCTCGGTGCCGTTGATGATGAAGGTGCCACGGTCCGTCATGAGCGGGAAGTCACCGATGAAGACGGTCTGGCTCTTGATCTCACCGGTGTCGTTGTTGACGAACTCGGCGGTCACGAAGAGGGGCGCGGCGTACGTGACGTCGCGGTCCTTGCACTCCTCGATGGTCCACTTGGGGCTCTCGAAGCGGTGGTCACGGAACGACAGCGACATCGTCTCGTTGAAGTCCTCGATGGGCGAGATCTCCGCGAAGATCTCCTCCAGCCCGGACCGGGTGTTGACATCGGTGCGTCCGGCGGCCAGTTGCTCGGCCACCTTGGCCTGCCAGGTCTCGTTTCCGATCAGCCAGTTGTAGGCATCGATCTGCAGATCCAGGAGGTTTGGAACCTCCAGTGGCTCATGAATCTTCGCGAACGAGATTCGGCCGGTGGATGATACGACATTGGTGTTCTTCAACGCAGAGCGCGAGGCGGCCAAGATTCGGTCCTTCCAAGAACGCTTGAAGCAAGTGTTTTCGTGCACCACGAAGGACCCGTGTCAAGTCACGGGCGCAACGCATAGCTGGGCAAACAACCACTATAGACCAATAGGCACAGGACGGCAACCACCGCAGGCCTCAACTCGGGCCCTGCGGTTCGACGGCGATCCACGCTGACCGCTTCGCCAACGATGATAGCGCCCGGGGGCGGCGGTGCAAGCGGCGGCCCCGGGACGGATCGGCCGGGCATGCGGAACGGCCCGCCCCCTTCCGGGGACGGGCCGTTCGCGGTGGCGTGAGCCGCGTCAGATCACTTGAACTCGACGGTGCCGCCGGCGGCCTCGAGGGCCTCCTTGGCCTTGGCCGCGGTGTCCTTGTCGACCTGCTCCAGGACGGCCTTGGGGGCGCCCTCGACGAGGTCCTTGGCCTCCTTGAGGCCGAGCGAGGTCAGCGCGCGCACCTCCTTGATGACGGCGATCTTCTTGTCGCCGCCGGAGGTCAGGATGACGTCGACCTTGTCGGAGACCTCCTCGTCGGCGCCGGCGTCGTCGCCGCCCGCGGCAGCGGGAGCAGCGGCGGCAACCGCAACGGGAGCCGCAGCGGTGACACCGAAGGTGTCCTCGAACAGCTTCACGAACTCAGAGAGCTCGATGAGGGTCATCTCCTTGAAGGCGTCAAGGAGCTCGTCAGTGGTGAGCTTCGCCATGGTGGGCGTTCCTTTCGTAGAAAGACTTGTGATCGCAGCGGGCGCTGCAACGGATCACTCCGCAGCGTCTGCTGCTTCGGGTGCCGCCTCAGCGGCGGGGGTCTCGTCCGTGGCTTCGGCGGCAGGCGCGGAGCCGGCGCCACCGATCAGGGAGGGGTTGGCCTCGGCAGCGGTCTGCAGAGCGCCGAACACGCGGGCACCCTGCGACAGCGGGGCGGCCAGCATGTATGCGGCCTTGGCCAGGTTGGCCTGCAGAGCGCCGGCCATCTTGGCCAGCAGGACCTCGCGGGACTCGAGGTCCGCGAGCTTCAGCACGGCCTGGGCGTCGAGGAACTTGCCCTCGAGCACACCACCCTTGATTGCCAGAGACGGATGCGCCTTTGCGAAGTCACGCAGCCCCTTGGTGGCGGCAGCGACATCACCTGTGACGAACGCGATGGCCGTGGGTCCGGTGAGGGTATCTTCGATCCCCTCGATGCCGGCTTCCTTGGCCGCGATCGCCGCAAGGGTGTTCTTCGCAACGGCGTAGCTGGCGTTCTCACCGAGGGATCGACGAAGGGTCTTCAGATCCTTGACGGTGAGACCGCGGTACTCGGTCAGCACTGCCGCCGCGGAGTTGCTGAACTGGTCAGCGAGCTCTGCGACCTTGGCAGCCTTGTCCGGCTTCGCCATGTGGTCTCCTTCCGGTCTAACATCCTCGCGCCGCCCGGGTGGACGGGAGAGGACCGAATCTCGCTGACGCAAAAAACGCCCCGACGCCGGCGGCGCGGGGCGACCCATGGGACATGGGAGGCTGATCACGTTCACCTGCGCGGGTGCCTTGCGGCGTTTATGGCTGGTGCCACCTGCGGTCTTCGGCTCGGCTGACTATACCCACCCCGGAACCGGACCCCAAATCGGCGGTCCCGGAGGCAGGGCGATCGCGGGCCGCCGTGGCGGGTGCATTAACCTGTGCTCCTTGAAGACACGCATTCTCGAGAGGACCCTCATGCGTCGCATCCTCGCCGCCGGCCTGCTGGCCACCCTCGCCGTCAGCGCCTGCAGCGCCTCGGCCACCACCCCGTCCGCATCCGGAGAGGCGGCCGGCTCGGACCGCAGCTTCGACGTCTCCGGCGTGGCCAAGGTGGACGACATCGCCGCCCTGCTCCCCCAGGCCATCGCGGACAAGGGGACGCTGACCATCGGCGCCGCCATCGACTACGCTCCGGCCGAGTTCCGCGCCGAGGACCTCACCACCGCCATCGGCTACGACGTCGACCTCGGCAAGGCCATCGGCAAGGTGCTGGGCGTCGAGACCGAGGTGGTCGACGGCGAGTTCGCGTCGCTGCTGCCGGGCATCGGCACCAAGTACGACATCGGTATCTCGTCGTTCACCATCACCGACGAGCGCACGGCCAACTTCACGATGATCTCCTACATCACCGTGGGCTCCAGCTTCGCGGTCAAGGCCGGCAACCCCGACGGGTTCGACCCCGAGGCGCTGTGCGGCAAGACCATCGGCGTCCAGACGGGCACCTGGCAGGAGGAGGAGCTCGCCACCTTCACCGAGGCCTGCGAGGCCGACGGGCAGGAGCCGATCGAGATCCTCCCCTACGCCAAGCAGTCCGACGTGACCACCAACCTCGTGGGCGGCAAGGTCGCGGCGTTCTACGCCGACTCCACTGTGGCCTCCTACGCCGTGGCGCTGACCGGCGATCAGCTCGAGGTGGTGGGCGGGGTCCGCGACGCGGCCCCGCAGGGCATCGTCGTGGCGCAGGACGACACCGAGCTTGCCGCGGCCATCCAGCAGGCCGTGCAGCATCTCATGGACGACGGCACGTGGCCGGCCATCCTGGACAGCTGGGGCGTCACCGACGCCGCGCTCGACACCGCCGAGATCCACCCGCAGGCCTGACATGCGGCAGCCCACGCCGGAGCTGATCCACGCCCGCCCGGTCCGCAGGCCCAGCCTGTGGATCTGGTCGGGCGTGGTCCTGCTGCTCGTGGCCATGCTGGTGCATGGCCTGCTGACCAACCCCAACTACCGCTGGGACGTGGTCGGTCAGCACCTGCTGGACCCGAGGATCGTCTCCGGCCTGGGCTGGACCCTGCTGCTCACCGTCGGCGCCATGGCGCTGGGCATCACGCTGGCCGTCACCACGGCCATCATGCGGATGGGCACCAATCCCATCCTGCGCGGGGTGGCGTGGGCCTACATCTGGTTCTTCCGCGGCACCCCCGTCTACACCCAGCTCGTCTTCTGGGGGCTGCTCCCCGTCCTCTACCCCAGGCTCAGCCTGGGCATCCCGTTCGGGCCGGAGTTCTTCCAGTTCACGACGCAGGACGTCATCAACGCCGGCGTGGCCGCGGTGCTCGGCCTGGGCCTGAACGAGGGTGCCTACCTCTCGGAGATCGTCCGCTCGGGCCTGAACTCCGTCGACAAGGGTCAGTGGGAGGCCTCGACCGCCCTGGGCATGAAGCGCTCGACCACGCTGCGCCGGATCATCATCCCCCAGGCGATGCGCGTCATCGTGCCGCCCACCGGCAACGAGACCATCTCGATGCTCAAGACCACGTCGCTGGTGCTGGCCGTCCCGTTCAGCCTCGAGCTGACGTTCGTCACCAACGCCATCGGCAACCAGAACTTCCTGCCCGTGCCCCTGCTCATCGTGGCCGCCATCTACTACCTGGTGATCACCTCGGTCCTCATGGTGGGCCAGTCCTACCTGGAGGCGTACTACGGCCGCGGGTTCGACACCGACACCACCGGCCGCGCGAAGCCCGCCAAGGCCATGTCCCGGCGCCAGCAGGCCATCCTCGCCTCCGGCACCGTCCACGCCGACCCCAACCTGGAGGTGACCCCGTGACGGCGATGGTCGACGCGCAGGCGGTCCACAAGCTCTTCGGCGAACTGCACGTGCTCAAGGGCGTGGACCTCACCGTCGCGCGCGGCGAGGTGTGCGTGATCCTCGGGCCCTCGGGCTCGGGCAAGTCCACGCTGATCCGCTGCATCAACGAACTGGAGCAGATCAGCGCCGGCCGGATGTACGTCGACGGCGAGCTGATGGGCCTGCGCGAGGTCGGCGGCCGGCTCCACCGGCTGAGCGACAAGGAGATCGCCGCGCAGCGGGCCCGCGTCGGCATGGTGTTCCAGCGCTTCAACCTGTTCCCGCACATGACCGCCCTCGAGAACGTGATGGAGGCCCCGCGCCAGGTGCGCCGGGTGCCGCGCGCGGAGGCGGAGCGCCTCGCCCGCGAGCAGCTCGAGCGGGTGGGCCTGTCGGACCGGGCGGACCACTACCCGGCGCAGCTCTCCGGCGGGCAGCAGCAGCGGGTCGCCATCGCCCGGGCGCTGGCCATGGAGCCCGAGCTCATGCTCTTCGACGAACCCACCTCCGCGCTCGACCCCGAGCTGGTCGGCGAGGTGCTGGCCGTCATGAAGTCCCTGGCGGCCAGCGGCATGACCATGATCGTGGTCACGCACGAGGTGGGGTTCGCCCGCGAGGTGGCAGACCAGGTGGTCTTCATGGACGAGGGCGTGATCGTTGAACGCGGCACCCCTGAAGAGGTCATCGACAACGCCCAGCAGCCGCGCACCAGGGACTTCTTCGCCAAGGTCCTCTGACCGGCCCTCAGCCGATCTCGAGCAGCGCCTGGGGGATCTCCGCGGGCAGCTCCCCGGCAAGGTAGCCGGTGGGGCCGAAGCGGGATGCCAGGCGCCCGCCGATGGCGCCGTGCAGGTGCGCGGCCCACACCGCGGCCTGGGCGGGATCCGCGCCCCTCGCACACAGGCCGACGGTGATGCCCGCCTTGACGTCCCCCGACCCCGCCACGCCGAGGCCGGCGTTGCCCTCGTCCGAGCGCCACAGCCGCCCGTCGGGCGTGCCGATGAACGTGCTGGTGGAGCCCGAGCTGACCACCGCCCCGGTGGCCCGCGCCAGCCTCAGCACCGCCGACGCCGGGTCTCCGGCCACCTCCTCCTCGTCCTCGCCGAGGGTGAGCGCGAGCTCGCTCAGGTTCGGCGACAGGACCAACGAGTCGAACCGGTGCCCGCGCGTCAGGTCCTCTGTCAGCCACGCGAGCGCGAGCGCGTCCAGCACCACCGGCCCGCTCAGCAGCGGCGCGACCGCGCCCACCACCTCGACGGCGGAGGCCACGTCCAGCATCCCGGGGCCGAGGAGCGTGGCGTCTGCGCCGTCGGCGAAGTCGTCGGCGGCGGCCGCCGCGTCCGCCGTGAGGTTCCCCTCGCGGGTGCACCGCGCGCCGCGCACCAGCGACTCGGGCATGGCCACCGCGAGCGCGACGGCCACCGCCTCCGGCACCACCAGCTGGGTCTTTCCCGCCCCGGCGCGCATGGCGGCCCTGGCCGACAGCAGCACCCCGCCGGGGTTGGGCACGCTGCCTCCCACGATCAGCGCGCGGCCGCGCGAGTCCTTGTCGCCCGCCGAGGTCGGCAGCGGCCAGTCGCGCAGCACGGCGGCGGTCACGACGACCTCTGCGCCGCCGGCGCTCATGCCCGGCGCCCAGGCGACGACGGGTCCTCGTCGGCGCGGTCTCGGGCGTGGCCCGGCTCCCGGGTGACGTGGGCGCCGCCGCTGCCCAGGAGCGCGCTGACGTCGTCGCGGGCCACCAGCGTGAGGGCGCCGTCGTGGTCGCGGTACCTGGTCATGGAGCAGTTCGCGACCGGCTCCTCCTTCTGCAGCGCGACGACGCGGGCCGCGTCCAGCCCCTCGAGGACGTAGCGGAAGGCCAGGATCACGGCCTCGTGGCTGAACATCCACACCCGCTCTCCTGGGAAGCGGGCCTGGAGCTCCACCAGCAGGCTCCGGATGCGGAGGATGACGTCCGCCCAGGACTCCCCGCCGGGCGGGCGGTAGTAGAACTTGCCCACGCGCGCCCGCCGCTCCGACTCCTCCGGATGGTCGGCCTGGATGCCGTACCAGGTGACGCCGTCGAAGATGCCCAGCTCGCGCTCGCGTAGGCGCTCGTCGAGGAGCACCTCCACGCCGAGGTGGGCCAGGGCGATCTCCGCCGTGGCCACTGCCCGCCGGTACGGCGAGCTGATGACGACGGTGGGCCGCTCGGCTGACGGTGTCGCGGCGAGGTGCTGCCCCAGCGCCCCGGCCTGGCGGCGTCCCTCGTCGGACAGGTCGATCAGCTCGTCGGTAGTGGGGAGGTCGAGCCGGTGGGCCTTCGCGGCCATCGCCGCGTGGTCAGCCACGTTGCCGAGGCTCTGCCCGTGCCTGACCAGCACGATCTCCGCCGGTCCGGCCGGTGTCCCCTCAGTGGCGACCGTCGACATGGCGCTCCCTTCATCCGTGGAACTCCACCCTACGGCGGGGTCCGGGGACGTGCTGGTCAACGCGGTCACCCGCGAGGGGGGTCGGCCGGCAGGGGTGACTCACTCGGGGCGCCAGGTGAACCTGGGCGGCCGGCGCTCTCGGAAGGCCGCCATCCCTTCGGGGAGGTCGGGGCCGGAGTTGGCGCGCTGCACCCACGAGATCGCGGTCTCGGCGTCGAGGTCGCGTCCGACCAGAGCGTCGACGATCTCCTTGGAGGCCCGCAGGGTCAGCTGTGAGAGCCCAGCCATGACCTCGCCCATGGCGATGGCCGTCTCGAGGGCCCGGCCGGCCTCCACCACATCGTTGACGAGGCCCACGCCGAGCGCGCGGCGGGCATCCAGGCGGGCGGCGGTGAACAGCATCTCCTTGGTGACGGCGGGACCCATGAGGTTGATCATCCGCTGCGTCGCGGAGACGGGGTAGACGATCCCAAGGGTCGCCGGCGGCACCGAGAACGTGGCGGTGTCCCCCGCGACCCTGAGGTCACACCCCACGGCGAGCTCGAGTCCCCCGCCGTAGCAGGCCCCCTCGATCGCCGCGATGACCGGCTTCGGGCTCCTCGCGAGGGCCAGCTCGGCGTTGACGGGACCCTCGGCGTGATGCAGCTCGTCCAGGCCGCCGATGTCCGACCCGGCGCAGAATGTGGCCCCCGCCCCCGTCAGGACGACGGCCGTCACCTCGGGGTCCGCGTCCAGCTCCCGCATGAGCGTCGGTATCCGGCGCCACATGTCGTCGGTCATCGCGTTGCGCTTGCCGGTGTTGTTCAGGGTGATGACGGCGATGCTGCCCTGGCGGTGGAGGTCGACGGTGGCCATGGGCCCATCCTGTCACCGCGGAATGCGCATCGGGGCGGGCACCCGGAGGTGTCCGCCCCGATGTGGGGTGCTGGCGAGGCTCAGGCCTCGGCGGGCTTCGTCGCGGTGATGTCGACGAGGACGCTGGGGCTCATGGTGGCCGAGACGGCGACCTTGCGCAGGTAGCGGCCCTTCGACGCGGAGGGCTTGAGGCGGAGGACCTCGTCCAGCACGGCGAAGTAGTTCTCGATGAGCTGCTGATCGGTGAAGGACTTCTTGCCGATCAGGAACTGCAGGTTGGCGTGACGGTCCACGCGGAACTCGATCTTGCCGCCCTTGATGTCGGAGACGGCCTTGGCCACGTCCATGGTGACGGTGCCGGTCTTCGGGTTCGGCATCAGGCCGCGGGGGCCGAGGACGCGGCCGAGCCGGCCGACCTTGCCCATGAGGTCAGGGGTGGCGACGACGGCGTCGAAGTCCAGGTAGCCGCCGGCCACCTTCTCGATCAGCTCGTCGGTGCCGACCTCGTCGGCACCAGCGGCGCGCGCGGCGTCAGCCTTGTCACCGGCGGCGAAGACGAGGACCCGGGCCGTCTTGCCAGTACCGTGCGGAAGGTTGACCGTGCCGCGGACCATCTGGTCTGCCTTACGGGGGTCGACGCCCAGGCGGACGGCGACGTCGATGGTCTCGTCGAACTTGGCCGACGCCATCTCCTTGATGAGGCGGAGGGCCTCCTCGGGGCTGTATGCCTGCGACTCGTCGCGCTTCTCCGCGGCGCCGCGGTAAGCCTTGCTGTGCTTCATGCTGGTTCCTTTGATTCCGCCGGCCTCGTGGGTCCGGTCGACCAGTTCTGGTGTGGGGAGCACTCCCCTGCCAGGGTGATTGGGGGGTGGATCAGTCGACGGTGACGCCCATGGAGCGGGCGGTGCCTTCCACGATCTTCATGGCGGCCTCGACGTCGTTGGCGTTGAGGTCCGGCAGCTTGGTGGTGGCGATCTCGCGGACCTGGTCCTTGGTGAGCTTCGCCACCTTGGTGGTCAGCGGGTTCGCGGAACCGCTCTTGATGCCGGCGGCCTTCTTGATCAGCTCGGCCGCGGGCGGCGTCTTCGTGATGAAGGTGAACGTGCGGTCCTCGTAGATCGTGATCTCGACGGGGATGACGTTGCCGCGCTGGGACTCCGTGGCGGCGTTGTACGCCTTCACGAACTCCATGATGTTGACGCCGTGCGGACCGAGGGCGGTACCGACCGGCGGCGCCGGGGTGGCGGAGCCGGCGTTGAGGGCGACCTTGACGAGGGCCGCTACCTTCTTCTTGGGAGGCATGGGGGTCCTTTACCTGTGTGGATGGAAGTGCCCGCTAGCGGGCGCAACGCACAATCTTAGACGACTTTCTCGACCTGCTTGAACTCGAGGTCGACGGGGGTCTCCCGGCCGAGGATCTCGACGAGCGCGATGAGCCGCTGATTGTTCGGGTTGAGTTCGGTGATCGTGGCGTGGACCCCGGTGAAGGGTCCGTCGACCACCATGACGGAGTCTCCGACGGCAAAGTCGATGACTTCGACCTTCTTCTTCCGCGCAACCGCGGCACCGGCCTGGGCGGCGTTGACCTTGGCGATCACGGAAGGAGTCAGCATGTTGAGGACCTCGTCGATCGACAGCGCCACCGGCTGCTGCCCGTGCCCGACGAAGCCCGTGACCGAGGGGGTCTGCCGCACGACGCTCCAGGAGTCGTCGGTCAGCTCCATCCGGATGAGGACGTAGCCGGGCAGCACGCAGCGCGTGACGGTCTTGCGCGCGTTGTTGCGGATCTCGACGACCTCTTCGGTCGGCACGACCGTCTCGAAGATGTAGTCCTCCATGTTGAGGGTCTGGGCGCGCGAGTCCACGTTCTGCTTGACGCGGTTCTCCATGCCCGAGTAGGTGTGGATGACGTACCACTCGCCGTACTTCGACTCGAGCTCCGTGCGCAGCTCCTCGAGGGCGGCGGCCAGGGCGTCGTCCTTGTCCGCGGCCTCCTCGGCCTCCGCTGCGTCCGGCTCCTCGTCGGCGAGGAGGACGGGCGCCTCCTCGGGCTCGTCGTCGCCGAAGGCGCCGAGGTCGATCTCCACCTCGTCCGGAGCGGACTCCTCGATGGCGCCGAGGTCGATCTCGAAGTCGATGTCGTTGCGGTCAGAGTCGGTCATGTGTTGCTCCCAAAGATCTGCAGGAGGGACCAGCCGAAGGCCAGGTCCAACACTCCCACGATGAAAATCATGATGAGCACGAAGACGAGCACCGCGCCGAACATGGTCACCAGTTGCGGCCAGGTGGGCCACACCACCTTCTTGAGTTCGCCGGCGGACTGCCGGACGAACTCGGCCGGGTTGCCGGCCCTGTAGGGGTCCTCGGCCTCGGTCACCGAGGCGTTGCGCTTGCGCGTGGGTGCCGCCTTGCGGACGGGCGCCTTGGCGGTGCGGCGCTGGATCGCCGGGGTGGCGGCGGCGGTCAGCTCGTCCTCGGTGAACTCGCGCTCGTGCTCGGAGATCACGTCGTCGTCCGAGGGCGCAGGCTTGAGCGTCACGTCCTCGTCGGCCGCCATGGCTTCCGCCTCGGCCTCGGCCAGGGCCTCCTCGTCGGAGACGATCTCGTCGGCGTCGGTCGTTGCGGGCTCGTCGGACACGATCTCCTCGTTGTCCGGCTCGTCGTGCGACTTGTCGCTCACGCCGACCTTCCCTTCCCAGAAACAAACAAAATGCCTCACCGACACGAGTGTCGGCAGGCGGGCGAGGCAACCGGAATTCGACGGCCGCCTAGCAGGGCAGGAGGGACTCGAACCCCCAACCTGCGGTTTTGGAGACCGCTGCTCTGCCAATTGAGCTACTACCCTTTACGGCCGCATCCCCCGTGGCCCGAGCGCATTTTGAGCGCGCTTGGACAATGGCGACTTGACCGGTTTTCCCTACTATATGCGCTCCGGCTTCGAGATGCGAACCAGCCTCACGCCAAGGACGCCAGCCACGCGCGGTGCAGGTCGGCGTATCGGCCCTCGCCCGCAACCAGGGCCGCGGGCGGCCCGTCCTCGACCACCCTGCCGTGCTGGAGCACCAGCACCCGGTCCGCGATCTCCACCGTCGACAGCCGGTGGGCGATGATGACGGCGGTGCGATCGGCCAGGATCGTGCCGAGCGCGCGCTGGACGAGCCGCTCTGTTGGCACGTCCAGCGACGAGGTGGCCTCGTCCAGGATCAGCACCCTCGGATCCGCGAGCACCACCCTCGCGAACGCCACCAGCTGCCGTTGGCCGGCCGAGAGCCGCGACCCCCGCTTCCCGGTGTCGGTGTCGTACCCGCCGGGCATGGCCTCGATGAACGTGTGCGCGCCCACCGCACGGGCCGCGGCCACCACCTCGGCGCGGGTGGCGTCCGGGCGGCCGAAGGCGATGTTGTCGGCCACCGAGCCGGCGAAGATGAAGTTCTCCTGCGTCAGCAGCGTGACGTGCCGGCGCAGGGTCTCGTCGTCGAGGCGGCGGAGGTCCACGCCGTCGAGCAGCACCGACCCCTGCTGGGGGTCGTAGAACCGGGCGATGAGCTTGGCGATGGTGGTCTTCCCCGCTCCGGTGGTGCCGACGAGCGCCACCGTCTGGCCGGCGGGGACGGAGAGCGTGAGGTCCGGCAGCACCGTCGCGCCCTCGACGTAGGAGAACTCAACGCCGTCGAGGGCCAACTCGCCGCGGGCGGCGGGCAGGGCCACCGGGTCGGCGGGGTCGCGGACGTCCGGCTCCTCCGCCATCACGGCCGCGACCTTCTCCAGCGCCGTCAGCGCGGACTGCAGCGACGAGATGAACTGGCCGAGGTCCTGCATGGGGTCGAAGAACATCCGCACGTACAGCACGAACGCGGCCAGCGTGCCCACCGACAGCTGGCCCGCCAGCGCCATGTACCCGCCGACGGTCACCACCACGACGATGCCCACGTGCCCGACGAACTGGATCCCGGGCATCGCGCGGGCGAAGACGCGCAGCGCGGTGGTGTTGGCGTCGCGGTACTGCAGCGCGACGGCCTCGAAGATCTCACGGGACCGGGTCTCGCGGCGGAAGGCCTGCACCGCCTTGATGCCGGTCATGGTCTCGATGAACTGCACGATCACGATGGCCGACAGCGTGCGCACGTGCCGGAAGGCCCGGGTGGAGGCCTTGGCGAACCAGCGCATGAGCAGCCACAGCAGGGGGTAGGTGGCGAATGCCACGAGGGCGAGGCGCCAGTCGAGGAACAGCAGGATCACCGTCGAGCCCACGATGGTGAGCAGCGCCGCGATGACCACGTCGATGCCCTGCAGCACCAGCTCCTGGACGGCCTCGACGTCGCTCGTCATCCGCGACACCGCGCGCCCGGAGGTGTACCTGTCGTGGAAGCCGACGCTGAGCCGCTGGAACTGCCGGTAGAGGCGGCGGCGCAGGGTGAGGAGCAGCTCGTTGCCGATCACCCCGGAGCGGCGCAGGAAGAACGCGCGGCAGGTGACCTGCACGACGATGGCGCCCACCATGACGCCCAGCAGGGTGACCAGCGGCGACGCCTGCCCGCCCTGCAGCGCCGGGATGCCGTCGTCGAGGACGCGCTGGACGATCACGGGGATGATCAGCCGCGCGAGCGACTCCAGCACCACCACGACGACCAGCACGGCGCCCCAGCGGCGGTAGGGGCGCACCAGCTCGCCGAGGAGCCGACGGCTGGCGGGGCGGAGCGCCACCGTCGAATCGGTCTCCTCCGTGATCTCCTGCTTCACCCCGCGCCAGTCCTCCAGCGCGGTGTCCCGGGTGTCGCTCACCGGATCCCCTCCTCGGCCAGCTCGGGTTCGATGCTGTAATCGGCAGAGAGCAGCTCCCGGTACTCGGGAACCGTGGCCAGCAGCTCCTGATGGGTGCCCACGTGAGCGATCCGGCCCTCCACGAGCATCGCGACCCGGTCCGCCAGCAGCACGGTGGAGGCGCGGTGCGCCACCACGAGCCCGGTGACCCCGGAGAGGGTGGCCTTCAGCGCGGCCTCCACCTCGGCCTCGGTGTGGATGTCGAGGGCGCTGAGGGTGTCGTCGAGCACGAGGACCTTGGGCCGCACCAGGATGGCGCGGGCCAGGGCCAGGCGCTGCCGCTGCCCGCCGGACAGGCTGAGGCCCTGCTCCCCGAGCCTGGTGTCGAGGCCCCAGGGCAGGTCGTGGACGAACTCGGCGGAGGCGATCCGGATCGCCTCGGCGAGGTCCTCGTCGCTCGCGTCCGGCCGGCCCAGGGTGAGGTTCTCCCGGGCCGACATCGAGAACAGAATGGGATCCTCGAACGCCGTGGCCACCAGGGAACGCAGCTGCGTGAGCTCGAGGTCGCGGACGTCGACGCCGTCGAGGAGGATCTCTCCCCCGGTCACGTCCTGCAGGCGCGGGATCAGCGAGACGATGGTGGACTTGCCCGAGCCCGTGCCGCCGACGAGCGCCACCGTCTCGCCGGGGGCGATGTCGAGGGTCAGGCCGTCGAGGGTGGGCCGGTCGGCGTCGTCGAAGCGGAAGCTGACGTCGCGCAGGCTGAGCGCCCCTCGGGGCTCCTCGATCCGGCGCGTGCCGGAGACGATGGTGACCGGGGCGTCGAAGACCTCGCACACGCGGTCCGCGGCTGTCGCGGCCTCCCGCATGAACGACAGCAGGAAGCCCAGGGAGCCCACCGGCCACGCCAGCGACAGGAGCAGGGTGACGAAGGAGACCACCTCCCCGAGCGTGAGCAGGCCCTCCGCGGCGGCGACGGCCGCGCCGCCGAGCACCATCACCAGGAGCACGGAGGGGAACACCTCCAGCAGGGTCCACAGCACCGACGCGATGCGCATCCGGTGGACGCCGGAGTCGCGCAGCAGCACGGCGCGCTCGTCGAAGCCGCGGAACGCGAACGGCACGCGGCCGAACGAGCGGATCACCCGGACGCCGTGCAGGGACTCCTCCGCCGTGGAGGCCACGTCTCCGGTGCGGTCCTGCACCTGCCGCGACACCTTCCCGAAGCGGTGCACCAGGTAGGTGGTGACGGCCACCACGGGCAGCACCGAGACGAGCACCGCGACCCCGAGCGGCCAGTGCATGGCCAGCATGATGGAGACCACCACGACGATCTGGATCGTGTTCATGATCAGCATGAGGATCCCGAAGGACATGAACCGACGCAGCAGGCCGAGGTCGCTCATGATCCGCGACAGCAGCTGCCCGGACTCCCACCGCTTGTGGAAGCCCAGTTGAAGGGCCTGCAGCTTGTCGAACAGGTCCAGCCGGATGTTGGCCTCGAGGGCCGAGGTGGCCCGCGTCATCATCCAGCGCCGCACGAGGCTGATCGCCGCGTCGACCGCCCCGGCTGCCAGGATCAGCAGCGCGTAGAGCGCGACCCCCCAGCCGTCGCGCCCCGCGATGGGGCCGTCGACGATGCTGCCGAGCAGCAGCGGGATGAGGACCGCCATCGCCACCCCGAGCGGGGCCATGGCGAGGGCGAGCGCGAACTGCCGCCGGAACGGGCGGAGGTAGGGCAGCAGCCGCACCAGGCTGGGCCGCCGGGGCGCGGCGGGGCGAAGGGTGGGGGTGGGCTGGGGCACCCGGTCAGGCTACCCCGTGCCTGGTCACGGTCCAGGGCCGCGCAGGACACTAGACTGTGTGGCTATGACGTCGGCCCTGCTCAGCGCCCTGATCGAGGGCATCGACCGGGTGCTGCCCGACGCGGCCGCGCTCCGCCGCGCGATCCACGCGGAGCCACACCTCAGCGGCGAGGAGGAGCCCACCCGCGACACCTTCACCCGGGCGGCCGAGTGGACGCACTGGACCCACGTGGCGCACACCGGCGCCTGGGCGCGGATCGGGCCCGAGGGTCCCGCCGTCGGCGTCCGTGCCGAGCTCGACGCGCTGCCGGTGAACGAGGCGACGGGGATCGAGTGGGAGTCCAGGAGGCCGGGCGTGATGCACGCCTGCGGCCACGACGTGCACCTGGGCGCGCTGTGGGCGCTGATCTCGGCGGCCCGCGGGCTGGAGCTCCCCGTCGCGATGGTGCCGATCCTGCAGCCCCGGGAGGAGGTCAACCCGGCGGGGGCCAGCGACGTGGTGGCCTCGGGTCTGCTGGACGACCAGGAGATCGAGGCCATGGTGGGCGTCCACGTGCAGCCCGAGGTGGAGCGTGGTGTCGTGTCCACCGGGGTGGGTGCGGTGAACGCGGCCTACGACGAGTTCGAGATCGTGGTGCGCGGCCGCCCAGGGCACGGGGCCTACCCCCATGTGGCGATCGACCCCATCACCACGCTCGCCAGCATCGTGACCGCCGTCTCCGGCCTGCCGACGCGGATCATCGACCCCACGCACCCCACCGTCGTGTCCATCGGGCAGATCTCGGGCGGGACGGCCCCCAACATCATCGCCGACGAGGCCCGCTGCCGGGGCACCATCCGCACCTACTCCGACGAGGACCGCGCGCTGCTGCATGAGGCCATCGCCCGCACCGCGGACGCGGTGGCGCTGGCGCGGGGGGCGGCTGCCGCGACCCGCTTCATCCACGGCGGCCCGGCGCTGGTCAACGACCCGGGGCTGGTACGGCGCCTGGACCCGCTGCTGAAGTCGGTGGGGGTGACGGTGGCAGAGACGCCGTTCCGCTCCTGCGGCTCGGACGACTTCGGCGAGTACGGGCTGGCCACCGCGTCGGTGATGTGCTTCGTGGGCACGGGGCGCGTCGACGGCGTGGGCCTGCATCACGGGGCGTTCCTCCCTGGCCGCGACGCCCTGCGGCTGGCCGCCCACACGCTGGCCGCCGGCTACGTGGCGGCGGCCCAGGCCGTTCTCGAGCGCCGCGACTGACGGGCGAGCGCCTCAGAGGCTGACGCCGACGAGGTTGACCTCGGGCACCAGAGACACCCCGAACCGCTTCTCGACGCCGTCGCGCACCTCGCGGGCCAGCGCGACCAGGTCCGCGGCCGTCGCGTCGCCGCGGTTGGTCAGCGCCAGGACGTGCTTGGTGGAGAGCGCGGCCGGTCCGCGGACATGTCCCTTGGCGAAGCCGGCGTGCTGGATCAGCCAGGCGGCGCTGGTCTTCACGCGGCCTTCCTCGGCCGGGAACCGGGGCGCGTCGGCGGGGAGCCTGGCGGCCTCCTCCTCGGTGAGGAGGGGGTTGGTGAAGAAGGACCCGGCGCTCCAGGTGTCGTGATCCGTGGCATCCAGCACCATGCCCTTGCCGCGCCGGATGGCCAGGACGGTGTCGCGGACGAGCCTCGCCGGCACCCGCCCGCCCTGCCGCGAGCCGAGGCGGGCGGCCAGCTCCGGGTAGGCGATGGGCGCCCCGAGCGAGCCGAGGGGCAGCTGGAAGCCGACCTCCAGCACGACGTAGCGGCCCGGCTCCCGCTTGAACCGCGAGGACCGGTACGCGAAGCCGCAGTCCGAGACCGGGAACGTGCGCTGCGTGCGCTCGACCCGGTCCCAGGTGCGCACCGAGGTGATCGTGCGCGACACGTCGGAGCCGTAGGCGCCGACGTTCTGGATGGGGGTGGCGCCGACGCTTCCGGGGATCCCGGACAGGGTCTCGAGCCCGCTCCACTCCTGCTCGACGGCGTAGGCCACCACGTCGTCCCAGTTCTCCCCCGCCGCGACCCTCACGGCCGCTCCCCCGCAGGTGGACACGTCGGCGTCCAGGCCCGTGAGCGCCACCCGCACCACCGTCCCGGGGAAGCCCTCGTCCGCGACCAGCAGGTTCGACCCGCCCCCCAGGACGAGCAGCGGCTCGCCCCTCTCGTCGCAGTCGGTCACCACGTCGATCAGGTCACGCTCCGTGGGCGCCACCTCGAACCGGCGGGCCTCGCCGCCCACCCGCAGGGTGGTGTGGTCCGCGAGCCGGGTGGAGGCGGCGACGGCGGGCTCCGCGGTGGCCGCGGACAGCCGGTCGATCCGGCATTCAGTCAACGCGGACCTCGGCCTTCGCCGCGCCGAGGACGGCCTCGTCGCCGCAGGTGGCCGTGATCGAGACGGTGGCCACCCCGTCGGCGACCGCGGTGACGGTGCCGGTGTAGCGCACCTCGGTGCCCTCGTCGGTGTCCGGGACCACGACCGGCCGGGTGAACCGGACGAAGTAGCTCAGCACTCGCCCCGGGTCCCCGATCCAGTCGGTGACCACCTTCAGCCCGGCCCCCATGGTCCACATGCCGTGGGCCACCACGCCAGGCAGGCCGATGGCCCGGGCGTGCCGGTCCGAGAAGTGGATCTCGTTGAAGTCCGTGGAGGCCCCCGAGTAGCGCACCACGGTGGAGCGGGTCACCTGCACGCGCAGCTCCGGCAGAACCTGTCCCACTGTCGGTTCAGGCATCGTCGTCCTCCCGGGTGTGCATGAGCGTGGAGCGGGCCTCGCAGACCGGCTCGCCGTCGACGGTGAGGTCCACCAGGACCGTGATCATGTCCAGCGCCCCACGGTTACGCACCTTCTCGATGCTCAGCTCCGCCACCACCGCGTCGCCGTCGCGCAGAGGGCGGCGGAAGGTGAACGTCTGGTCCGTGTGCATGGTGCGGTTGAGGGCCAGGCCCAACTCCTCGTCGCCGAACAGGGCCCCCCAGGCCTGGGCCGCGATGACGGCGGCGAAGGTGGGCGGGGCGACGGGGTGGTCTCCTCGGTAGGCCGGGTTGTCGTCGCGGACCGCCTCGGCGAACTCGACGATCTTGGCCCGGCTGACCACGTACGGAGGGGCTGCCGGGTAGCGGCGCCCGACGTGCTCGGCGGTGATTGGCATGGGGGCAAGGCTACCGGCCCGGATGGGGTCCGGAGACGCAACGAGACCGGCCACCGTGCGGTGGCCGGTCTCGGCGGTTGAGCTCGGGAGACCTCAGCGGGTCTCGCGGTGCGCCCGGTGGGTGCGGCAGCGCGGGCAGAACTTCTTGATCTCGAGACGATCGGGATCGTTTCGACGGTTCTTCTTCGTGATGTAGTTGCGCTCCTTGCATTCGGTGCATGCGAGCGTGATCTTCGGACGGACGTCCTGTGACTTCTTGGCCATGGTCGAAATTCCTTCAATTTAGCTTCGCGCGGGGCGCTGTTCTCGCGGTGGTGGTGACGAGGGCGGGATTCGAACCCGCGACACAGCGATTATGAGCCGCTTGCTCTACCGACTGAGCTACCCCGTCAGAGTTCCCCCCCGGTGGTGCGGGAGGGAACCGAGCCCCCATGCGGAATCGAACCGCAGACCTTCTCCTTACCATGGAGACGCTCTGCCTACTGAGCTATAGGGGCCAGCCGACGACCAACCATACATGCGCCGCGACGATCACCACAAATCGGGGATCCCGGCGCCCGATCGGGGGTCCGGTCAGGCCTTCAGCGCGGCGACGGCGACCTCGAGCGCACCCTGGAACAGGGTCTCGCGCTCGTCTGCGGTGAGGTCCGACGAGCCGTCCTTGAGGTGGTCCGAGACCGTGAGCACGGCGAGCGCCTCCGCGTTGTGGGCGAGCGCGCAGGCGTAGAGTCCGGCCGCCTCCATCTCCACGCCGAGGGTGCCCAGCCTGTCCAGCCCGGGGATGATGTCGGTGCGCGAGGAGTAGAAGAAGTCGCTGGTGAACACGGCGCCCACGTGCACGGTGCGGCCGGCGTCCCGGGCGGACTCGACGGCGGCCCGCAGCATGTCGTAGGAGGCGGCGAGCGACAGCGACACGCCGGGGATGTCGATGGTGGCCACCGACGAGTTGGTGTGGGCGGAGGAGGCGACGATGACGTCCCTCACCGCGACCTTCGACGAGATGCCGCCGCAGGTGCCCACCCTGCAGATCCGCTTGACGCCGAACTGCGAGAACAGCTCGGTGGCGTAGATGGACAACGTCGGGACGCCCATCCCCGAGGCCATCGCCGTCATCGGGACGCCGTCGACGGTGCCGGTCCAGGCCGCGATGCCCCGCACGTCCGAGACCAGGCGCACGTCCTGCATCCGGGTCCTGGCGATGCGCTCGGCCCGCTTCGGGTCTCCGGGCATGATCACCAGTGGTGCGATGTCGCCGGGCTCGCAGGCGATGTGTGGGGTGGCCATCGTCGGCCCCTCTCTGCCGATGAAACGAAACTAGGCCCCGCACCAATCCGGTCCGAGGCCTAGTGGCAGGTGTTGGATTTGAACCAACGTAGGCTACGCCGACGGTTTTACAGACCGCTCCCTTTGGCCACTCGGGCAACCTGCCATGCCGGGTATCCCGGCGACGCACGAGCATAGCAGTGCGTTCACCGCATCGGCAAAGCACCCGGGTCCCGGCAGTGCTGGCAGAATGGGCCAGCCGCCACCGAGCGCCTCGGCCGCTCGGTGCGGTGGGCCACGGAGGCCCCAAGGCAAGGGCCGGAGAACAGGACAGGGGAGGCAACCATGGCTGCAGAGAGCTCGTTCGACGTCGTGAGCAAGGTGGACCGGCAGGAGGTCGACAACGCCCTCAACCAGGCCGTCAAGGAGGTTGGCCAGCGGTTCGACTTCAAGAACACCGACGCGAAGATCGCCTGGTCCGGCGAGAACATCGAGATGGAGGCCGTCTCGGAGGAGCGGGTCAAGGCGATCCTCGACGTGTTCCAGTCGAAGCTCGTGCGCCGCGGCGTCAGCCTCAAGGCGCTGGAGGCCGGAGAGCCGAGGGTCTCGGGCAAGCTGTGGAAGATCACCGCCACCACGAAGCAGGGCATCAGCACCGAGAACGCGAAGAAGATCACCAAGCTGATCCGCGACGAGGGCCCCAAGGGCGTCAAGACCCAGATCCAGGGCGAGGAACTGCGCGTCTCGTCGAAGAACCGCGACGACCTCCAGGCGGTCCAGGCGATGATCAAGGAGCAGGACTACGACTTCGCGGTCCAGTACGTCAACTACCGCTGACGTGGGCTCCCCCTTCCGCATCGGCACCCACAACGTCAACGGCATCAGGGCCGCCCTCCGCCGCGGCTTCCGCGGCTTCTGGGACGCCGCCGGGGCGGACGTGATCGCGCTCCAGGAGGTGCGCTGCCGCGTCGACGACCTCCCGCTCGAGGCGTTCCACGGCTACCACGTCACCCTCGACACGGGGCTGACGGCCGGCCGCAACGGCGTGGCGGTGATGACCCGCGTCAAGCCCGCCCGCGTCCGCGCGCTCGACGGCACCGCCTACCAGTTCGGGCCGGACCTGCAGCCGGAGGCGGTGCCCGCCGAGCGGATCGTCAACCGCGACCTCGCCCGCTTCGCGACGGAGGGCCGCTACCTCGAGGTGGACCTGGCGGACGCCCCGCTGCGCGTCGCGTCCCTGTACCTCCCCAAGGGCGCCGCCTGGCCGCACGAGGAGGGCAGCGAGGAGAAGTACCAGCGCAAGATGCGATTCATGCGCGGCTTCGCTCGCCAGCTGACCGCGTCGCGCCGCGAGGCCGCCGCCGAGGGCAGAGAGTTCCTGGTGATGGGCGACTTCAACATCGCCCACACCCGCCAGGACCTCCGCAACTGGCGGACCAACCAGAAGTCGGAGGGGTTCCTGCCGGAGGAGCGTGACTGGTTCGCCTCGATCCTCTCTCCGCGCAGCCTCGTCGACGTGGTGCGGCGGGTCCACCCGGACGCGGACGGGCCCTACAGCTGGTGGTCCTGGCGCGGGCAGGCCTGGGCCAACGACGCGGGCTGGCGGATCGACTACCACCTGGCCTCACCCGGCCTGGCCCGGGGCGCGACGGCGGCCTGGGTGGGCCGCGAGGCCAGCTACGAGGAGCGCATCAGCGACCACTCCCCCGTGCTGGTCGACTACCGCGTCCCGGCGGGCCCGCTCACGCCCTGACCGGCTCCGGCTCGTCCATGGGCTGGCTCAGCTCGTGGGTGTGCATGATCCAGTAGACGGCGCCGAACAGGATGAGCACCAGCATCCACGGGCCGTTGCGCAGCCCGAACGTCATGGCCGCGAAGCCGAGCAGGACCACCGTGACCACGATCGCCGCGCGGAGCAGCTTCGTCGACGGGTGCGCCATCGGGAGCAGGACCGCCCCCCACAGCAGGTACCACGAGTGGAGCGCGGGGGCGCACAGCGCGAACCAGAGGAACGAGTAGGCCAGGAACGTCAGCGGCCGCCTGCCCAGGTGCAGGTAGGCGAACACCGCGATGCCCACCACGGAGACGACGGCGCCGATGGCGCGCACCACCGTGACCACGGCCACGCCGCTGGGGTCCCAGCCGAAGTAGGTGGCGGGGAACTGCAGCAGGTGCCCGACCACGGTGAACGGCGAGATCGTCTCGGCCATGCCGGGCACGTTGATGGCGTTGATCCACCCGAATCCCATGCCGGAGACCACCGAGATCAGGGCGAACACGCCCACCGCCAGCGCCAGCGAGGCCAGCGCCTTCCCCGCGGCCCACGCGACCGCCCGGGGGCGCCACGACGTCCAGGGGGTGACCAGGAACGGCAGCGCGACGGCGGCCAGGAAGGCCGGCTGCTTGACGGCCGCCGCGGCCCCCACGATCAGCGCCCCCGCCCACCAGTGCCGGTAGCGCATCGTCACCCAGATGCCCAGGAGCATGAGGCCCACCATGAGCGCGTCGTTGTGGGCGCCGCCCACGAAGTCGATGATCAGGATGGGGTTCAGGACCGCGAACCAGCTGGCGGCAGCCGGATCCACGCCCACCCGCCGCGCGATCCGCGGGACCAGCGAGCCGATGAGGAGCACCCCGACCAGCGCCGGGATGCGCATGAGGACGGCCGAGGCGAACGGCTCGAAGCCGGCGAGGATCACCAGCCCATGGCTCATCCACAGCGACAGGGGGCCGTAGGGGGCCGTGGTCTCCCGCCACACCCACGCCACCTGGTCCGCGTAGTAGCCCGGGAGGATCCCGGGGCCCACCTGGTAGGGGCTGAGGTTGTTGTGGATCAGCCAGCCGTGGGCGGCGTAGGAGTACGCGTCATGGGAGAAGATGGGCGGCCCCACCGCGAGCGGCAGCGCGACGATCGTCAGCACGGCCCAGTGCCGCAGCTGCGGCTGCCCCATCGCCCGGCGGCGGGCCGGGCGCAGCCGGAACCACGCCTCCAGCAGCAGCACGAGGCCGACGAGGGTGGTGACGGTGCCGACGATCTTGGTGGTGTCCCCCGCGATCCCCAGGGCGCGCAGCACGTCCCACATCGGGGAGGCCTGCGGCAGGTAGGCCGGGCTCAGCGAGCCGGCGAGGATGCCCAGCGAGCCGAGGAAGCCGAACCACACGGCGCGGGTCGAGGCCGCCTGCCGGAGGTCGCGGCCGGCCCGTCGGAGGCGGCTATTCACCCGTCTCCCGCCGAGGGGCGAGGAGCCCCCGATCGTGGACGAGGTCCACGAGGCGGTCGGCCGACGGCACCCTGGACCCGCTCCATTCGAGCGCGTCGGTGGGGCACTGCTCGATGCACACGCCGCAGTACATGCACAGCGCCCAGTCGATGGTGAAGGTGTCGAGCACGTTGTGGGTGCGCGGGCGGGCGCCGGGCGCAGGCACCGTCTGCTCGAGGTGGGAGGTCAGGGTGATGCACCAGGTGGGGCACTCCCGGGCGCAGATCATGCAGGAGGTGCAGCGGTCCTCGACGAGGGCGATCGAGCTGTGGGCCTGGTTCATCGGAGCCTCCGGACGCGGGCCCCGGTGGCCGACAGCGCGATGTCGGCGGGCGTCGCGCCTGGGTCCGCCACGACGGCGGGGTCCGGCACTCCGGGCGGGACCAGCTTCCGGCGCGACGGCGACTGCTCCGACTCCCCCGGCTCCAGCGCGCCGGGCCAGTGCTGGGTCTGGCGCGGCTCCAGCAGCACGTCCTTGCGCAGGGGCGCCCCTCCGCCGTGGTGGATCAGCGGGCGGTTGTCCGCGCCGTCGAAGGTGACGCCGAAGAAGTCGTGGACCTGGCGCTGCAGCCACGCGCAGCCGGGGAACAGGTCCGTGAGGTCCGGGAGGTGGGCGTCGTCTCGGGGGGTGAGGGTCTCCAGCCGCAGCTGTCTCCCGTCTCCGGGGTGCTCGAGCCACAGCAGGACCCTGATGTGGTCGGTGAGGCCCACCTCGTCGACGGCGGTCAGGTTGGCCAGGAAGGTGAAGCCGGCCTCGCGGGCCTCGGCCGCGCGGGCGTGCCAGCGGGCCGCCTCGACCCGTTCCGTCGCCGATGGGTGGTCAGGCGGCGCCACGGCGGACCTCCTCGAGGTAGGACTGCAGCGCCTCGGGAGGAGGCGGGCAGCCGGCGATGAAGTGGTCCACCGCCACCAGGGACTCCGCGCCCTTCACCACCGAGTACGAGTCCCAGTAGGGGCCGCCGACGCAGGCGCAGGCCCCGAACGCCACCACGGTCCGCTCCGGCGGGAGCCGGTCCAGCGTGTCCAGGATGGCCGGCACCAGGGGCGCCGTGATGGTGCCCGACAGCGTCACGATCAGCCTCGCACCGGGCGGGATGGCCGCCGCGTCCACCATCGGCCGGGCGCCTGCCGCGGCCTGGGTCTCGAGCGCGCAGCAGGCCAGCGGCACGTCGACGACGAACACCGAGGCGTCGTCGAACCAGTCGCGGGCAGGCAGCATGCAGGGAGTCTACTGGCGCCAGTTCACTGTCAGCGCAACGATCGAGGCGGGGGTTTGAGGCCTGAACCCTACAATGGCCAAGACGTCTTTTCGCTAGATCCCTGAGGTAGATAGCACGTGGCTGACCAGCTTCCACTCGACCGAGTTGTCATTCGCTTCGCCGGAGATTCCGGTGACGGCATGCAGCTGACCGGCGACCGCTTCACCGCGGAGACGGCAAGCTTCGGCAACGACATCGCCACGTTGCCCAACTTCCCCGCGGAGATCCGGGCGCCACAGGGCACACTGCCGGGTGTCTCCAGCTTCCAGCTGCACTTCGCCAACTTCGACATCGTCACCCCGGGCGACGTGCCCGACGTGCTCGTCGCGATGAACCCGGCCGCCCTGAAGGCGAACCTCCGGGACCTCCCGCGCGGCGGGGTGATCATCGTGGACACGGCCGAGTTCACCAAGCGCAACCTCGCCAAGATCGGCTGGGCCAGCAACCCGCTGGAGGACGGCACGCTCGCCAACTACTCCGTGCACGCGATGGACCTCACGGGCCTCGCCACCGGCGCCGTCGCGGAGTTCGACCTGAGCCGCAAGGACGCCTCGCGGACGAAGAACATGTTCGCGCTCGGCATGCTGAGCTGGCTGTACTCGCGCCCCACGGAGGGCACGGTGAAGTTCCTCACCGAGAAGTTCGCGAAGAAGCCCCTCATCCGGGACGCCAACATCGCGGCGTTCAACGCCGGCCACGCCTACGGCGAGACCACGGAGGCCTTCGAGGTCCGGTACCACGTGGCCCCCGCCCCGATGGCCAAGGGCCGCTACCGGCAGATCTCGGGCAACCTCGCCACCGCCTACGGCCTCATCACCGGCGCCCACAAGGCGGGGCTCCAGCTCTTCCTGGGCTCGTACCCGATCACCCCGGCCTCCGACATCCTCCACGAGTTGTCGCGGCGCAAGGACCTGGGCGTGATGACGTTCCAGGCGGAGGACGAGATCGCGGGCGTCGGCTCCGCCATCGGCGCCTCCTTCGCGGGCGCCCTCGGCGTGACCACCACGTCGGGGCCCGGCATGGCCCTCAAGGGCGAGGCGATCGGCCTGGCCGTGATGACCGAGCTGCCGCTCGTGGTGGTCAACGTGCAGCGCTCGGGCCCCTCCACCGGCATGCCCACCAAGACCGAGCAGGCGGACCTCATGCAGGCCCTGTACGGCCGCAACGGCGAGGCCCCGGTCCCGGTGATCGCCGCCAAGTCGTCCACGGACTGCTTCGACACGGCCGTCGAGGCCTGCCGGATCGCGGTGAAGTACCGCACTCCGGTGATCATGCTCTCCGACGGCTACCTCGCCAACGGCGCCGAGCCGTGGAAGCTGCCGGACCTGGACGCGATCCCCCCGATCGAGCCCGGGTTCGCCGTCGCCCCCAACGGCACCGACGCGTCAGGCAAGGACACCTACTTCCCGTACGAGCGGGACCCGGAGACCCTGGCCCGCGCCTGGGCGGTCCCCGGCACGCCGGGCCTCGAGCACCGCATCGGCGGCATCGAGAAGGCGGCCCGCACCGGAAACGTGTCCTACGACCCGGACAACCACGAGCTCATGACGCGCACCCGCCAGGCGAAGATCGACGGCATCGTCGCGGACATCCCGGACGTGGTCGTCGACGACCCCAGCGGCAAGGCCCGCGTGCTGGTGCTCGGCTGGGGGTCCACCTACGGCCCCATCACCGCCTCCGCGCGCCGCGTCAGGCTCAGCGGCCGCGACGTGGCCCTGGCGCACCTGCGCCACCTCAACCCCATGCCCGCCAACCTCGGCGAGGTGCTGCGCGCCTACGACAAGGTGGTGGTGCCGGAGATGAACCTCGGCCAGCTGGCCTCCGTGCTGCAGGCCCGCTACCTCGTCGAGATCTCCAGCTATTCGCGCGTGCGCGGCCTCCCGATCTCGCTCAGCGAGCTCGAGGTGGACCTCATCGCCGAGATCGACGCATTCCAGGAGGAGAACTGATGTCCACCGGCCTCGTCGGAGTCCCGCTGAGCCTCGAGCCTCAGACCAAGAAGGACTACACCAGCGACCAGGAGGTGCGCTGGTGCCCCGGGTGCGGGGACTACGCCGTCCTGTCCACGTTCCAGTCCATGATGGCCACCTTCGGCATCAAGCGCGAGAACACCGTCATCGTCTCGGGCATCGGCTGCTCGTCGCGCTTCCCGTACTACGTCGACACCTACGGCATGCACTCCATCCACGGCCGCGCCCCGGCCATCGCCACCGGCGTGGCGGTGACCCGCCCGGACCTCAACGTGTGGGTGGTCACCGGCGACGGGGACGCGCTGTCGATCGGCGGCAACCACCTCATCCACGCGCTGCGCCGCAACGTGAACATCACCATCATGCTGTTCAACAACCGCATCTACGGCCTCACCAAGGGCCAGTACTCGCCCACCTCGGAGCTGGGCAAGGTGACCAAGTCCACGCCCTACGGCTCCCTCGACACCCCCTTCAACCCGGTGTCGCTGGCGCTGGGCGCTGAGGCCTCGTTCGTGGCCCGCACCATCGACTCGGACCGTGCCCACCTGACGGAGGTCCTGACCGCCGCCACGCAGCACCGGGGCGCCTCGCTGGTGGAGATCTACCAGAACTGCCCCATCTTCAACGACGACGCCTTCGCCACCCTCAAGGGCCCCGAGGGCGCCCTGATCTCCCTCAAGCACGGGGAGCCGATCATCTTCGGCGGCGGTGAGCTGTGCGTCGTGCGCGGCCTCGACGGCGACATCCACATCGCCGAGACGGCCACCGCCGACCGGTCCCGAATCGTCGTGCACGACGAGACCCGGGCAGACCCGTCGCAGGCGTTCGCGCTGTCGCGCCTCACGGAGTCCGGCGTGCTGCGCCAGGCCCCCATCGGCATCTTCCGGCGGGTGCCGCGGCCCAGCTACGACGACCTGCTCCGCGACCAGATCGCGGCGGTCCGCGCCGAGGACACCGGGGCCGCGCTGGCCGCCGTGATCGCCGGCCAGGACACGTGGGAGGCCGACGAGCTCTGAGGCCGGCCCTTCGCGGGGCTGGCTAGGCTGGCGGGCATGACAGCTTCCATCACGTTCGAGCACTTCGACCGCGCCCTCCGCCCCCAGGACGACCTCTTCCGCCACGTCAACGGCACGTGGCTGCGCACCGCGCCGATCGCCCCGGACCGCGCCTCCGCGGGCGGGTTCGTCGATCTGGTGGAGCAGGCCGAGAAGGACGTGCTGGCGCTGGTCAGCGGGCTCCCCGCAGGCGACGCGTCCACCGACGACGGGAGGATCGCCGGCCTGTACGCCGCGTTCATGGACACCGACCGCATCGAGGCCCTGGGCGGCTCGCCCCTGCGGCCCATCCTGGCCGCCATCGATGCCGTCGACTCCCCCAGCGCCCTGGCCCGCCACCTCGGCTGGTCGCTCAGGCACGGGCTGAGCCCCCTGGTGCATCTCTACGAGGAGTCGGACCCGGGTGACCCGGCCCGCTACGCCGTGTTCTCCTCCCAGGGCGGCCTCGGCCTGCCGGACGAGGCGTACTACCGGGAGGAGGCGCACGAGGAGATCCGGGCCAAGTACCTCGCCCACGTGGCTCGGGTGCTGGCTCTCGCCGGCCTCCCTGACCCGGCCGGCCAGGCGCGGGCCGTCATGGACCTGGAGACCGCGGTCGCCGCGCACCACTGGGACCGGGTCCGCTGCCGCGACCTGCGCGCGATGTACAACCCCACGTCGTACGACGACGTCGTCGCGGCGTCGCCCGGGTTCGACTGGGCGTCGTTCCTCGACGGGGCCGGCATCCCGGCCGGCAAGCTGGCCGAGGTGATCGTCTCCCAGCCGTCGTTCCTGGAGGGCGTCGCCCCGCTGCTGGAGACCTTGCCTCTCGAGTCGTGGCGCAGCTGGGCGCGGTGGAAGGCCGTCAACGGCCTGTCGCCCTACCTGTCGTCGGAGTTCGTCGAGGCGCGCTTCGACTTCTACGAGCGCACCCTCAACGGCAACGAGGAGCAGCGGCCCCGATGGAAGCGCGGCATCGCCTTCGTGGAGGGGGTCGTCGGGGAGGCGGTCGGCCGCGCCTACGTGGAGCGGCACTTCCGGGCCGAGGCGAAGCAGGCCATGGACGTCCTCGTGGCGAACCTGTTGGCCGCCTACCGCGAGTCGATCGAGAAGCTCGAGTGGATGACCGATGAGACCCGCGAGGAGGCGCTGCGGAAGCTGGGCCAGTTCACCCCGAAGGTGGGCTATCCCGTGAAGTGGCGCGACTACTCCGCCCTGGAGGTCACTCCGGACGACCTGGTGGCCTCGGTGCTGGCGGCCAACTCGTTCGAGCTGGACTACACGCTGAGCCGCATCGGTGCCCCGGTGGACCGGGACGAGTGGCAGATGTTCCCGCAGACGGTCAACGCCTACTACCACCCGCTGCGCAACGAGATCGTCTTCCCGGCCGCCATCCTGCAGCCGCCGTTCTTCAACGCCGACGCCGACGACGCGGTCAACTACGGCGCCATCGGTGCCGTGATCGGCCACGAGATCGGGCACGGCTTCGACGACAAGGGCTCCACGTGCGACGGCGACGGCCGCCTCCGCGACTGGTGGCAGCCAGCGGACCGGGAGGCGTTCGAGGCGCTCGCCGGCCGCCTGATCGCCCAGTACGACGGCCTGGTGCCCGAGGGCGTGGACAGCGGCTCGGTCAACGGCGAGCTCACCGTCGGCGAGAACATCGGCGACCTCGGGGGGCTGGGCATCGCCTACCGCGCGTGGCTGCTGGCGGGCGGCGACCCCGACGGGGAGCCGGTGGACGGCCTCTCCCCGGCGCAGCGCTTCTTCGTAGGCTGGGCGCAGGCTTGGCGCGGGAAGCGCCGCCCGGAGGCGATGAAGGTGCTGCTCGCCACCGATCCCCACTCCCCCAACGAGTTCCGCTGCAACCAGATCGTGCGCAACCTCGACGCGTTCTACGAGGCCTTCGGAGTGACGCCCGACGACGCCCTCTGGCTCCCAGAGAAGGACCGGGTCACCATCTGGTGATCGATACCCAACCCGCTGGCTGAGGCGCGAGGAGCGCCCGCTCCGCGGCACCTCAGCCAGCGGGAGGGTTCACTGCCCGGCATCACAGCATGGGGCGAGGCGGCTCAGGCGGTGCGGTCCACCAGGTCGGAGCAGACCTTGAGCAGGGCGTCCTTGGCGGGGCCGTCGGGCAGGGGGGCGAGGTGCGCGCGGGCGATGTCAGCGCGGCGCTCCACCTCCGCCTTCGCCCGGTCCATGACGGGGTGGGACCGCAGCGCAGCCAGGAGCTGCGCGAGGGAGCGGTCGCTGCTGAGGTCGCCGTCGATCATCGCCAGGAGCTCGGCGTCGGCCGGGTCCTTGGACGCGCGCAGCATCAGCACCGGCAGCGTCGGCACGCCCTCCCGCAGGTCCGTGCCGGGCGTCTTCCCGGTCTCGGTGGAGTTGATGTCGATGAGGTCGTCGGAGAGCTGGAACACCAGCCCAACCTCCTCTCCGAACGCGGCCAGGGCGTCCAGGACGCTCCGGTCCGCGCCGGCCACCATGCCACCGAACAGCGCGGAGGCCGCGATGAGGGACCCCGTCTTGTCGGCGATCACCTGGATGTAGTGCGCCAGGGGATCCTCGCCGTCGGCGGGGCCCTTGGTCTCGGCGATCTGCCCCTGCACCAGGCGGGCGAACGTCTCCGCCTGCAGCATCACGTACTCCACGCCCAGCTCGGCGACGGTGGTGGAGGCCCGGGCGAACAGGAAGTCGCCCACCAGGATGGCCACCGAGTTGCCCCACAGCCGGTTCGCGGACGGGGCGCCGCGGCGCAGGTCCGCGACGTCCATGACGTCGTCGTGGTAGAGGCTGGCCACGTGCGTGAGCTCCATGACGAGCGCTGCCCGCATGAGGTCCTCGTCGTCGACCTGGCCGCCGAACCGCGAGGCGAGGAACACCAGCAGGGGCCGGAACCGCTTGCCGCCCGCCGAGATGATGTGCCGGGAGGCCTCCGTCACGAACGGCGAACTGGCCACGGCCACGTCCACCAGCCGCTCCTCGAACTGGTCGAGGAGCGCGGACAGGTGCTCATCCAGCGGGGCGTCCGCCACGGGGTCTCCTTGTCAGGGTCAGCGAATGAACTGGGCCGCGTCCGCGATGAGCGCGAGCACGCCACCGGGAAGCAGACCGAGGACAAGGGTAACCACTCCGGCCACAACAAGCACGGACCACGTCCAGAGCGACGGGGTCTCCACCGTGCCCACGTGCTGCTCGTCGGCGTCCTGGAACCACATGGCCACCACGACCTTGAGGTAGAAGAACGCGGCGATGACGCTCATGATCACGGCGACGAGCACCAGCCAGCCGTAGCCCCCGGCCCACGCGGCCGCGAACACGGCCAGCTTGCCGACGAACCCGGCGGTGAGCGGGATGCCCGCGAAGCTGAGCAGGAACAGCGTCATCAGCGCCGCGATGACGGGGTTGCGACGCCCCAGCCCCTTCCAGGCATCGAGGCTGTTGGCCTCTCCGCCGGAGCGGCGCACCATGGTGATGATCGCGAAGCCGCCCAGGGTGGCCACGCCGTAGGTGAGCAGGTAGAAGCCGATGGCCCCGACGCTGGAGATGCTGACGTCGTCGCCTGCCTGGACCGCGCCCACGACGCCGACGAGGATGAACCCGGCGTGCGCGATGGACGAGTATGCCAGCAGGCGCTTGATGTCGTTCTGCGCGAGGGCCACGGTGGCGCCGAGCAGCATGGTGAGGATGGCCACCACCGCGAAGAGCAGCTGCCAGTCCCAGCGCAGCCCGCCGAGGGCGACGTAGAAGATGCGCAGCAGCGCCGCGACGGCGGCCGTCTTGGTGGCCACGGCCATGAAGCCGGTCACCGGCGTCGGGGCGCCCATGTAGACGTCGGGGGTCCACGCGTGGAACGGCACGGCGCCGATCTTGAACAGGAGGCCGACGGAGGTCAGCAGCATGCCGGTGAGCAGCAGCGGGTGGCTGCCGGTGCCGGCCGCGATGGCCGCGTCGATGTCCGCCAGCTGGAAGGCGCCGGCGTAGCCGTACAGCATCGCGATGCCGTAGAGCATGATCGCCGAGGCCAGCGAGCCCAGGAGGAAGTACTTCAGGGCGGCCTCCTGGCTGAGGAGGCGCCGCCTGCGTGCCATGCCGGTGAGCAGGTACAGCGGCAGGGAGAAGATCTCCACGGCCACAAAGAGCGTCAACAGGTCGTTGGCCGAGGCGAAGATCATCATGCCGAACAGCGAGAACAGCAGCAGCGGGAAGATCTCGGTGTGCTCGCGGCGCAGCTTGTCCGCCTCGCGCTCGAGCGGGGATCCGGGCACCGTCGCGGCCGACGACGCGAAGGCCGACTGCCCGTTGCCGAGCCCGCGCTCCGCGAACAGGGCCACTCCCCCGAGGCCGAAGACCAGCAGGAGGCTCCAGAAGAAGAACGAGGGCCCGTCGATGGCGAGCACGCCCATCGCCGCGATCTGCGGGGTGGCCTGCACCCAGTTGAGGATGGTCAGGCCGAGGGCCACGACCACAGCGAGGGATGCGAGCGCGGTCTGGATGACGTAGCGCAGCTCGCGCGGCGCCAGGGCCTCGACGAGCACGCCGAGGCAGGCGGCGCCCAGGATCACCAGAAGGGGCGACAGCAGCATCCACTCCAAGGTGGGAGCAGCGATCTCCAGGAGGTTGATCATCGGTTGCCTTCCTTGACCTGCGGGGCGGGATCCTCGACTCCGACGACGGCCATCGTCTGCGTGGCCGTCTCGTCAGCCATCGCCAGCACCGGCTTCGGCACGAAGCCGAACACGATGAGGAGGATGAGGAGCGGCGCCACGACGGCCTTCTCGCGGGTGCTGAGGTCGTGGGTGACATGCGTGGCGACCTGGTCCGTCACCGGCCCGGTCATGGTGGCCTTGTACATGCGCAGCACGTAGACCGCGGCCAGCACCATGCCGAGCGTGATGACGGCGGTGTGGACCGGGTAGCGCTGCCAGCCGCCGGCCATGACGAGGAACTCCGAGACGAAGCTGCCCATGCCCGGCAACGCCAGCGCGGACAGGCCTGACATCAGGAGCACGCCGGCCAGGACCGGAGCCACCTTCTGCACGCCGCCGAAGGCGTCGATGTGCTGGGAGCCGCGGCGACGGATCATGAACCCGACGACGAGGAACAGCGCCGCCGTCGAGAGGCCGTGGTTGAGCATGTAGAAGATCGAGCCGCTGATCGACGGGGTGGTGAGGGCGAAGATGCCGAACACCATGAAGCCGAAGTGGCTGATGGAGGTGTAGGACACCAGCCTGAGGAGATCCGTGGCGCCGAACGCCATGAACGCGCCGTAGAGCACCGAGACGATGGCCCACACCAGGATCACCGGCGTGGCCCACTGCGTGGCCTCGGGGAAGGCGGTCAGGCAGATCTTCAGCATGCCGAAGGTGCCGATCTTGTCCAGGACGCCGACGAGCAGCGTGGAGGTGCCCGGGGTGGCCTGCTCGGCCGTGTCCGGCAGCCAGGTGTGCAGACCCGCCATCGGGGCCTTCACCGCGAACGCGATGAAGAAGCCGAGGAACAGCCATCTGCCCATGTCGGTGCTCATCTCGGCCCCGACGAGGTCGTTGATGAGGAAGCTGGGGTTGCCCGAGCCCGCCGTGACGGCGTAGACGCCGGCCACCGCGACCAGCATGACCAGGCCGCCGGCCAGGGAGTACAGCAGGAACTTCATCGCCGCCGCGCCCCGCTTCGGGCCGCCGAAGCCGCCGATCAGGAAGTAGGTGGGGATGAGCGTGGCCTCGAAGGCCACGTAGAACAGCAGGATGTCCGAGGACATGAACACGAACAGCGCGAACGACTGCATCATGAGCGCGAGCGCGAAGAACGTGGACGTGCCCCAGCGCGCCTCGGGCGCCTCGCCCACGCGCCACTCGGCGAGCAGCACCACTGGCACGAGGATGACGGTCATCAGCACGAGGATGGCGCCCATGCCGTCGAGGTCCAGCGCGTAGTGCGCGCCGATCTGCGGGATCCAGGCGATCTCCTCGGCCAGCGGCACCCCCTGGGCCTGCAGCACGACGGCGAGGACACCGAGCACGGCGGTGGTGAGGGCGACGCCGTAGCCGATCAGCCGTCCGGCAGGGCCCTTGACGACGAACAGCGCGAGGGCACCCAGGAGCGGCACCAGGGCGAGGATGGTCAGTAGTGGCAATGGCATGTCTTTTCCGATTCTCCCTTAGCCCAGCTGACCGATGATCACGACGCCGGCGAGCACGATGACGCCGACGCCGAGGATGAGGCCGTAGCTGCGCACATAGCCGTTCTGGCCCTTCCGCAGCCAGGAACCCAGCCCGCTGGCGAGGCTCGCGCTGCCCATGGCGGCGCCGTCGACGGTGCCCCGGTCCAGCCAGGCCAGGCCGGCGGACAGACCCTTGGCGGGGCGGACGACGGCGTACTCGTTGAGCGCGTCGCCGTACAGGTCGTTGCGGCCCGCGAGGACCAGCGGGTTGGCGGTGGCCGGCGCGTCGACGGGGATGTCGCGGCGGTGGAGCAGCCAGCCGATGGTGACACCGACGGCCACCACTGCGAGCGTGATCAGGCCGACGGGGGTGAACGTGAGCAGGCTCGTCTCGTGCGGGTGCTGGCCGGTCGAGTGCTCGAGCCAGCCCTGGATCCAGCCGTTCATGAACAGGCCGGCGACGATCGACAGGACGGCCAGCACGATGAGCGGCACCGTCATCACCAGCGGCGACTCGTGCGGGTGCACGTCCTTCTCCCAGCGCTTGGCCCCGAAGAAGGTCATCATCATGAGGCGGGTCATGTAGTAGGCCGTCACGCCGGCGCCCAGCAGCGCCAGGACCCCGATGATCGTGTTCTCGTGGAACGCGGCCTCGATGATGTGGTCCTTGGAGTAGAAGCCCGAGGTGAACGGGAAGCCGATGATGGCCAGGTAGCCCATCGCGAACGTGTAGAAGGTGATGCGCATGCTCTTGGCGAGCGCCCCGTAGTGACGCATGTTCACGTCGTCGTTCATGCCGTGCATGACCGAACCGGCGCCGAGGAACATGTTGGCCTTGAAGAAGCCGTGCGTGAGCAGGTGGAAGATCGCGAAGGACGCCCCCGCCGGGCCGAGGCCCGCCGCCAGCATCATGTAGCCGATCTGCGACATCGTCGAGCCTGCCAGCACCTTCTTGATGTCGTCCTTCGACGAGCCGATCCAGGCGCCCGCGAGCAGCGTCACGGTGCCGACGATCGCCACCGCGGTGGTAGCCACCTCGGTCTGCGCGTAGATGGCGTTGGAGCGGACCACCAGGTAGACGCCCGCGGTGACCATGGTGGCCGCGTGGATGAGGGCCGAGACCGGGGTGGGGCCCTCCATGGCGTCGAGCAGCCAGGACTGCAGCGGGACCTGGGCGGACTTGCCGCAGGCGCCCAGCAGCAGGAGCATGCCGATGATGGTGGCCCACACGGGGTCCAGCGACTCCGCTCCGGCGTTGACGTCGGCGAAGTTCACGCTGCCGAACATGGCCAACATGGTGAAGATGGCCATGCTGAGGCCGAGGTCGCCGACGCGGTTGACGATGAACGCCTTGTTGCCGGCGGCGGCCGCGGAGGGCTTGTGCGCCCAGAAGGAGATGAGCAGGAACGAGGCCAGGCCCACGCCCTCCCACCCGAGGAACAGCACCAGGTAGTTGTCGGCCAGCACCAGGGTGAGCATCGCGGCGATGAACAGGTTCAGGTAGGCGAAGAACCGGCGGCGGCGATCGTCGTGGGCCATGTAGCCGATCGAGTACACGTGGATCAGCGAGCCCACGCCGGTGATCAGCAGCACGAAGAGGATCGACAGCGGGTCGACCAGCAGGCCGAACTCGATCGACCAGCTGCCGGTGGCGATCCACTCGTAGACGCTCACGGCGATGTGCCGGGCGTCCTCCGGGCTGCCGAGCAGCTGGACGAACAGCACGAGGCCGAGCAGGAACGAGACGATGGGGGCGACGGTGGCCAGGAGATGGCCCCAGGCGTCCGTCAGCCTTCCGGCGAGCAGCAGGAAGGCAGCGCTGGCGAGCGGGATGGCGATGAGCAGCCACGCCATGGCGCCGGACCCGGACAGGGCGGACACGGATTCGAGGAGTTGCACGCTTCTAGCCCCTTAGAACTTCATCAGGTTGGCGTCGTCGACCGAGGCCGAGCGGCGGGCACGATACACGGCCACGATGATCGCGAGGCCTACCACGACCTCGGCCGCCGCCACCACCATCACGAAGAACGCCGCGATGAGGCCGTCGAGGTTGCCGTGGTAGTTGGCGAAGGCGACGAACGCCAGGTTCGTGGCGTTGAGCATGAGCTCGATGCTCATGAAGGCGATGATCGCGTTGCGGCGCAGCAGGAATCCCGCGACACCGATCGCGAAGAGGATCGCCGAGAGAACGAGGTAGCCCTCCGGGTTCATTCGTCGTCTCCTTCGATCTCGTCGGTCTTGCCGGCGATGGCCGCGTAGGCGGAGGTGGTGGGGGCGCGGAGCTCGTTCACGTCCACGATCACGCCGCGCATGGCGAGCGTCTTCGACACCGACTTCTCGGCGATCGTGCCGTCGGGCAGCAGCGCGGGCGTGGAGATGGCGTTGTGCCGGGCGAACACGCCGGAGCTCGGCAGCGGGCCGGGGTGCACGCCGTCCTCGGCGTAGGCGCGCACGCGCTCCTGCAGGGACTCGATCTGCGTGGCCTTCTTCTTGAGCTGCTCGCCGTGCGCGAGGATCATGGCGCCGACGGCGGCCGTGATCAGCAGGGCCGCGGTGGCCTCGAAGATGAACACGTAGCGGGAGAACAGCAGAGCCGCGAGCGACGGGATGTTGCCGCCGTGCTCGGCGTTGGCCTCCGTGAGGCCAGCTGGGGCCCCGTTGACGGCGAACTGCCCGACGCCGAGGATCAGCAGCCCGCCGAGGCCGATGGCCACGAGGATCGCCGAGACGCGATGCCCCTTGATGGTCTCGACCACCGAGTCCGTGGAGTCGACGCCGACCAGCATGACCACGAACAGGAACAGCATGAGGATGGCGCCGGTGTAGACGATGATCTGGATCACGAACAGGAACGGCGCGTCGTTGGCGGCGTAGAGCACGGCCAGGCTCACCATCACGCCGGCCATCCAGATGGCCGAGTGGACGGGCTTGCGCGAGAGCAGGAGCCCGAGCGCGCACAGGACCGCGATGGGTGCGCAGACCCAGAAGGCCACCTCACTGGCGGTCACCAGCGGGATCAAGGGCATCATTGGGCTGCTCCTGTGGTTGCGGCGGTGCGGGTGTCCGGCTTGCCGGTCTCCGGGAGGCCGAGGAAGTAGGCCTGCTCGTCGTGTCCGAGCCGGCGCGGGTGCGGGGGCTGCTCCATGCCGCTGAGCAGCGGGGCCAGCAGATCCTGCTTCTCGTAGATCAGCTTGGTGCGCGAGTCGTCGGAGATCTTGAACTCGTTGGTCATGGTGAGGGCGCGCGTGGGGCACGCCTCGATGCACAGACCGCAGAAGATGCAGCGCAGGTAGTTGATCTGGTAGACGCGGCCGTAGCGCTCGCCGGGCGAGTAGCGGTCGTCGTCGGTGTTGTCTGCACCCTCGACGTAGATCGCATCAGCCGGGCACGCCCAGGCGCACAGCTCGCAGCCCACGCACTTCTCCAGGCCGTCGGGCCAGCGGTTGAGCTGGTGCCGGCCGTGGAAGCGGGGCATGGTGACCTTCTCCGCGCCCTTCTTGTGCGGGTACGACTGCGTGAAGGTCTTGCGGAACATCGTGTTGAACGTGACACCGAACCCGGCCCACGGATCGAGCAGTCCCATCAGGATTCCTTCCCTTCGGTGGCGGCGGGAGCGGCCGGCTCGGCCTCGTCCCCACGCCCGGAGACGACACCCGCGAACTCGGGCAGGATCTGGCCGGCCCGCGGCGGCGTCGGATACCCGCCGGCGAACGCGTCGAAGATCTCCGGCTCGCCGTCGGCCTCAGCGGGCTCGGGCTCGTCGGAGACGTCGCTCTTGCCGCCGAAGATCAGGTAGACCACCACGATCAGGGCGAGCCCGAGGCCGATGGTGTAGCCGGGGGCGACGGCGATCATCAGGATCCACACCAGCGAGATCGGGATGAGGCCCTTCCAGCCCAGGTTCATGAACTGGTCGTACCGGAAGCGCGGCAAGGTGCCGCGGAGCCAGACGAACACGGAGATCAGCAGCTGGACCTTGAGGAAGAAGAACACGGGGCCGAGCCACGGGTTGTTCATGAACGGGATCAGGTTCAGCGGCCACGGCGGCAGGTAGCCGCCGAGGAACAGCGTGGTGGCCACGGCCGAGACGGTGGCCATGTTGATGTACTCGGCCAGGAAGAACATGGCGTAGCGGAAGCCGGAGTACTCGGTGAGGTACCCCGAGACCAGCTCCGACTCGCACTCGGGCAGGTCGAACGGCGCCCGGTTGGTCTCGCCCACCATGGCGATGGCGTAGATGACGAAGGAGGGGAACAGCAGGATGGCGTACCAGCCGGTGATCCCGGGATCGAACGTCGTCTCGGTGAACGGCACCCGGAAGAGGATGGTCTGCTTCTGCGCCTCGACGATCTGCGAGGTGGACATGGATCCCGCCTGCAGGAACACCGCAACCATCGACAGGCCCATGGCGATCTCGTAGGAGATCATCTGCGCGGTGGAGCGGATAGAGCCGAGGAACGAGTAGGTGGAGTTGCCCGCCCAGCCGGCCAGCACGATGCCGTAGATGCCGATGGAGGCCACCGCCAGGATGAACAGCGTGGCCACGGGCAGGTCCGTGACCTGCAGCCTGGTGGTGACTCCGAAGATCTCCACCTCACCGCCGAACGGGATGACCGTCCAGGTGGTGAACGCCGCGACACCGGTGAGGATGGGCGCCAGGTTGAACACCCACTTGTCGGCGTTCTTGGGGCGGAAGTCCTCCTTGGCGAGGAGCTTCGCGCCGTCTGCCAGCGCCTGCCCCAGGCCGAGGGGCCCGTTCATGATGGGGCCGAGGCGGTGCTGCATCTTGCCGACGAGGCGGCGCTCGTACCAGACGTTGAAGATCGTCCACACCAGGAGGATGACGAACAGCGCCACCACCTTGATCAGGATCAGCCACCAGGGGTCCTGGAAGAAGATGTTCATGCTCAGGCTCCTTCATCCACAGAGACGGCCGCCACGGAGACGGGGGCGCCGGGTGTCGCGGGGAGGCGGTCCACGCTGTTGGGGTTCAGCGGAACCCAGACCACGCCGTCGACCATGCCGGGGGTGACCTCCACCGGGAGGATCACGGAGACCCCTCCGGCCTCGACGGTGGCCACCTCGCCGAGGCCGAGGCTCTCGGCGGTGGCGGCGGAGACGCGCGCGACGGCGGGGCGGGCCGTGGCCCGGAGGGCCAGCTCGTGGTCGTTGCCCTGCGAGGCGTCGAGCAGCTCCCGCCACCCGGCCAGGCGGAGGCCGCCGTCCGACGGGGCGGGGGCCGCCGTCGTGGGCGTGGCGGTGTGCGGGCCCTCCCAGGCGCCGAGCTCGATGAGGTCCGCGTAGGCCTGCTTCGAGGCGCGGAACCCGAGGCCGGTGCCCATCGCGTCGGCGAGGGCGGCCAGGATCCGCAGGTCCGTCATGGGCGAGGTGATGTTCTTGTTGACCACCCGCACGCGACCGTGGCGGTGCTCCCAGTTGAGGAAGTGGCCCGATTGCTCCTCCAGCAGCGCCGCGGGGAAGACCACGTCGGCGCGCTCGGTGACCAGCGAGAGCCGCTGCTCGATGCTGACCACGAACTCCGCCTTCTCCAGGCCGGCGAGCGCGGCGGCGGGATCGGCGAGGTCCGCCGGGTCCACGCCGGCCACGACGAGCGCCTTGAGCGTCCCGGCCGCGGCGGCGGCGAACTGCTCGTCGGCGGCGAGGCCGGCCTCGGAGGGCAGCGAGGAGAGGCCCCAGTGGGAGGCCACGTCCACACGCGCGGTGGCGTCGGCGGCCGGCCGGCCGCCGGGCAGGAGGCCGGGGAGGCAGCCCGCCTCGACGGCGCCGACGTCGCCGGCGCGGCGCGGGATCCAGGCCAGCCGGGCGCCGGTGGCGTCCGCGAGGGCCGACACCGCGCTCAGGAGGCCGGGAACCGTGGCCGCCCGCTCCCCCACCAGGACGACGGTGCCGGCGTCGAGGCCGGACAGCCCGCCCAGGGCCGCGACCTCGTCGCCCGGCGCAACCGGGACGACGGTGGCCGAGAGCTTCTCGGAGCCCCGCGAGGCGAAGGGGGCCAGCGTGGTCACCTTGAGCCGGTTGCGGCGCACGGCCTTGCGGAGGCGGAGGAACACGATCGGGGACTCGTCCTCGGGCTCGAAGCTCACGAGGACCACCTGCGAGGCGGCCTCCAGGTCCGAGTACGTCACCGACTGCGCGAGCGCGCGCCCGGCGACACGGGCCGCGAGGAACTCGGCCTCCTCCGCGGAGGCGGGCCTCGACCGGAAGTCGACGCTGTTGGTGCCCAGGACGGCGCGGGCGAACTTCGCGTAGCCGTAGGCGGCCTCGACGGTCAGTCGGCCGCCGGTCTGCACGCCGACGGAGGTGCCCGCCGCCTGGAGACCGTGGACTGCCGCGTCGATGGCCTCCGGCCAGGACGCGGGCTGCAGGACGCCGTCGCGGCGGACCAGCGGGTGCGTGATCCGGTCCTCGCCGCGGCCGTACATGAAGCCGAAGCGGCCCTTGTCGCAGCTCCACTCCTCGTTGACGTCCGCGTTCTCGGACGCGAGGCGGCGCTTGACCTGATGGTGGCGCTGATCGGCGCGCAGCTCGCAGCCGGAGGCGCAGTGCTCGCAGGTCACGGTGGTGGAGACGAGGTCGAAGGGGCGGGCCTGGAACCGGTAGGCCGCCGAGGTGAGCGCGCCGACGGGGCAGATCTGCACCACGTTGCCGGAGAAGTACGAGTCGTAGGGGTCCTGCTCGTAGGTGCCGATCTGCTGCAGCGCGCCGCGCTCCACCAGGGCGATGAACGGGTCCCCGGAGATCTGCTCGGAGAACCGGGTGCAGCGGGCACAGAGCACGCAGCGCTCACGGTCCAGCAGGATCTGGGCGGAGATGCTCACAGGCTTGGGGAAGGTGCGCTTGAGCTCGCGGAAGCGGCTCTCGCCCGGGCCGTGCGACAGCGCCTGGTTCTGCAGGGGGCACTCGCCGCCCTTGTCGCAGATCGGGCAGTCGAGCGGGTGGTTGATCAGCAGCAGCTCCAGCATGCCCACCTGCGCCTTCTTGGCGACGGGCGAGCTGACCTGGGTGTTGACCTTCATCCCCTCGGCCACCGGCATGGTGCAGGAGGCCTGCGGCTTGGGGAACCCGCGGCCGTTGCCGGCGTCGGGGATGTCCACCATGCACTGGCGGCAGGCGCCGACCGGGTCGAGGAGCGGGTGGTCGCAGAAGCGCGGGATCGCGGTGCCGATCATCTCGGCGGCGCGGATGATGAGCGTGCCCTTGGGGACGCTGACCTGGGTGCCGTCGATGGTGAGGGTGACCAGGTCCGGCTTCGGCGCGACCTCCTCGCCGGTCGTCGTCTTGGTGTCGACGCTCATCGAATCTCTCCTTCAACGGCGAAGAGCGCGCTCTTCTCGTAGGGGAACAGCTCCCGGGCCGGCGTGTGGTAGCCCAGCTCGAACTCGGACCTGAAGTGCTTGACCGCGCTGGTCACGCAGGCGACGGCGCCGTCGGCGAGCGCGCAGAAGGAGCGGCCGCCGATGTTGTCACAGATGTCGAGCATCTTGTCGACGTCGCCCTCCTCGGCGGTGCCGGCCTCGAACTTCATGAGCATCTGCACCAGCCACCACGAGCCCTCGCGGCACGGGGTGCACTTGCCGCAGGACTCGTGCTTGTAGAACTCGACGAACCGCAGCGTGGTGCGCACGATGGAGGTGGTCTCGTCGAAGACCTGCAGCGCCTTGGTGCCCAGCATGCTGCCGGCACCGGCCATGCCCTCGTAGTCGAGGGGGAGGTCGAGGTGTTCGGCGGTGAGGATAGGGGTCGACGAGCCGCCGGGGGTGAAGAACTTGAGCTCACGCCCACCGCGGATGCCGCCGGAGAGCTCCAGCAGCTGCCGCATGGTGATGCCCATCGGCGCCTCGAACTGGCCGGGGCGCGCGACGTGCCCGGAGAGCGAGTAGAGCGTGAAGCCGCTCGACTTCTCCGAGCCCATGGACTTGAACCAGTCCGAGCCGTTGGCCAGGATCGACGGGACCGACGCGATGGACTCGACGTTGTTGATCACCGTCGGCGAGGCGTACAGGCCGGCGACGGCGGGGAACGGCGGGCGGAGGCGCGGTTGCCCCCGTCGGCCCTCGAGGGAGTCCAGCAGGGCCGTCTCCTCGCCGCAGATGTAGGCGCCCGCGCCGGCGTGGACGATGATGTCCAGGTCGTAGCCGGTGCCCAGGATGTTCTTGCCGAGGTAGCCGGCGGCGTAAGCCTCGCGCACGGCCTGCTGCAGGCGCCGGATGACGTGGAGCACCTCGCCGCGACAGTAGATGAACGCAGTGTGCCCGTTGATGGCGTAGGACGAGATGATGACGCCCTCCACCAGGGTGTGGGGCGTGGCGAGCATGAGCGGCATGTCCTTGCAGGTGCCGGGCTCCGACTCGTCGGCGTTGACCACGAGGTACTTCGGGTTGGGGTTGTCCTGCGGCACGAAGGACCACTTCATGCCCGTCGGGAAGCCCGCGCCCCCGCGGCCGCGGAGGTTGGCCTCCTTGACCAGGTTGACCACCTCGACGGGCTGCATCGCCAGCGCCTTGCGCAGGGCGCGGTAGCCGCCGGTGGCCTCGTAGCGCGAGAGCTTCCACGAGTTGTCCTCGCCCCACTGGGCGGACAGGACCGGGGTCAGCAGATCGGTCACTTGGCGGCCTCCGGGTTCTGAGCTGCCTTGGCGGCCACCGGCTTGGCGGCCGACGGAGCGGACCAGTTGTTCTCACGGGCGATCTCGCGGCCCAGCAGCGACGCGGGGCCGGCGGAGGGGCCCTCGTCGGCGCGGCCGTCGGGGAACCCTGCGAGCACGCGCTCCGCCTCGCGCCAGGAGGTGAGCGTGGCGCCGCGGGGCGAGACGACCTCCTCGCCGGCGAGGAGCGCGTCGAGCAGCTCGTCGAGCTTGGCGGGGTCCATGTTGTCGAAGAACTCCCAGTTGACCATCGCGACGGGCGCGAAGTCGCAGGCCGCGTTGCACTCGAGGCGCTCGAGGGAGACCTTGCCGTCCGGTGTGGTCTGGTTCTCGTCGATGCCGAGGCGCTTCTTGGCGCGGTCGAGGAGGATGTCGCCGCCCATGACGGCGCACAGCGCCGTGGTGCAGACGCCGACGTGGTGCTCGCCGGCCGGGCGCCGCTTGTACATGGTGTAGAAGGTGGCCACGCCGGAGACCTGCGCGGTGGTGATGCCGAGGACGTCGGCGCACACCTCGATGCCGCGGGGGCTGACGCGGCCGTCGACCGACTGCACCAGGTGCAGCATCGGCAGCAGCGCCGAACGGGGCTGCGGGTACCGGGCGGCCAGTTGGCGGAGCTCGTCGATCGTGGTGTCGTCGATGTTGGTCGACTGATCCGAGTAGTCCACCGAGCCGGACTCGGGGAAGTTGCTGGCAAAGTGGCCGCTCATCGGTCCACACCTCCAAGGACGGGGTCGAGGCTGGCGATCGCGACGACGACGTCGGACATCATGCCGCCCTCGCACATCGCAGGAATGGACTGCAGGTGGTTGAACCCGGGGTCGCGGAAGTGGACGCGGTAGGGGCGCGTGCCACCGTCGGAGACGACGTGGCAGGCCAGCTCACCCTTGGGCGACTCGATGGCCTGGTACACCTGCCCGACCGGCACCTTGAAGCCCTCGGTGACGATCTTGAAGTGGTGGATCAGGGCCTCCATGGACTCGCCCATGATGTGCTTGATGTGCTCGTTGGAGTTGCCCTGGCCGTCGGCGCCGACCGACAGCTGCGCCGGCCACGCGATCTTGGTGTCGGCGACCATCACGGGCTGGCCCTGCGTGCGCTCGAGGCGCTCGTAGCACTGCTCGACGATCCTCAGCGACTCCCAGCACTCCTGGAGGCGGATCCGGAACCTGCCGTAGGAGTCGTTGGAGTCCCAGGTGACGGTCTCGAAGTCGTAGGTCTCGTAGCCGCAGTAGGGCTGGGTCTTGCGCAGGTCCCAGTCGTAGCCGGTGGCGCGCAGCGGCGGCCCGGACATGCCCATCATGGTGGCCGCGGTGAGGTCCATCACGCCGACGCCGGAGAGGCGCCCGATGAAGATGGGGTTCTCGTTGCAGAAGGTGGCGTACTCGGGGAGATGCTTCTTCAGCCAGTCGATGACGGTGCGGAGGTGGCTGAGCCCGTCCTCGGGCAGGTCGTTGGCGACACCGCCGGGGCGGATGTAGGCGTGGTTCATCCGGAGGCCGGAGAGGCCCTCGAGGAAGTCGAGGATCATCTCGCGCTCACGGAACGCCACCGTCATGACGGTGAGGGCGCCGATCTCCATGCCGCCGGTGCCCATGGCCACCAGGTGCGAGGCGATGCGGTTGAGCTCCATCACCAGGACGCGGATGATGCTGGCCCGCTCGGGGACGTCGTCGGTGATGCCGAGCAGCTTCTCGACGGCGAGGCAGTAGACCGCCTCGTTGAACAGGGGCGCCACGTAGTCCATGCGGGTCACGTAGGTGACCCCCTGGGTCCACGTCTTGTACTCCATGTTCTTCTCGATGCCGGTGTGCAGGAAGCCGATGCCCGGCCTGATCGAGGTCACGGTCTCGCCGTCCATCTCCAGGAGCAGGCGGAGCACGCCGTGCGTCGAGGGATGCTGCGGTCCCATGTTGACGACGATGGTCTCGTCGCCGCGCTCGGCCTGTTCGGAGGCGATGTCCGACCAGTCGCCGCCCTGCGCCAGGTAGACGCGGTCAGCCTTGTCGTCCTCTGACCCCGCGAAGACGTCTTCGGTCGCTGCGTGCGTGCTCATCAGGAGTAGTCCCTCCGGTTGTCGGGAGCGGGTACCTTGGCGCCCTTGTACTCGACGTCGACGCCGCCGAGCGGGTAGTCCTTGCGCTGCGGGTGACCCTTCCAGTCGTCGGGCATGAGGATGCGGGTGAGCGAGGGGTGGCCGTCGAAGACGATGCCGAACATGTCCCAGGCCTCGCGCTCGTGGTAGTCCGCCATCGGGTAGGTGGCCACCACGGAGGGGATGTGCGGATCCTCCTCGGGGCAGGAGACCTCGAGCCGCACGCGCCGGTTGTGGGTGTAGCTGAGCAGGTGGTAGACCACGTGCAGCTCGGCGCCCTTCTCCTGTGGGTAGTGCACGCCGGAGACCGAGACGCACACCTCGAACCGGAGGTGGGCGTCGTCGCGGAACTGCCGCACCACGTCGGGCAGCTGCTCCCTGGGCACGTAGATGGTCAGCTCGCCGCGGTCGAACAGCACGCGGGCGTCGGCGAGCGCCGGCATCAGCTCCAGCGCGCGGGCGTGGATGCCGTCGAACGGCTCGCCGAAGGGCCCCTCGGAGCGGCCGGGCATCACGAGCTCGCGGGTGAGGCCGCCGTAGCCGGACGTGTCGCCGGATCCACGCGACCACATGCCCTCGGTCCGGGCGAAGACGGGCTGGGAGGCCGGGGCCGCCGCCTGGGCCGGCAGGTTCTGCTCGGGCTGGGTCTCGCTCATCGCATGAGTCCCTTCATCTCGACCTTGGCCGGGGCGATGAGGGCGGCGCGCTCGGCCTCCTCGATGGCGGCCACCTCGTTGGCGCCGATGGGGCGCTGCTGCACCTTCTCACGCAGCTTGAACATGGCCTCGATCAGCATGTCCGGCCGCGGGGGGCAGCCGGGGATGTACATGTCCACGGGGAGGAAGTGGTCGCAGCCCTGCACGATGGCGTAGTTGTTGAACATGCCGCCGGAGGAGGCGCAGGCGCCCATCGAGATGACCCACTTGGGGTTGGGCATCTGGTCGTAGACCTGGCGCACGACGGGCGCCATCTTCTGCGACACCCGGCCGGAGACGATCATGAGGTCCGCCTGGCGCGGGGAGGCGCGGAACACCTCCTGGCCCCAGCGGCCGGCGTCGTAGCGCGGCGTGCCGTAGGCCATCATCTCGATGGCGCAGCAGGCCAGGCCCATTGTCGCGGGCCAGAACGAGGCCTTGCGGAGCCAGCCGAAGACACCCTCGACCGTGGTCAGGAGGATGCCGCTGGGGAGCTTGTCTTCGATACCCATATCCGGATTTCCCCTCAGTCCCAGTCGAGGCCGTTGCGGCGCAGGACGTAGAAGTATGCGATGAACACGGTGACGATGAAGATGATCATCTCCACGACGGCGAACGTGCCGAGCTGCCGGTAGGCCACGGCCCACGGGAACAGGAACACCACCTCGATGTCGAAGATGATGAACAGCATCGCGGTGATGTAGTACTTGACCGGGAACCGGCCGCCGCCGACTGGCTGCGGGGTGGGCTGGATGCCGCACTCGTAGCTGTCGTATTTGGCCCGGTTGTAGCGACGCGGACCGACGACGAGGCTCAGCGACATCGAGATCACGACGAAGACGGTGGCGAGAACCACCATGCCCACGATCGGGATGTAAGGATTCATGTCCTTTGTTTCCTTCCGGTCAGGCCGAGGGCGCAGCCTTGCACAGTGTGTTGATGATGCGGTCCATGGCATCACCGCCATGTGAGTCGGTGAGGTTGGCGAGCAGCTTCAACACGAAGCGCATCAGGGTCTTGCGGGGCAGCCCGTACTTGGTGCACAGGTGCATGATCCGCGGGTCTCCGATGAGCTGCACGAAGATGGTGCCGAGGCGATAGTAGCCACCGAGGCTGGCCTTGAGTTGTTCGGGGTAGGCCTGCATGGCCTTCTCGGCGGACCGGGTGCCGGCCCCGCGTGAGAACGCCTCGGCCAGGGCCGAGGCGGCCATCTCCGCCGATTCCATCGCGTAGGCGATGCCCTCGCCGTTGAAGGGGTTGACCATGCCGCCCGCGTCTCCGACAAGGACGAGGCCGCGGCCGTAGTGGGGCTGCCGGTTGAACGCCATCGGCAGAGCCGCGCCCTGGACGGTGCCGACCATGTTCTGGTCGCGGAAGCCCCACTCCTCGGGGGTGTTCTCCAGCCATCGCTTGAGAAGCGCGCGGTAGTCCGTCTTGCCGAAGCCCTTCGAGGTGTTGAGCACGCCCAGTCCGACGTTGGAGGTGCCGTCGCCCATGCCGAAGATCCAGCCGTAGCCCGGCATCAGGGTGGACTCGTGCGGCTTGCCGTCCCACAGCTCCAGCCACGACTCGAGGTAGTCGTCGTGGGTCCGAGGCGACGTGTAGTAGGTGCGCACGGCCACGCCCATGGGGCGGTCGTCCCGCTTGGTGACGCCCATGGACACCGCGAGGCGCGACGAGTTGCCGTCGGCGGCCACCACGTAAGGGGCGCTGAACGAGCGGCCGTCCTTGGTGGTGACACCCGTGATGCGCCCGGAGCGGTCGTCGAGGACGGCGCCGTCGACGTTGGCGCCCTCGATCAGGGTGGCGCCCTGGGCGACGGCGTGGCGGGCGAGCATGTCGTCGAAGTCCTTGCGGGGGCGCACCAGGCCGTACGGCGGGAAGTCGGTGAGGTCGGGCCAAGGCAGCTCGAACGGCTCCGTGCGGCCGCCGTAGACCCTGAGGCCCTTGTTGTGCAGCCAGCCGTTGGCCTCGGACGTGTCGATGCCGAGGCGGGTGAGCGAGCGAGTCGCGCGGGGGGTGAGGCCGTCCCCGCATACCTTCTCGCGCGGGAAGTGGGACTTCTCAAGGAGCGTCACGGTCAGTCCGTGCCGTGCCAGGTAGGCGGCGGTCGACGACCCTCCAGGGCCGGCCCCGACGACGATGACGTCGGACTCCGTGGGGGTATCGGCGGGTGCCGCGCCATCAGGCTTGGCGAACGACATGCATGACTCCTGTCACCGGCGGCGGATCTCGGGGTCAGTCTAGGGGGTGCCCCGAGATTTCGGCCAAACCCGGCCCCCTGGGGCGGAAGCCGCCATGACAAGGACCTCCGCAGCCAATTACGCACCTACTACGTTGCGTAATCCGTCGTCCCTTGCCCGGCTCCCGGAGGGCGGCATCGGCCGCCCAGCCGCTCACTCCCACCACACCTGGCGGGAGTGAGCCGCTATGCTCGCGAAGGTGATTCTGGACTTCGGCAGTGCACGGATGAGGGCGACCACAGTCGCCATCCCGGACCCCGGGCCGCTCGAGCGCTTTCTGCCTGAGTCGGCCCCCGGCTGCGCCTTCGTGCGCAGGGGCGAGGGGTTCGTCGCGCTGGGCGAGGTGGCCCGGTTCGAGACCGACACCCTCGAGGCCGCGGACGTGTGGTGGGACGAGATCTCCAACCAGATCGATCACGACTCGGAGATGCCGGGCGAGTTCGGCATCGGCCCGCTCGCCGTGGGCACCTTCACCTTCGACCCCGACCGCTCCGAGGACCTCTCGGTGCTCATCGTCCCCGAGATCATCGTCGGCCGGCGCGGAGGCGTGTCCTGGATGACCCGCCTCGGGGACTCGCGGCGCACCACGACGCTCCCCCCGCTCGGCGAGCCCACGGTTCCCCCCAGTGGCCTGGAACTCCTCGGGGGTTCCATGGGCGAGGGCATCTGGACCGAGATCGTCGGCGAGGTGGTCGAGCTGATCCGCCGCGACGAGGTGCACAAGGTGGTCCTCGCCAGGGACCTGCGCGTGCGGGGCGAGGCGCCGCTGGACCTGCGCTACCTCCTGGCCGAACTGGCCTCCGCCTACCCGATGACGTGGGCCTACCTGGTCGACGGCATGGTCGGCGCCACCCCGGAGCTGCTGCTGCGCCGGCAGGGCGGCCTGGTCACCTCCCGCGTGCTCGCGGGCACGGTGTGGCGCGACGCGGAGGGCGTCGACCCGCTCGCCAAGGCCGCGGAGCTGGCCCGCTCCCAGAAGGACATCTCCGAGCACGAGTTCGCCGTCGAGTCCGTGGCGTCCGCGCTGGCGCCCTACTGCAGTGCCATGAACGTGCCCGAGTCGCCGTCGGTCCTGAAGCTGCCCAACGTGCTGCACCTGTCCACCGACATCACCGGGGTGGTCAACCAGGCGGCGAGCGCCCTGACCATCGCCGCAGCGCTGCACCCCAGCGCGGCCGTGTGCGGCACGCCGACGCACCTGGCGATGGACATCATCAGCGAACTGGAGTCCCTGGACCGCGGGCGCTACGCCGGTCCTGTGGGGTGGGTGGACACCCAGGGCGACGGCGAGTGGGCCATCGCCCTGCGCGGCGGCCAGGTGCGCCCTGGCAGCCCCGAGGAGATCCAGCTGTTCGCCGGCGCCGGGATCGTGGCGGACTCGTCGCCCGAGGCCGAGCTGGAGGAGACGGGCGCGAAGTTCGTGCCGATGCTCCAGGCCCTCGGGCTCCTCTGACGCACCCGGACCCCAGCCCGGTGCGGCCGATCAGCGCTTCCGCTGCACCTGGATCTTCTTCGCGGGCGCGGCGGCCCCTCCGCTTCGGCGGGCCTTCTCGGCCTCCAGCTGCTTCTTCTGCTCGGCCTGCTGCTCCAGCATCGAGTCCCTGTCGAGCCCTGAGCGCAGGATCGTGAAGGCGATCACGGCGATGATCAGCGAGATCCACGCAGGCCAGTTGAACACGATGGGCAGGGTGACCAGCGCAACGATGTCCACCCCGCGCAGCAGCGAGAACATGAGGCCGGGCGGCATGGCGCCGATGCCCGTGGCCACGATCGGGCCCGAGTAGTCGGCGGGCTTCGCCGAGACCCACCGGACGGCGGCGAGCAGCCCCGCGATGCCGGTGACCAGGGCCGACGACGCCGCCGTCACCGGGTCCGAGGCCACTCCCCCGGCCACGCCGAGGAACGCCGGGAAGGCGCCGATGGTCCAGAGCAGCGCGAGGACCGCCGGAACGATCATGGCGGCCTGCTTGATCTGGCCCGGGTCGAACGGCAGGCACCGCTGCAGACCCTTGGTGCGGGTCAGCACGCGCAGCGAGTTCATGAACGGCACCAGCGCGGCCAGGAGCACCAGCGCCGAGATGGGCGGGTTGAGCATGGCCAGGCCCAACGCCTGGACGGCGTAGGGGACGATGATGGTGGCCACCAGTGTGATCAGCGGCATCGGCTGCCGCCACAGGCGCTGCACGTCGCGCATCACGAGCGCGCCCAGGCCGGAGCCCGTGCCGCGGGTGGGGCGCACGTGCCCGCGCTTCTTGGCCTTCGCCTCGACCAGGATGTCGCGGATCAGGGCGAACTCCAGCGCGAACGCCGCGCCCTGCAGCCCGCTGAGGAGCGACCCCCCCGAGGTGAGGCGTTGGCGCCTGATGTTGCGCAGGCGGTGGAAGGCGAGCATGCCCGCCACCACGATCAGCAGCAGGCCGACGCCCGCGATGATGTAGGCCAGCTCGACGGCAAGCACGGTGAGCCCGCCCAGGTCCATCCACCCTGCGGCGCCGCTGACGAGCAGCACCATGGTGGCGATGGCCGCGGCGCCGATGATCCACTGGACGCCGGTGACGATCCAGTGGCGGTCCACGCCCTGTTCCGCCGCCGCGAAGGCGATGAGCCCTGCGGCACCGAGGCCGCCGGCGAGGGCCCAGATCCCGATCTCGGCCCCCCCCGACCCGGTGAGCGACGCGATCAGCGCGCCGGCCGCGGCGCCCAGGACGGCGGCGGCCGCGATAGCGCCCACGAGCCGCCCCGCAAGGATCCTGCGACGGTCGGTGGGGCCGTCCATGAGCCAGAACCCCTCCGCCGAGGAGGCGACGACAGGACCGAACAGCCTGGCCACGACGAGGGTGAACGCGAGGATGCCGGCCACCGACGCCCACGGGAGGAGCCCTCGCGCGGCCACGCAGCCGGCCGTCTCGCAGATGGAGGCCGTCTGCTGCGCCTGGAGGATGGAGGACACCATCATGGCGCCGATGACCACGATGGAGAAGACCATCACGTAGCCGTCGGACAGCGCCTGCCAGAGACTGCGGTCCGCGCGGCCGCGGCGCCAGTCGCGCATGAGCAGCTTGAGCTGCTTCTCGTCGACGACGCCCACCTCGGTGAGCCGCGGGTCCATCACCGGGCTCCTGAGAGTCGGAGCTCGCGGGCCCCGATCGCCTGTAGCAGCGACGGCTCGTGGCTGGCCAGCACGATCGCGAGCCCCCCGGCGAGCTCGGCCTTCAGCCGCTCCCCCAGCCAGGCGACGCCCTCGACATCGAGCCGCTGCTCGGGCTCGTCGAGGACCAGGAGCTGGCGCGGGCGGACGAACGCCGTGGCCAGGGCCAGGCGCCGGCGCTGGCCCGAGGACAGCGTGCTGGGCAGCTGTCCGGCCTGCGGCACGAGCTGGACCTCCTCGAGCACCTCGTCGACGAGGTCGTCCGGGTTGTGCAGTCCGTGGGCGCGGGCCAACAGGTCCAGGTGCTCGACCACGCTGAGGTCCGGGAAGAAGTCGAGGTCGTCGATGACGGTGGCGACGGTGCGGCGGATCACGGGGTTGGTCTCGGTCACCTTGGTGCCGTTGACCGTCACGGTGCCCTCGTCCGGCCGATCGGCGCCGACGAGGCAGCGCAGCACGGTCGACTTGCCGGCGCCGTTGCGCCCGGTCAGCGCGACGGCCTCCCCCGCGTGCACCTTCATGCTGAAGTTCTCGATGATGGTCACGGGCCCGTAGGCCTTCTTGAGGTTGTCGACCTGGAGCACGACGTCTTTCTTAGCCACGTCCGCCATTGTGACCCATCCGCGAAGCCCCGGCACATCGGCGCCCGGCTACCTGCCCGGGGCCACGTCGTCGACGAAACGCCTGATCCGCGCCGCGACCTCGGGCGCGTGCGTGAGAGGAGCGAAGTGCGTCGCACCGCGGACGGTCTCCAGCCTCGATACCGGGACGAGTCGCAGGTACCGGCGCTCGTCGATGCGCATCTGGTCGAACTGTCCGTTGACGAACAGCACCGGGCAGCGCACGTCGACCAGCACCCGTGGAGGGCAGTCCTCGGCGACGGCGCGCCACACGCCGGGCAGCGCGGTGTACAACGCCTCCCCGTCCAGGAGCCCGTCGCGCACGCCCAACCTCCGCGCCACGGCGCCGCGCAGGCGGGCGAGACGGCGGTGGCTCACCCGCCGGGTGAGCCAGGCGAACAGCCGATAGGGGGCGGCGAACCTCCCCCTCGGGTTGCCGGTTCCGCCCAGGATGACCAGGCCGGCGAGCCCCCGGTGCCGCGCCGCGTAGAGGCCGCACAGGTATCCCCCCAGGCTGTGGCCCACCAGCACGACGGTCGCGACGCCCGACGCGGCGGCGCCGATGGTCTCGAGGGCGCCGTCGGTGGTGAAGGGCTCCGCCCGTCGGGGCCCGTGCCCGGGGAGGTCGACGGCCACCACCTCGCAGTCCGGGAGCAGCCCCGGATAGTCGGCCCACTGTGCCGACGACGACATCGAGCCGTGCACCAGCACCACGCGGGTCCTTCCGCCGGAATCTGGACGCTGCGTCATGGCCCCAGCATGCCGCGAACCCGGACGAGGCTGTCAGGGATCACCACTAGGCTGCAGGAATGCAGAATCAGCGGGCGACGATGGACAAGCGACGCGGCGATGTGGCCGCCATGTTCGACGGCGTGGCCAAGCGGTACGACCTGTTCAACTCGGTGCTCAGCCTCGGGCAGGTGCACGCCTGGCGGCGGGCCACCGTCGCAGCCATCGCCCCGCGCCGCGGGCAGCGGATCCTCGACCTGGCCGCGGGCACGGGCACGTCGTCGGCCGTGCTCGCCGAGGCGGGCGCCTACGTCGTGCCCTCGGACATCTCGCTGGGGATGCTGCGCCAGGGCCGCCTGCAGCAGCCCCACCTGGACTTCGTGGCCGGGGACGCGCTGGCACTGCCCTTCGCCGACGACACGTTCGACGCGGTCACCATCTCCTACGGGCTGCGCAACGTGGAACGCACCCTGGACGCGTTGGTCGAGATGCGGCGCGTCACCAAGCCCGGCGGCCGCCTGGTCATCGCGGAGTTCTCCACCCCCACCAACGGCCTGTTCCGACACATCTACACCAACTACCTCGTAGCCGCGCTGCCCACCATCGCCAAGCTGTCGAGCAACCCTGTGGCCTACGGATACCTGGCCGAATCCATCCTCGCGTGGCCGGACCAGCGTGGGCTGGCGTCGTTGATGGCAGAGGCGGGCTGGACCGGGGTCGAGTGGCAGGACCACGCGGGAGGCATCGTCGCGCTCCATCGCGGCTGGAACGCCTGACGTGGGCGGGTTCGTGCTGGACGCCTACGCGGCGCGCAGCTGTCCGGTCAAGACCTTCCACACGTTCGACCCGACGGTGGTGCAGCCGGCCGCCCCGCCGGACGAGTCGCTGCGGGAGTCGTTCCAGGGCGGCTCGGACTTCCGCGACGAAGTGCTCGCCCGCCTGGTGGCGGAGAACGAGGGGGCGGTGGATCTGCGCCCGCTGCACCGCGACGGCGCCACGTGGGAGGAGCGGCAGGAGGCCTCCCTCCACGCCATGGGGGCGGGGGCGCCCGTGGTGGTCGGCGGCGTGCTGCCGCTCGACCTCGACGGGCACCGCAGCGGCCGGCCGGACGCGCTGATCCGCGGCGCGGACACGGCCTCGGGCGCGCCGGGCTACTGGCCCATGAAGGTCAAGCCGTACCGCGTGCGCGAGAAGCAGCTGGGCGCCACCACCCTCGCCTGGTCCCCGCTGGGTGCCGTCGGCCGCCGCGAACCCCTGCCTGACCAGCGCTACCGCGTGTACCGGGAGGGGGCGCTGCTGGAGCTGGCCCACCACTGGCGGCTGCTGGAGTCCTGCGGGTTCGCCTCCGCTGAGCCGCTGGCGGCCGTCGTGGGGGACGACCGGTCCCTGGGCGCCGAGCCCACCCTGACCTGGGTGGACCTCACCGCCCGGTTCATCCGCACCTACTCCCGCAGCGCCGGCCACAAGTTCCGCTCCGCCCTCGAGCGCTACGACCACGAGCACGGGTTCCGCGTGTACGTGGCGCAGCGCGCCGCGGAGCGCACGGGCGTCGACGATCCCCCGCCGGTGGTGAGACCCATCCGGGTGAAGGAGTGCGAGTGGTGCTCCTGGTGGACGGTGTGCCGCCCCCGGATCGACGACGACGACCTCTCGCTGCGCATCTCCAAGGCGCCGCTGGACGTCCGCGAGCTGCAGACGCTGATGAGCCTGGGCATCACCACGGTGGCACAACTGGCGGAGGCGGACGTCGACGAGCTCCTCCCCCGCTACCTTCCCCTCACCGGGCACCGCGACCGGCCCGAGCAGCGGCTGCGGCAGGCGGCCCTGCGCGCGCGGATGCTGGCCAAGGGGGTCGAGCTGGAGCGGGTGAGCGTGGACGCCATCGGGGTGCCGCGGGCCCCAGTCGAGGTGGACTTCGACATCGAGACGGCGGACGACGGCACCGTCTATCTCTGGGGTGCCCTGGTGGCCGGAGACGACCAGCCTGGCGCACCGCGGTACGTGCAGTTCTCACGCTTCGAGGCGCAGGCGGGGTCCAGGGAGTTCGAGCTGGCCGACGAGTTCGGCCGGTGGCTACTGGCGCTGGTGGAGCGCCACCCGGACCTGCGGGTCTACCACTACAGCGACTACGAGACCGTCCACCTGCGCCGGCTCGCCGAGCGGAGCGGCAGCGAGGTCCTGGCGCAGGTGTGCGGCCTCATCCGCACGCACTTCGTGGACCTGTTCAGCTACATCCGGGACAACTTCGTGGGCGTCGACGGGCTGGGCCTGAAGGTGGTCGCCTCGCGCGGCGCCGGCTTCTCCTGGCGCGACGAGGAACCGGGCGGCCTCGCGTCGCAGTCCTGGTTCAGCGAGGCGGTCGGCGGACCCACGCCCGAAGCGCGGGAGGCCGCGCGGACCCGGGTGCTGCAGTACAACGAGGACGACGTGCGCGCCACCCTGGCGGTGCGCCGCTGGCTCACCCGGCTCGACGAGAGCTCCGTCGTCGATACTGGGGACCCTCCCGCCCCGTGAGTGCGGCCCGGCCTCAGGGGCGAGGCACGCTGGCCACGATCAGCTCGGCGCCGCCCGACAGCGCAGCGGTGAGCTGCGGTGCGCTGCCCACCCCGACGGCGCGCCAGCCCAGCGCCTCCCCCACCGCCACCAGGTCCAGGCCCTGGGGGGTGCCGAAGACGCGCTCGAAGGCCTCCGCGTAGTCGGGCGCGCCCTGCTCGAGCCCGTGGAAGATGGAGCCGCCGCCGTCGTCGGCCACCACGATCCGCAGGCGTGCGCCGGGCTCCTGGGCCGGGCGGACCAGCGCCCCGAGGTCGTGCTGGAGGGTGAGGTCGCCCAACAGCACCGTGGTGCGGCGGCCGCCCGCCAGCGCGATGCCCGTGGCGGTGGCCACCGTGCCGTCGATCCCGGCCAGGCCGCGGTTGGCGAACACGCGAGGCGGCGCGGAGGAGATGGGAGAGAGGTCCGCGGCGCGGATGATCGAGCTGGAGCCGAGCACCAGGTCGTCGCCCGTGCCGAGCGCGGCCAGCACCGCGTCCGCCACATGCCGCTGCGTGAACCCCTCCCCGGGCTCACGCCCGGGGTCGGCAGCGTGCCAGCGGTCGAGCCAGGCGGGGTCCTGGTCCTCGAGCAGCACCCGGTCTGCCACAACGTCGGCCCGGTGGCCGGGGTCCACCCAGGCGGCCGTGAGCGTCACCACCACCACCTCCACGTCCCGCCGCGACAGCAGCGCGGTCACCGGCCGCGACAGCGTCGGGTGCCCGACCACCACCACGCGCTCGATGTCGGCGCCCACGCCGGACAGCAGGTGGCGGTAGCCGGCGATCGCGTTGGGGCCGCTACGGGCGTTCGACGACGGCTCGGCCAGCAGGGGCGCGCCGACCACCTCCGCCAGCGCCCGGGCTTCCAGGCCCACGGTGGGCGTCGCGTCGCCCACGAGCACCACCGTGCGGCGCCCGTCCAGCTCGACCGCGGTGTGGCCACCTGACCGCGACACCGTCAGTCCGCGGGGACGCATCGCCGGCAGCTCACCGACGAGGGGCGGGGCGAGCTCCACGTTCAGCTGGACCGGACCCGGCTGCCTGGTGCGCCGCCCCTCGGCCAGCACGACGGCGCGGTGCACGCCCGCGGCCCAGCCGTCGGCCCCGCCGGACTCCGACGACAGCCGCACGACGCCCAGCGCGGACGGCCCGAACGCCCCCACCTGGTCCGCGGTCTGGTTGGCGCCAGTGCCGACGAGGTGCGCGGGCCGGTCCGCGGTCACCAGCACCAGCGGCACTCCTGCGGCCCTGGCCTCCATGGCGGCGGGCGCGAGGTTGGCCACCGCGGTGCCGGACGTGGTGACGACGGCCACCGCCCGGCCGGACTCCTTCGCCAGGCCGAGCGCGGTGAACCCGGCCACCCGCTCGTCGACGCGCACGTGGAGCCGCAGGGCGCCATGCCGGTCCGCCCGGTGCGCGGCCAACGCCAGCGCGGCGCTGCGCGACCCGGGCGACAGCACGACGTCGGTGACGCCCATCCCGAGGAGGGCATCCACCACCACCGATGCCAGCTCGACGCTGCTCAACGCCCCTCCTCCACGATGCGGCGCACCCGCTCCCACCGATCCAACCAGAAGCGCGTCAGCTCGGGGCCGGCCGCGTGCCGCGACAGCAGCTCCGGCTCGGCGTCCACGTCGCGGACGGTGAGAAGCCCGGCCCGCGGCACCAGCGGCCGCGACACCAGATCGACCTCCAGCAGCCGCCCCGTCTCGAGCCCGCAGGCGTACGGCAGTTCCGGTAGCGCGGCCGCGAGCGCGAGCCCCGCCCGCAGCCCGATCGAGGTCTCCACCGCGCTGGAGACCACCACCGGCAGCCCCAGCCGTCCAGCCAGCTCCAGGCAGGCCCGGACTCCCCCCAACGGCTGGACCTTCAGCACCGCGATGTCCGCGGCCCCGGCGTCGCGCACCCTCAGCGGGTCGCTGGCACGCCGGATCGACTCGTCGGCGGCGATGGGCACGCCGAGGTCCATGGCGCGCAGGGCCGCCAGGTCCTCGACGGAGGCGCAGGGCTGCTCGGCGTACTCAAGCCCCAGCGGCGCCAGCTCGAGCAGGGCCGCCCTCGCCTCCGGCAGTGACCATCCGCCGTTGGCGTCCACCCGGATCCGGGCCTCCGGCAGTGCCGAGCGCACCGCCGCGACCCTCGCCACGTCGTCGGCCAGACCCTCGCCCTCGGCCGCGACCTTGATCTTGATCGTCCGGCACCGGGAGGCGACGGCGCGGGCCGCGGCCGCGGCGGGGCTGAGGGCGGGCACGATGCCGTTGACCTCGACGCGGCCCCGGACCGCCGTCGGATAGCCCTCCTCGGCGGCCTCGAGCGCGGCCAGCATCCAGGAGGCCGCCTCCCGGTCGTCGTACTCGGGAAACGGGCTCCACTCGGCCCATCCCGCGCGCCCCTCCATCACCACCCCGCTGCGCCGCGTCAGCCCGCGGAAGGGGACGCGCAGCGCGACGTCGAAGACGTGGAGCCTCATGCCAGCAGGGTCCCGGCGAGCAGCCCGGCCGCGATGCCGATCTCGGCCATGCCGGTGGCCTGGATGACGGGGATGAGCGCCCTCCCGGAGGCGCCGCCGAGCACGAGGCGCAGCGGCGTGACCAGCAGCGGGGCGCCCGCCAGGCCGAGGAGGGCCCACCAGGTGGTGAGCGCGGCGAACGCGAGTGTCGCGGCCACGGCCGCCACGGCCAGGGCCGCGAAGAAGACGCGGCTGCGCCGGTCACCCAGCCGGACCGGCAGCGTCAGCTTGCCCGAGGCCCGGTCGGTGGCGATGTCGCGCAGGTTGTTGGCCACCAGGATGGCGCTGGCCAGCGAGCCGACGGCGGTGGCCGCGAGCCACGCGTGCGGCGGGGCCGCGCCGGCGATGACGTAGCAGGTGCCGACCGTGGCCACCAGCCCGAAGAACACGAACACCATCACCTCGCCGAGGCCGAGGTAGCCGTAGGGCTTGGCGCCTCCGGTGTAGTACCAGGCGGCCAGGATGCTGAGCGCGCCCACGCCGATGAGCCACCACTGCCCGCTGAGCGCCACCACGACGAGCCCCACCCAGCCGGCGAAGGCGAAGGCGCCGAACGCCGCGGCCTTGACGGCGCGCGCCGGGGCGAGGCCGGAGGCCACCAGGCGCGTGGGGCCGACGCGGTCGTCGTCGGTGCCGCGCACGCCGTCGGAGTAGTCGTTGGCGTAGTTGACGCCCACCTGGAGGGCCAGCGCGACCACCAGGCAGAGAGCCGCCGCGAGCCAGTCGTAGCGCCCGAGGGCGGCGGCGCTGGCGGATCCGGCCAGGATGGGGGCGACGGCGGCGGGCAGCGTGCGCGGGCGGGCGCCGGCCACCCAGACGGAGAGCGTTTCGTTCATGACCGGAGCAACTCTAGGAGCTTTTCCCGATCGGGCTTGCCACCGGCGGTCCGCGGCACGGCCGCCAGGACCACGAGTTGCCGCGGCAGCGCCGCCGCCGCGAGCGTCGACCGGAGCCGCTCGCGCCATGCGCCGAGCTCGCCGGAGCGCGCGAAGAGCACCACCCGCGCCCCCCACTCGGCGTCCGGCACGGCCAGCACCTCCGCCTCCGGGTCGAGGGCCGCGACGGCGCGGCGCACTTCGTTCAGGTCCACGTTGACGCCGCCGCTGATCACCACGTCGTCGACGCGGCCGTCGATGACCAGCCTTCCGTCGACCCATCTCCCGCGGTCCCGGGTGAGGACCGCGCCGTTGACGAGTGTCGCGGTGGTGCCGGCCGCGTCGCCGAGATAGCCGGCGAAGGTGGTGGGGCCGGCGAGCTTCACCCGGCCGTCCGGGCCGAGGCGCACGGTCACGCCCGGCAGCGGCACCCCGTCCCAGACCACGCCGCCGCAGGTCTCGCTCATGCCGTAGGTCTCGATCACGGCGATCCCTGCTGCCTCGGCCCGCGCACGCAGCTCCGGACTGAGCGCCGAGCCGCCCACCAGCACCGCGTCGAACCGGGCCAGCGTCGCGGTGAGGGCGGGCGCCTGAAGGGCGCGGTAGAGCTGCGTGGCGACGATGGAGAGTGCGTTGCGGCCAGGCGCCGGCGCCAGGCCTGCCAGCGAGGCGTCCGAGGCTCGCACACCGCCGCCCCTGAGCCCGCGCACCAGCACCATCAGGCCAGCCACATAGCGCGGCGACAAGGCCAGATGCCAGGTGGCGGCGAACCCGAGCCGCTCGTGGGCCGCGTCGGCCGCCGCGGCCAGGGCCTCTCGGGGGAGGAGGACCCGCTTGGCGTCGCCGGTAGACCCGGAGGTGACCACGACGGCGTGTCCGGCCGGAGGGGTGCCAGGGCCGTCCGCGAGCCACAGGCCCTCGCCATCGTCGAGGAGGCGGCGCACGGCGTCGATCCACTGCTCCATTCCCGCACCCTATCGACCCTCGCGCGCCCGGGTAGGATGGCGGCGTGGCCCGGGTCCTGCTGATCATCGCGATCGTGATGCTGACCGTGTACTGCGTCGTCGAGGTGGCGCAGGCACGGGGCTACCGCGTGCGCGCCATGCCCCGCTGGCTGTGGGCGTTCACCGTCATCTGCCTCCCCGTCGTCGGCCCGGCGGCCTGGCTCCTGCTGGGGCGGCCCACGAAGGGGCCCAAGCCGCTCGGCCGCGGGCCGAGCGCCCCGGACGACGACGAGGACTTCCTCCGCGGCCTCCGCTGAGCCAGCTTCCTCGTTCCACGATGTACAGCCGGCAGGCCCTAGAATTGGCCGGCGTCAGAATCTGCACGGAGGAGAGAGTCATGCCAGGAGCAGTGGGCGCGGTGTCCGAGTGGCTCCGCGACTGTGCCCGCGAGTTCGCGTTGCGCGCGGACGAGCTCGACGAGCTGGACCGCATCCTCGGGGACGCGGACCACGGCACCAACATGCGCCGTGGCACCGAGACGGCGCTCACCCTTGACCTCACCGAGACCAGGACCGCCGCGGAGGCCCTCCGCCTCGTCGGGATGACCCTGGTCAGCACCGTGGGCGGCGCCTCCGGGCCCCTCTTCGGCACCTTCTTCCTGCGTGCGGGGGCGTCATGGCCGGAACAGGTCTCACCCGTGGGCGTGTCGCGCGCGCTGCGCGCCGGGCTCAACGGCGTGGTCACCCGCGGGCGCGCCCAGGTGGGCGACAAGACCATGGTGGATGCCCTGGCTCCGGCCGCGGACGCGTTCGACGACGTGGTGGCCGCAGGCGGGGACCTCGGCGAGGCGCTGCGTCGCGCCGCCGAGGCAGCCGAAGAGGGCCGCGACGCCACCGTCGCCATGGTGGCCAAGCGCGGCCGTGCCGCCCTCCTGGCCGAGCGCTCCGTCGGTGTGGTGGACCCGGGAGCGGTGTCCATGGCGCTCATCCTGGCCACGGCGGCCAAGCACGTCAGGTGAGCGGTTCCCCCACCTCAGCCAGCGGATTGGGGCCGCGCGGGACCGGCGCAATACGCTGACCCCATGAGCGTCGAGGCACCCCACAAGGCAGTCATCCTGGCCCGAGGGCTGGGCTCGCGGATGCGCAGGGACGCCGAGGGTGTCGCCCTCAACGAGGAGCAGACCGCCGCGGCGGCCGCGGGCGTCAAGGCCATGATCTCGGTGGGCCGGCCGTTCCTGGATCACGTGATCTCCGCGCTGGCCGACGCCGGGTTCACCGAGGTGTGCCTGGTGATCGGCCCCGAGCACCAGATGATCCGCGACTACTACGACGCGGTCGAGAAGCAGCGCGTCACAGTCACCTACGCAGTGCAGGAGGAGCCCCTCGGCACCGCCGACGCCGTGCTGGCCGCCGAGGCCTTCGCCGGGGAGGACCGGGTGCTGGTCATCAACTCGGACAACTACTACCCAGCCGAGGCGTTGCGGCTGCTCGCCGACGTCACCGGCTCGGCGCTGGTGGGCTTCGAGCGCGGCGGGCTGCTGTCGGAGTCGAACATCGCGCCCGAGCGGATCGCCGCATTCGCGCTGGCCACCGCGGACGCCGAGGGCAACCTGGCGGAGCTCGTCGAGAAGCCCGACGCGGCCACCGTCGAGCGGCTGGGCGACGGCGCCGTGGTCTCGATGAACTGCTGGCTGTGCTCGCCGGCCATCTTCGACGCCGCCCGCGCCATCGAGCCGTCCGCCCGCGGCGAGTACGAGATCACCGACGCGGTCCGCCGGGCCATCGCCGACGGCGATCCCTACCGGGTGGTGCGCGCCTCCGTCGGGGTGCTGGACATGTCCAACCGTGGCGACATCGCGTCGGTCGTGGCAGCGCTCGGTGGACGCGAGGCCGTCCTGTGAGGTGGTTCGTGCCCGGCCGCCTCGAGGTCCTGGGGAAGCACACGGACTACGCCGGCGGCCCCTCCCTGCTGGCCGCCGTGGACCGCGGCGTCGTCGTCGACCTCATGGATGGGGTGGACGCGATCGTCGTGGAGTCCGCGGCGCTGCCCGGCCGCCTGGAGCTGCGGCCCGGAGTCGACCCCGGCCTCCCCGTCGGGCATTGGGGCCACTACGTGCAGTCCGTGCTGGACCGGCTCCACCTCAACTTCGGGGAGCTGCGCCCGGCTCGGCTGACCGTGAAGTCGGACCTGCCGTTGGCCTCGGGCATGAGCTCGTCATCGGCGCTGGTCGTGGCGGTGGCGCTGGCCCTGATCGACCACAACGGGATGCGTGAGCGCGCCCAATGGCGGGCCAACATCGACGGCGACATCGACCTGGCGGGCTACCTCGCCACGATGGAGAACGGGCTGAGCTTCGGGTCGTTGGAGGGGCGGCGAGGGGTGGGCACCTTCGGCGGCTCGGAAGACCACACCGCCATGCTGTGCTGCCGTGAGGGGCAGCTGACCGAGTTCACGTTCTGCCCCATCGAGGAGCGGCGGACAGTCCCGATGCCCGCAGGCTGGTCGTTCGTGGTGGCGGTCTCGGGCGTGCTGGCCGAGAAGACCGGCGCCGCGCTGGCCTCCTACAACGAGGCCTCGCAGCTGGCGCGCGAGCTCGTCGAGGAGTGGAACTCGGCCACCGGCCGCTCCGACGCCACGCTGGCCGAGGCGCTGGACAGCAGCGAGGACGCCCTCCTGGGCCTGGAGGCCATCTCCGCGGACGACGACTGGCTGGCGGACCGGCTGACGGCGTTCGTCACCGAGCGCCGGGCGATCGCCGATGCCGTCATCGCGCTGGAGGACGGCGACGTCGCGGCCTTCGGGCGCGCCGCCGAGCTGTCGCACCGCACCGCGGATCAGTCGCTCGGCAACCAGATCCCCGAGACCAACCGGCTGCAGTCGCTGGCGCGCGAGCTCGGCGCGCCGGCCGCCTCGGGCTTCGGCGCGGGGTTCGGGGGATCGGTCTGGGCGCTGGTCCCCACCGTCGACGCCGACGCGTTCGCGGCCTCCTGGCTGGAGCGCTACCTGGCCGAGTACCCCGGACTCGCGGGAGGCGCGTCCACCCTCGTCACCCGCCCCGGCCGCCCCGCCCACCGCCGGTGAGCGCCCTCTCCCCGTCGGGCCACCTCTCCCGCGCCTGGCACGAGGTGGCCGACTGGGCCGTCGCCGGCCGCGACATGGCCGCCGCCCTGTGGCGCCGCTTCCGCTGGCGCATGCCCGAGGGCGACGGCGGGGACAAGGGGTGCGGTCAGGTCCCGGTGGTCCTGATCCCCGGGATCCTCGAACCGTGGAGCTACCTGGCCCCGCTCGCCCGCTGGCTGGGCCGCCGCGGACACAAGGTCGAGTTCGTCGAGGGGCTCGGCTGGAACCTCGGCGACCTCGACCACTCGGCAGATCACTGCCTGGAGATCCTGCGTGCCCGGGGCGTGACCGGCGCGGTCCTCGTGGCGCACTCCAAGGGCGGGCTGATCGGGAAGGCGGTGCTCAGCCGCCAGGGCGAGGACCCCGTGGCCCTCGGCCTCGTCGCGGTGGCTACCCCCTTCGGTGGCTCGTCGATGGGCAAGCCGCTGCACCGGCTGGTGGCGTGGTCCCCCCTGGGGCTCTTCTCGCCCGGCAACGCGGTGCTGCGCCAGCTGTCCGACGAGGTGGCCGTCAACGCCCACATCGTGTCGCTCTCGCCCGCCTGGGACCAGGTGATCCCGGACGGCTCGCACCTCGCGGGCGCCACCAACGTCGACCTCGACTCCCCCGGCCATTTCCGGCCCATGCGCGACGAGGCGGTCTGGGAGATCATCCACGAACACGTGCACCGGCTCGCGGGGTAGCCCGCGGCTCAGTCGATGTGGATGTCCTCGTAGCTGCGGGGATCCTCGATGGGTTCGAGGTGGCCGATGACGCGCAGCTCGGCGAACTCCTCCTGGATGAGGTCGATCAGGTCCTCCATCGCGTCGTGGCCCCGCTGCACGGACCACGCCCCCGGCACCAGCATGTGGAACTCCATGAACGCCCGCGCCCCGGAGATGCGGGTGCGGAAGGCGTGGAACTTGATCTCCTCGGTCTCGTGCTCGGCGAGGATCCCGCGCAGCCGCTCGTTCTGCTCCTTCGGCAGCGACTCGTCCATCAGCCCCGAGGCGGACTCCGACACGAGGCGCCACCCGGTCCAGAGGATGTTGACTCCCACGAGGAGTGCGACGACGGGGTCCAGCCAGGTCCAGCCGGTGATCCACACCAGGCCGATGCCGACCACCACCCCGGCCGAGGTGATCACGTCGGTCATGAGGTGGTGGCCGTCGGCGCGCAGCGTGATGGAGTTGTATTTCGCGCCGGCCCCCAGGAGCACCAGGGCCACGGCACCGTTGATCACCGAGGCACCGACGGTGATGAGCAGGCCCACCCCGATCTCCTCCAGGGGCCTGGGGAAGATGAGGCGCTCGACGGCGAACGCGACGATCACCACGGCCGCGACGAAGATCATCACGCCCTCGATGGCCGAGGAGAAGTACTCCGCCTTCGAGTGCCCGAAGTGGTGGTTCTTGTCCGCCGGTCTGGCCGCGACCCTCAGCGCGAAGAGGGCCACGACCGCCGCCACCAGGTTGACCACGGACTCGGCGGCGTCGGACAGCAGGCCCACGGATCCGGTGATCAGCCAGGCGGCGGTCTTGAGGCCGATGGTGACGAGCGCAGCCGCGATCGACAACCAGGCGAACTTCGTGAGGTCGACGCGGGGTTGGGCCATGGCTCAATCCTGACGCCTCGGCCCGGCGGCTGCCAAAGCGTCAGCGGGCCAGCAGGTTGAGCAGGTCCCCCTCGCCGCGCAGCGCGGCCACGTTGTGTTCGATCAGGCGGTCCGCCTGCTGGGGCCGTCCGCTGGCGACGTGCGGGGTGATGAGCACGTTCGGTTCGTCCCACAGCGGCGACGACGCGGGCAGCGGCTCCACCACCGTCACGTCCAGCGCCGCGCCGGCCACCCGCCCGCTCCTGACGGCGGCGAGCAGGGCGTCCTCGTCGACGGTGGTGCCCCGGCCGACGTTGACCACCAGGGCCGACGGCTTGAGCTGGGCGAGCCGTTCTGCGTTGAGCGCCGAGTGGGTGCTGTGGTGCCTCGGCAGCACCATGATGAGCACGTCGGTCTCGGCGAGCACCGACCCGAGCGCGTCCTCGTCGACCACGTCGAACCCGTGGCGCGGCCCGGCCGAGCGGGCCACTCCGGTCACCCAGGCGCCCATGGCGCGCAGGAGGGGAGCCAGTCGCGAGGCGATCGAGCCGAAGCCCCAGATGGTCACGTTGGCCCCGTCCAGCGTGATGACACGGCCGTCGTGGGCGCGCTCCAGCATGGCCCCGCCGAGCTCGTCGTCCCACAGGTGCTCCCGCTGCTGACGCATGGCCAGGGGAAGCATCCGCACCAGCGCGAGGGTCAGCGCCAGCGCGTGCTCGGCCACGGGCCCGTCGTGCAGCCCCACCCCGCTGGCCAGCCGCACGTCGTCGGCGAACCCGGCCGCCACCACGTTGTCCGGGCCGGCCGCGAGCCCCTGCACGAGCTGCAGCCGCGTCATGCGGCGGGCCGCGTCCTTCAGCACGTCGTCGGGCTGGCCCCACACGACCAGGACCTCCGCGTCGAGGTGGTCCGCGGGGACGGGGCGCCTGCCGTCGACCAGGACGACCTGCGCGTCGTCGATCACCGGCACCGGGCCGCTGTACGTGCTGGGGATCAGGATCTTCATCTGGCTAGCACCTCCGTGAGTCCGCCCCAGCATCCCACAGGCGGGTGGGCGCTGCGCGGCAGAACTGGGTAACCTGCTGGGGTGCTGACCATGCAAGACGCCCTGCGCCGCCTCTCCGACTACTGGACCTCGAAGGGCTGCCTCACGTGGCAGCCGTTCAACACGGAGGTGGGGGCGGGCACGATGAACCCGGCCACGGTGCTGCGGGTGCTCGGCCCCGAGCCGTGGGACGTGGCCTACGTGGAGCCGTCGGTGCGGCCGGACGACTCGCGCTACGGCCAGAACCCCAACCGCCTGCAGATGCACACCCAGTTCCAGGTGATCCTCAAGCCAGAGCCCGGCAACCCGCAGGAGCTGTACCTCGGCTCGCTGGAGGCGCTGGGCATCGACCTGTCGAAGCACGACGTGCGCTTCGTGGAGGACAACTGGCAGCAGCCGGCCATCGGCGCCTGGGGCCTCGGCTGGGAGGTGTGGCTCGACGGCATGGAGATCACGCAGTTCACGTACTTCCAGCAGGTGGGCGGGCAGAACCTGGACCCTGTCCCGGTGGAGCTGACCTACGGCGTGGAGCGCATCCTCATGGCGCAGCAGGGCGTGACGCACTTCAAGGACATCGTGTACTCCGTCGCCTCGGACGGCCGGCCCGTCACGTACGGCGAGGCCTTCGGGCAGCAGGAGTACGAGATGAGCCGCTACTACCTCGACGACGCGGACGTGGAGGCCAACCGTCGCCTGTACGAGACCTATGTCGGCGAGGCCACCCGCATGGTCGAGGCCCGGCTCCCGGTGCCGGCGCACGGCTACATCCTCAAGTCCAGCCACGCGTTCAACGTGCTCGACGCGCGGGGCGCCATCTCCACCACGGAGCGGGCCAAGGCCTTCGCGACGATGCGCCGCCTCATGCGCGACACCGCCGCCCTGTGGATCGAGCGCCGCGAGGAGCTGGGCTTCCCGCTGCTGCGCGCGGCCGTCGCTTCTGAGGAGGCGCCCGCCGAGCCGGTGGACCGTGCCTCGCTGGGCACGGCGCCGCAGACGCTGGCGTTCGAGATCGGCGTGGAGGAGCTGCCGCCGCACGTGGTCCCCCAGACCGTGGATGTGGTGCGTGAGGCGCTGACGGCCAAGCTGGCCGCCACCCGGCTCGAGTACGGCAGCGTGACGGTGGAGGGCACACCGCGACGGATCGTCGCCGTGGTGGAGGGCGTGGGCGCGCAGGAGCCCGACGCCGAGCAGCTGCGCAAGGGCCCGAAGTGGTCCGCCGCGTTCGACGCCGACGGCAACCCGACCAAGGCGCTGCAGGGCTTCATGCGCGGCCAGGGTGTGGAGGCAGCGCAGGTGGTGCGCGCGGAGATCGGCGGTCAGGAGCACGCCGCCGTAGCCGCGACCGTCGCCGGCCGGCACGTGCTCGACGTGGCGGGCGAGGCACTGACGGACATCGTCTCCGGCCTGCGCGCCGAGAAGAACATGCGCTGGAGCGACCCCTCCCTGTCGTTCTCCCGAGCCATCCGCTGGATCGTGGCACTCTGGGGCGACACCGTCGTGCCCTCCACCGTCTCAGGTCTGACCGCCGGCCGCACCACCTACCTCCAGCGGGCCGTGGCCGGCGAGGAGTCCGGTAACCGCTCCGACGGCGCCCGCGTCGGCTGGGTGGAAGTGGCCTCGGCCGCCGACCTGCTCCCCACCATCGCCTCGGGCGCGATCACGCTGTCGACCTCCGATCGGCGGGCTTCGGTCGTCGAGCAGGCCGTGGCGCTGGCCGACGGCGTGGGCGGCACCGTCGACGTCGAGGCCGAGGGCGCCGTGATCGACGAGATCACCAACCTGGTGGAGGACCCCCGCGGCGTGCTCGGCCACTTCGACGAGCGCTACCTCGAGCTCCCCGAGCGGATCCTCACCGCCGTCATGCGCAAGCACCAGCGCTACCTGCCGGTGTTCCGCGACGGCGCCCTGGCCCCGCACTTCGTCACCATGGCCAACGGCCTGTGCGACGACGACACCGTCCGGGCCGGCAACGAGTCGGTCATCCGGGCGCGCTACGAGGACGCCCTGTTCTTCTGGAACGCGGACCTCGAGGCGGCAGACGTCGACGGCTTCGTGCCCGGCCTGGACAAGCTGACCTTCGAGGAGCGCCTGGGCTCGGTGGGCGCGCGGGCGCGGCGGATCGCGGATGTCGCGGCGAGCCTGGCGGACCGCGTCCGCCTGGCCGGCGAGGACCGAGAGACGCTGACCCGCGCCGGGCAGCTGGCCAAGTTCGACCTGGCCACGCAGATGGTGGTGGAGATGAGCTCGCTGGCCGGGTTCATCGCCCGCGAGTACGCCGTCCGCAAGGGCGAGACGCAGGCCGTGGCGGATGCGCTGTACGAGATGGAGCAGCCGCACACCTCCGCCGACCCCGTGCCCGCGTCGGTGCCCGGTGCGCTGTTGGCGCTGGGCGACCGCTTCGACCTCCTGGCCGCCATGTTCGCCCTCGGCGCCAAGCCGACGGGGTCCTCGGACCCGTTCGGCCTGCGGCGGGCGGCGCTAGGCGTGGTGCGGATCCTGCGCGAGTCGGCCGGCACCCCGCTGGAGTCGCTGACGGTGCGGGCCGGTCTCGAGGACGCGGTGGCGCGGCTGGCCGCGCAGGGCATCGATGTCGCGGTGGACGCCGTCGACGCGGCCCTGGAGTTCACCGTCGGCCGGTTCGCGCAGCTGCTGCGTGACGAGGGCACGCCGGCTGACCTTGTCGCGGCCATCCTGCCTGCGGCCGACGCGCCCGGGCGTGCGGCGCGGATCCTCTGCGAGCTCAACGACACCCAGGCCGACCCGCGCCTGAAGGCCTTGGTCGCGACCCTGGTGCGGATCGGGCGCATTCTGCCCGCGGGCACGGAGGCCGGTTACGACGCGGCCCTGCTGACCGAGCCTGCCGAGGTGGAACTGCGGACGGCGGTGGAGGCGGTCCCGGCAGGCACCGCGGACGCGTCGATCCCCGCGCTGCTGGACCGCACGGCAGACGTGGTGGCCGCCGCGGACCGGTTCTTCACCGACATCCTCGTCAACGCCGAGGATCCGGCCGTTCGGGCGTCGCGGCAGGGCCTGCTGGCCTCGGTCCTGGCCCTCGCCCCGGCGGGCGTCGACTGGCGGGCCCTGGACATCGCCCTGGGCTGAGCCTGCCCGTGGGACCGGGTGGGTTTCGACGCGGGCGCGCGTCGCTGGCGCTCCTTGCGGCCCGGCTCAACCCGCGGGGGAACCTGGGTGACCACGGCCCGCCGGTGAGCCACGCCACCTCCCCCTGACCGAGCCACGCTACCTCCCCGCTGACCTAGCCACGCCACCTCCCCCGCTGACCGAGCCACGCCACCTCCCCGCTGGGTGAGCCACGCCAAGCCGCGCAGCGGCGCAGCGTGTGTCGAAGCCACGCGAGCTCCCCAGCGCCCCGGGGCAGCTGGCCGAGTCACCCGCCACGGTAGGTCCCAGACTCAATGAACGCGACTGTCGGTGGCTCAGGATCGGGCACGAACCCGCCCATGGGCTGGGATGCTGGTCCCAGGGAATCGGCGTCGACGCTCCTCGACGCCGAGCGAGGCCGGAGGAGGGCAGTGCAGTGATCGACAACGGAGTCCAGCTCATCACCTACGCCGACCGGTTCGGCGGCACCCTGACGCGAAGCGCCGACACCGTCGGGAGAGTCTTCGGCGATGCCGTGACCGGCATCCACTTCCTGCCTTTCTTCACCCCCTACGACGGCGCCGACGCGGGCTTCGACCCCGTCGACCACACGACGCCCGACCCGAGGCTGGGCACGTGGGACGACCTGCGGGAGATCAGCGGCCGCTTCTCCACGTGCGTGGATGTGATCGTCAACCACGTGTCGTCCGGCTCGGCCTCCTTCCGCGACTTCGTCGAGCACGGCGACGACTCCCCCGCCGCCGAACTCTTCCTCACCTTCGACCGGGTCTTCCCCGACGGTGCGACGGAGGCCGACCTCCTGACCATCTACCGGCCCCGCCCGGGCCTGCCCTTCACGACCATCCCCGTCGGCGGCGCCAACCGTCTCGTCTGGACCACCTTCACGCCCCAGCAGATCGACATCGACGTCGAGTGCCCGTCCGGCTGGAGCTACCTCATGGGCATCCTCGACGAGCTCGGGCGCAGCGGCGTGGGCCTGATCCGGCTCGACGCGGCCGGATACGCCATCAAACGCGCCGGGACCTCCTGCTTCATGATCCCGGAGACGTTCGCCTTCATCGACCGGTTCACCGCCGAGGCGCACGCCCGGGGGCTCGAGGTCCTCGTCGAGATCCACTCCCACTACCGCACCCAGATCGAGATCGCCTCCCGGGTCGACCGGGTCTACGACTTCGCCCTCCCGCCCCTGCTGCTGCACACCCTCTACACCGGCGACGACGGCGCCCTGGTCGAATGGCTCCGGGTCCGGCCCGCCAACGCGATCACGGTGCTCGACACCCACGACGGCATCGGCGTCATCGACGTGGGCCCGGACAAGACCCGAGCCGACGGGGCGGGGCTGCTCACCGCCGCGGAGCTCGACGCCCTCGTCACCACCATCCACGCGAAGACCGACGGCCAGAGCCGGGAGGCCACCGGCGCCGCAGCGTCTAACCTCGACCTCTACCAGGTCAACAGCACCTTCTACGACGCCCTCGGCCGCGACGACGCCCATTACCTCGCCGCCCGGGCCGTGCAGTTCTTCCTCCCCGGCGTGCCGCAGGTCTACTACGTCGGCGCCCTCGCGGGGATCAACGACATGGAGCTGCTCCGGCGGACCGGGGTGGGCCGCGACATCAACCGCCACACCTTCACCGACGACGAGATCGACGCGGCCCTGGAACGTCCCGTCGTGGTGGCGCTGCGGGCCCTGATGCGCCTGCGGAGCCAGCACCCCGCCTTCCGGGGGGAATTCAGCTGGTCCACCGGCGACGGCGAGCTCCGGCTGGGCTGGGAGGCGGGAGACGACCGCGCCTGGCTGGCCTTCACTGCGCGGGAGGGCTCGGCGGTGGTCGGCTGGACCGAGCCGGGGAGCGACGGCGGCTCGACGGAGCGCGAGGTCGCCGTCGAGGCGCTGGCCGGCCCGGGCGCGGGCTAAGCGAGGAGCGTGTGACCGGCTGCCGGGTCGCCGTCACCGGGGCGGCCGGCTTCCTCGGCGGCGCCCTGGCCAGGAGACTGCTCCCAACCCCCGACCTGCGGGTCGGCGGGGACGCGCCGTCGGCCGTCGGATCCCTGCAACTGCTCGACCTCGTCGATCCACCGCCCGACCTGGCGGCGGACCCTCGGGTGCGTCCGCTGACCGGCGAGCTCCATCAGACAGTGGCGGACCTGGAGGATGCCGATCTCGTCTGCCACCTGGCGGGCGTCGTCAGCGGCGCCGCGGAGGCCGACTTCGACCTGGGCATGCGCACCAACCTCGACGCGTTGAGACTGCTCCTCGAGCGCTGCCGGGCCATGACGGCGCCGCCGGTGTTCCTCTTCACGAGCTCGCTCGCGGTGTTCGGCAGCGACCCGGCGATCGGGCCGGTGGGGCCGGTCGACGACGACACCCTCCCCCGCCCGCAGTCCAGCTACGGCATCCAGAAGTTCATCGGCGAGCAGCTGGTGGCCGACTACACCAGGAAGGGCTTCATCCGGGGCCGGAGCGTGCGGCTCATGACGGTGGCGGTGCGCCCCGGGCGGCCCAACGCGGCGGCGTCGAGCTTCATCTCCGGCATCATCCGTGAGCCGCTCGCCGGTGTCCGGGCCACCTGCCCCGTCCCGGAGTCCACCCCGATCGCCCTGTCGTCACCGCGCCGCACCCTCGACGCGCTGATGACGGCGCTCGCCACCGACGACCGGACCTGGGGCAGCACCACTGCGATGAACCTCCCCGCCCTCTCCACCACCCCGCGCGAGATGGCGGAGTCGCTGGACCGGGTGAGCGGGAACGCGGCCAGCCGCCTCATCGACTGGATCCCTGACGCGTCAATCCAGGCGATGGTCGGCGGGTGGCCGGCGGAGTTCTCGACGCCGCGGGCGGAGGTCCTCGGGCTGTCGGCGGTCCCCTCCTTCGACGAGGTGGTCCGCGAGTACCTCGAGTCCGACGGCGCCCTCACCGGGCGGTGAACCCGGCCGACCCATCCCCGGATCCGGCTCAGGGACGCTCAGCGGGCGGCGTCTCGCTTCGGGCGGAAGACCAGCCAGTAGAACAGGCCGATCATCAGGCCGCCGCCAATGATGTTGCCCAGGGTCACCGGGATCAGGTTGGCGGTCAGGAAGGTTCCCCAGGTCAGGGGCTCGAACCCGACGGGGGCCAACTCCGGCTGGATGAAGATGGCCAGCGGCACCAGGAACATGTTCGCCACCGAGTGCTCGAACCCCGCGGCGACGAACAGCGCCACCGGCCCGATGAGGGCGAGGATCTTGTCGGTGGTGGTCCGCCCGGAGAACGCCGCCCAGACCGCCAGACACACCAGCAGATTGCACGCGATCCCGAGCGCGAGCGCCTGAGGGAACGAATGGTCGAGCTTGTGGCTGGCGGAGGCGAGCACCACCCGGCCCCAGGCGCCGTCGGCGCTGTGCTGCACCCCGCCGACGACGATCAGCGCGACGATGGTCAGGGCGCCCGCGGCGTTGCCGAGGTAGACCAGGCCCCAGTGCCGGAGCAGCCTCCACCAGGAGAGGTGCCCCGAGGCCTTGAGCATCAACGTCATGGTGGTGGACGTGAACAGGTCCGCCCCGGTGAGGACCACCAGGATCAGCCCGACGCTGAACACCACACCTCCCAGCACCTTGGCTACGCCCCACGGCATCGCCTCGGCGCCTACCTGGGAGGTCACGTAGAACACGAAACCGAGCGCGATGTGCGCGCCGCCGGCCAGCGCCAGCAGCAGGGTGCGTTGGACGGTCGCCTGCGCCTTGTAGAGCATGGCGTCCTGCACCAGCCTGGCCATCTCGGCCGGCGTCGCCATCAGAATCGTTCGTTCGTCGCTCACGCAGGGGAGACTAACTGCGTCCCTCCGAGGCGCTACCGGGGAGGGGCCTGGTGGGCCCGAGCCCTCCGATGGTAGGGCGTCGCGCGCCCGGCGCCCGAGCGGCATTCCGGCACTCCCATCCCTCAGACCGTCGAGCCTTGACAGAGGTGCTTTCCGGTCTGACAGATCGTGCTTGAAGCGTTATGAAACTGTGACCAAAGTTGGTGCCGGAGGGGCTGTTCTGGATCCGTTTCTGTCGGTGGTCGGCGATGTAATGGTTCGTATGAACGACGCGGGGGTGTGGGAGCTGCAGCAGCAGTTCATGGCTGCCGCCTGGGATTCCGCCCGCGCCGCCACGGCCGCCGGCCCCGACAGCGTCACCGGCTTCCTCGAGGCCCTGGCCCAGACCGAAGCACACCTGGCCGGGCTCCGGCTGGCCGTCCTGGACCAGGCCCGCTTCATGCCCGAGGCCACCAAGGTCCTCGACGCCGTCACCTCATCCACCCGTCACACCCCCACGCAGGCCAAGGCCACGATCCGGCTCGCCGCGGACCTCTCCGAACGGTTCCGCCTGATCCTGAACGCCCTGCAGGCCGGGCTGATCTCCCCCGCACAGGCCGAAGCGATCACCGACGGGCTGCGCCGACTGCCCGCCCGGCTGAGCCCCGCGGAGTTGGAGCAATGCCAGACGGAGATCCTGTCGTGGGTCGACGAGCTGGGCCCCTCCGAGCTGCGGACCCTCGCTTCGCGGATGGCAGAGATCATCGACCCAGACCGCGCCGACGCCGACGAGGCCAAGCGCCTCGCGCGGGAGGAGCGCGCCGCGCACCGGAACAGGTTCCTGCGCCTCGCCCCGGACCACCACGGCTCGATGCGGATCACGGGCCAGCTCCCGCTCGCCGACGCCGCCCTGTTGACGGCCCAGCTCGATGCGTTGATGCCTCCGGCCTCGAAGTACACGGCCACCAGCGAAACGCCCACCAGAGACGCCCGCCGCGCCGACGCTTTGGTGCTGCTGACCCAGCACGCCGCCAGCGGCGGGACACTGCCCTCACGCGGGGTGGACCGCCCCCACGTCCACATCACCCTGGACTACGACACCCTCGTCACCGGCCTCGGCAACGTGACACTGCTCGGCGCGGGCGGCGACCGGCTCTCGGCCAGCGACGCACGTCGCCTGGCCTGCAACGCCGACCTGATCCCCATGGTGCTAGGCACCGCCTCCCGCCCCCTGGACGTCGGCCGCACCCACGGCCTCTTCACCCCCGCCCTCCGCGCCGCCATCGTGCAGCGGGACCAGGGATGCGTATTCCCCGGCTGCACCACCCCACCGGCACCGTGCCAGGCGCACCACATCATCCCCTGGTGGTCCGGCGGGGACACCTGCCTAGCCAACGGAGTTCTGCTCTGCCCACACCACCACCGCCTCGTCGAACCCGACCCCCTCCAATCAGAGGAATCCCAGTGGCGGGTCCACCTCGACCCCGCCACCGGCCTGCCATGGTTCACCCCACCCCGACACATCGACCCCGCCCCCCGACCCCGCCAGCACCAACGCCACCGACTCCAACAACTCAACCTCCAAGCAGGGGCACCACCCTGCCCACACGAGGCAGCCGACCCCCCGGGCCGGGAACCGGAACCGCCAGACCCGGACACCCACAGCGCCCGCCACAAGCACGCCGAACACAGCCTCGACAACCTCATCGAACGCAGTGCCGCCATCTGGGGCTCCCCCAGTCCATGAACCGGGCACGGAAAGGTCTCGACGCCGACGCGCGTCGATCCCGCTCCACGCCGCCCGGCTCAACCAACGGTCCCCGCTGAGTGAGATGGCCAGGCGCGGAGTGCAACCGCTCCGAAGCCTCGAAAACGTGAGCCTGGCCCTCTCAGCCACGCCCCCTCACCTGCTGGCCGAGGCGCCGAGAAGCGGCCTCGACGCTCAAAGAACGCGGCACAGCGACTGACGACTACGCACAGGAGCATCACTCTTCGCTCAACCGTCCGCCCGGGGAAAGTTCCGGGTTGAGATTCTCCGCACTGAGTTCGTCGGGACCACGACCAGGGGTCGTGTCGGCGCAAAGGAGGTAGGGTGACGGCTGCCAGTCGTACTCCGCATCCCGGAGTCAGGGAACCCGGTGCGATTCCGGGACTGACGCGCAGCGGTGAGGGTGACGGTCGGAGCACGCCAGAGATGGCAGCCACTGGGTGATACCCGGGAAGGCGCCCCGATCCGAATGATCCCGAGTCCGAAGACCTGCTGGCCCTTGCGGCGACCGCCGCCAGGTCTCAGAGCGGCCCCGCGCAAGGGCCTCGGACCGAAGGGCCTCCCTGCCATGACACTTCTCCGCGACCGACGAGACCAGTGCCCAGGCGCGCTGCGTCCGTGGCCCGCCGACGACGGCCTCCTGGTGCGCCTGCGCATCATCGGTGGCCGCGTGGCCACCCGGTCCCTGATCGCCCTCGCTGAGGTGGCCGAGCGGTTCGGCGATGGTCGCGTGCGCGTCACCGGGCGCGCCAACCTGCAGGTGCGTGCCTTCCCCGGCACCGACGACTGCCTCGACGCGGAAGCACTGGCCGCCCTCGAGAGCACCGGTCTTCTGCCCTGCCGCTCGCATGAACTCGTCCGCAACGTGATGGTCTCACCGCAGAGCGGACTGGCCGGGGGCCGGGCGGACCTGCGCCCGGTCTCGGCAGCCTTCGACTCCCTGCTGCAGGGCACGCCGCGCCTGGCCGACCTGCCGGGCCGGTTCCTCGTCGTACTCGACGACGGGCGGGGAGACCTCATGGAGCGTCGCTCCGACCTCGCTTTCATCGCGTTGGACGCGGACACGGGGCAACTGCGCGCCGGCGGTGACTGGGGCGAGGTAGTCCCCATTGCCGCGGCGCCGGAGAGCCTCGCGGCCCTGGCCCTACGGTTCCTCGCCACTCGTGGCTCCGGACCCACGGCGCCCTGGCACGTGAGCGAACTGGCCGCCCCCCTCGTCGCCCCGGCCCCGCCGGATCCGCGGCTACCGACCCCGGCTGCGCCGCTCCCCTACGGAGAGGTACCAGGGGGCAGGCACGTTCCCGTGCCGGACAACGGGCTCGACCGCACCGAGATCGCCGCACTGGCCGACGGCGCGCCCGAAGTCATCGTCACACCCTGGCGGGGTGTGCTCGTCCCCCGAGGAGAATCAGCATGACGCACCCGACCCGGCCCACCAGGCACTACGACTACATCGGCGATGGCCAGGACATCTACGTCAACTCCTTCGCCGCCATCCGCCTCGCGGCCGACCTCGCCTCCGTTCCCCCGGACGCCGAGAAGGTGGCCGTGCGGATGATCCACGGCAGCGGTCAGGTTGACCTCGTGGGCGACCTGGTGATCCATCCGCAGCTCGTCTCGGCCGCCCGAGGGGCCCTCGAGGCGGGGGCGCCCATCCTCTGCGACGCCACCATGGTGGCCACCGGCGTCACCCGCCGTCGGCTACCCCGCGACAACGAGGTGCTGTGCTTCCTCAACGACGGCCGCGTCGCAGATCTCGCCAAGGCCTGGGGAACCACCCGCACCGCGGCGGCGGTCTCGCTGTGGGAGCCGCTGCTCGAGGGCGCCGTCGTCGCGATCGGCAACGCCCCCACCGCGCTGTTCCACCTCCTGGAAATGATCATCGACGGCGCCCCCCGGCCCGCCGCCATCGTCGGCTGCCCCGTGGGTTTCATCGGCGCAGCGGAGTCCAAGCAGGAGTTGATCGATCTTCACGACAGACACGGCATCGACATCCCGTATCTCACGGTCCTGGGCCGACGGGGCGGATCGGCCATGACCTCCTCGGCGCTCAACGCCTTGGCACTGGAGCAGGAATGAGCGGGCGGTTCTACGGTGTCGGAGTCGGCCCCGGCGACCCTGAGCTCATCACACTCAAGGCCGCGCGGCTCATCCAGGGCGCCGACGTGGTGGCCTACCACGCCGCCGCGGGCCGCCAGTCGAACGCCCGCCGCACCGCAGGCGGACTCTTCCGGCCGGGTGTGGTGGAGGAGCAGCTGACCTACCCGCTGACGACAGGGAAGACGGACCACCCCGGCGGTTACGAGGGCGCCATGGCCGCCTTCTACGCAGACTCCGCGGCGCGGATCTCCGGGCATCTCCGGGCAGGGCGCGATGTCGTGCTGCTCGCTGAGGGTGACCCGCTGCTCTACGGGTCCTGCATGTACATGTCTGACCGGCTGGCCGTGGACTTCGACACCGAAATTGTTCCCGGCGTGCCGGCGTTCGCCGCCGCCACCGCCGCGATCCGCAGCCCCCTGGTGCGCCAGACCGACGTGCTGACCGTGCTCCCGGGAACCCTCCCCGAGCAGGAACTCGCCCGGCGCCTCGCCGACACGGACGGAGCGATCATCATGAAGCTGGGTCGCACCTTCCCGGCGGTCCGCCGCGCGCTGGAGGTCTCGGGCCGGCTCAACGACGCCGTCTACGTGGAGCGCGCCTCGCTGAGCCAGGAGCGCTGGATGCCCGTGAGCGCGGTGCAGGCCGACGAGGTGCCCTACTTCTCGCTCATCGTCGTCACCGGCGACTCACTCAACGGCACCCGGTCCCGCGACGGCGAGGGCGAGGGCGTCGAGCCGACGACGCCGGGGCTGAGCACCTCGCAGACCGGTGAGGTCCTCGTCGTCGGGCTCGGACCTGGGCCGGAGGACTGGATGACGGGCGAGGCGGTCACGGCGTTGAGTGATGTGGACCACGTCGTCGGGTACGGACCCTACGTGGACCGGGTCCCGCACCGGGTGGGTCTGACGCGGCATGCGTCGGGCAACACCGTCGAGGTCGAACGGGCCCGGCTCGCCCTCGACCTCGCTCGCGCGGGCGAGCGGGTCGCGGTGGTGTCGGGGGGCGATGCCGGCATCTTCGGCATGGCCGCTGCCGTGTTCGAGGCGGCCGAGGATCCGGTCTACACCGACGTGCGGATCCGCGTTCTCCCCGGCGTCAGCGCGGTGCAGGCGGTGGCCGCCCGCGCCGGGGCCCCGATCGGCGCCGACTTCGCAGTGGTCAGCCTGTCCGACCGGCTCAAGCCCTGGGCAGTGGTGGAGCGTCGGCTGCGCGCGATCGCTGAAGCCGATCTGGTCCTGGCCATCTACAACCCTGCCTCGCGGACCCGAAGCACCCAGATCGCCGAGGCACGCCGCATACTTCTGGAACACCGGGCCCGTGACACCGTCGTGGTGGTGGGCCGCGACATCGGGCGACGAGAGGAATCCCTCACGGTCACCACGCTCGGCGAGCTGGATCCGGCGTCGATTGACATGAAGTGCCTCCTCATTGTGGGCGCCTCGGCAACCCGCCTAGGGCCCGCCGGCGTATGGACCCCGAGGTTCGTGCGGTGAGCGTCCACTTCGTCGGGGCCGGTCCCGGGGCCGCTGATCTGCTGACCGTACGGGCCACGCGCCTGCTCGCCGGCGCGGATGTCGTGCTCTATCCGGGCACCTATCTGGACCCCGACGTGCTGTCACACGCAGGCCCGTCAGCGGATCTCGTGGACACGCAGCACCTCGACCTGGATGAGATCACCGGCCACCTCGTGGCCGCGCACCGCGCAGGCCGGGTCGCGGTCAGGCTCACCTCCGGTGACCCGTCGCTGTATTCCGCGCTCGCGGAGCAGACCCGACGCCTCGACGCGGTCGGGGTCCCGTGGGACGTCACCCCAGGTGTTCCCGCCTACGCTGCCGCGGCCGCCGCGATCGGGCGGGAGCTGACGGTACCGCTGCTGGCGCAGTCTGTGGTCCTCACCCGCACCCAGGCCCGCTCGACGCTGATGCCCGCCACCGAGTCGCTCGCCGCGTTCGCCGCCACCCGCGCCACCCTCGTGCTCCACCTGGCCATGACGACGGTGCGGAGCCTCATGGCGGAAATCGAGCCCGAGTACGGCGCGGGCTGCCCCGCCGTCGTCGTCTACCGGGCCAGCCAGCAGGAGCAGCAGATTCTCACCGCGACGGTCGCGACCATAGCGGACGCCGTCGAGAGCGCGGGGCTCCGGCAGGCGGCGGTGATCCTGGTTGGGCCGGCTCTGGACCCGACCTCGGGCGGCGAGTCCTACCTGTACGACAGGGATCGGGCGCGCAGCAGGCAGCCTGTGGTCAGGCGATCGTCAGCGCCCACCGCGTGACCGCATAGCCGGGCACCCACCCCGAGGGCGTCCGCACCTCACAACCGATCCGGGTGAGCTGTCCCCCGAATCGGTGCTGCAGTTCCAGCAGCCGCGCAGCCTCCCCCTCCCCGACGGCGTGTGCGACGAGCCGTCCGCCGGGCCGAAGCGCGCCAAGACAGACGGCAGCGAGCCGGGCTGCAGCCGCGCCGGGGCCGAGATGCACCGCGTCCGGCCGGGCCAGGCCAGCCAGGACCGACGGAGCCGTCCCGACCGCGACCGGCAGCCGTGGTACGCCGAGCCGGGCGGCGAGGCCGCCGATCGGCCCGGCTGCCGCCGCATCGGGCACCACGGCCGTGGCGAGGCAGGTGGGATGGGCGCGGAGCCACTCGACCGCCACGGGACCCGCGCCCCGGCCGATGTCCCACAGCCGTCCGCCGGGGACCGGCCCCAACAGCGCCAGAGCCGATGCCCGGACGTCGCGAGGGAGGGGGGTCTCCACCCCCGTCAACAGGCTGTCGGGCACACCCGCCGTGCACCCGGCGATCAGCTCCCCGACGCACTGGATCGCAACGATGTTGAGCCGCGGGAACTCCGCGACCACGCCCGCGGCCGCGGCGAAGGCGTCCAGGTCGAGCCGGCTCTCGTCGCCGCCGAGATTCCCCAGTACCGTGAGAAGCGACGAGCCGTATCCGGCCTCGACGAGGAGCGCACCGAGGAGCCGCGGCGTGAGCTCGTCCGAGGACAGCACCAGGAGGCGTCGGCCGGGCGCCAGGTCCCGCAGCACGACCGACACGTCACGCCCCACCACGCTGACCAGGCCGTGGGACTCCGCCGGCCAGCGCATCGCCGCCCGGGCCAACGCCACCGATGAGACGGCAGGGCGGATCTCGACGCTGTCGGGGCCGAGGATGTCGATGAGGACGGAGCCGATGCCCGAGACCAACGGGTCGCCGGATGCCAGCACGACCACCGTGGTGTCGCGGTGAGCGGTGACGATCTCAGCCAGCCCGGCCCGCAGCGGAGAGGGTAGGGGGAGCCGCGCCTGCCCGCGGACCGGGGGCAGTAGACCCAGGTGCCGCGCCGCACCGACGACCAGGGTCCCGGATCCGGCGAGTTCCTCGCTGACCGCGTGCACACCGTCGGCCGCAACGCCGACGACGATCACCCGGCCGGTGGTGCGGCCAACCGCCGCGCGGGTTCCGTCGGACACGACAAAGGACGTTATCATGTGGGCATAGGCACGAGGTGCCCCGGAAAGCCGAACCATCGGAGACGGTGGCTTTGGGTGACGGGGAGAATCTGGGAAGTCGGTGAGAGTCCGGCACAGGCCCGCTGCGGTGAACCCGGCCTTCGCGTGAGCGAAGGACCAGGCAAGTCCGAAGACCGGCCTCGCGCCCGATCATGACCATGGCCACACGAGCGGGAGCCTCACATGCCGGTGCACTTTCCTTTCCCTGCCGTTCTCGGCTGCGACACCGACGCGATGGATGACATGGGCCTGGCGCTGGTCCTGGCCACCATCTCCCCCGAAATCGGCGGGGTCCTCATCCGCGGCGAGAAGGGGACCGCCAAATCAACCACGGTGCGTGCGCTGACAGCCGTCCTCCCTCACGTGAGGGTCTACGCCGCGGACCGGTTCTCGGTTGACCCGGCCGACCCGGCATCGACCTCCCCGGACGGTCCCTTCGGGCCCGGGGCGGAGACGGTGGGCCGGCCCGTGCGGCTCGTCGAACTCCCCGTCGGGGCGACTGAGGACCGCGTGCTCGGCTCGCTGCACCTGGAGCGGGCGCTGTCCCACGGGCGCGTCGAATACGAGCCCGGCCTGCTCGCCCGCGCCCACCGGGGCCTGCTGTACGTCGACGAGGTGAACCTCCTGCACGATCACCTTGTCGACCTGCTGCTGGACGCGGCCGCGATGGGGCGGGTGAGCGTGGAGCGTGACAGTGTCTCCGTGGAGCACCTGTCGCGCTTCGTGCTGATCGGGACCATGAACCCCGAGGAGGGCGAGTTGCGCCCGCAACTCCTGGACCGCTTCGGCCTCACCGTGGAGGTCGCGGCCCCCCGGGAACCCGGGTTGCGGGCCGAGGTCGTCCGGCGGCGGATGGCCTTCGACGGGGACCCGGTCAGCTTCGCAGAGAGGTACCGGCCCGCGGAGGAGGCACTCACCCGCCGGATCGAGGCGTCGCGCACCAGGGTCGTTTCGGTTGTGCTGTCCGACGCCGCCCTGCTGAAGATCGCCGAGATCTGCTCGGCGTTCGAGGTCGACGGGTTACGCGCCGACCTCGTCACGGCCCGAACCGCCGTGGCCCATGCCGCCTGGGAGGGGCGCACGGAAGTGACGCGCGCCGATATCCGCCGGGCGGCTCTCCTGGCCCTGCCGCACCGGCGGCGGCGCAACCCGTTTGACGCGCCCGGGCTCGACGAGCAACTCCTCGACGACATTCTCGGGCGCGACTCTCCTCCGCCGGACGACCCGCCCCGCGACGACGACCCGCCCCGCGACGACGACTCCACGCCGTCGGATCCCAGCGACGAGAGCCCTCATCCGCAGGACCTCACCGGCACCGATCCGGCGCCGCAGCCCCCCATGGAGGCCAGCCCGCCGATCGATGGCGAGGGCAAGGACACGGCGGAGGCAGCACCGGCACCGGAAGCATCCCCCGAGAGCCGGGTCTCCAGCGGGGAGCCCTACAGGCCGAAGGCATTCGTCGTGCAGGGAACTGGCCACGGGGCGCCCGGGCGCCGCAGCCGGGCCATCAGCGAGACCGGCCGTCGGATCGGGGCCAGCCGGGCGGTGGGCGCCGGCGGGGGTCTGCACCTCGTCGAAACCCTGCTGGCCGCCGCCGGGCGCGCTCCGGACCGCGACCCCCAAGGACGGGTCATGCTGCGGCCGGAGGATGCCCGCACTGCGGTGCGGGAGGGCCGCGAAACCAACCTCATCCTCTTCTGCGTCGACGCCTCGGGGTCCATGGCAGCCCGCAAGCGGATGGGCCAGGTCAAGACGGCGATCCTCTCGCTGTTGCTCGACGCCTACAGGCGGCGGGACAAGGTGGGGCTCATCAGTTTCCGGGGTCGGCGGGCGGATCTGGTCCTGCCGCCGACGCACTCCGTCGACGTGGCGGCGGCCCGCCTCGACGATCTGTCCGCGGGGGGCCGGACGCCGCTGGCGGAGGGGCTCCTTGAGGCGGCAGCAGTACTGACGCGTGAGCGCCGCCGCGACCCACGCCTGCGTCCTCTCCTCATCGTCGTCACCGACGGGCGCGCCACCGGCGGAGCCGACGCGCTGGCCCGCTCCGAGTTGGCAGCCGCGCACCTGGCGGGGCTGGGCGTGATGAGCGTCGTCATCGACGGCGAGAGCGGCCCGCTGCGGCTCGGCCTCGCGGCGCGCCTGGCTGATCGGCTCGGCGCCCGACACGTCCCGATGGCGGAGGTCACCGCGGACGCCCTCACTTCCACGGTCCACACCCACATGAGAAGAGCCGCCTGATGCCCCAAGGTCAACCGCTGTCCGTCCCCGACGACGGACTCACCACACGCCAGCGACGCACCCAGCCGCTTCTCGTCGTCCACACCGGCGAGGGCAAGGGCAAGTCCACGGCGGCCTTCGGCCTCGCGCTGCGTGGGTGGAACCAGGGCTGGCGCATCGGTGTGTTCCAGTTCGTCAAGTCGGCCAAGTGGCGCATCGGCGAGCAGACCGTCCTGGAACGCCTCGGGCGGCTCCACGACGAGACCGGCGAGGGGGGCCCCGTGGAATGGCACAAGATGGGCGCCGGCTGGTCGTGGACCCGCAAACAGGGTGAGGTGGAGGACCATCGGGCCGCCGCCCGCGAGGGGTGGCTGGAGGTCCAGCGAAGGCTCGCAGACCAGAGGCACGACCTGGTCATCCTCGATGAGTTCACCTACCCCATGACGTGGGGATGGGTCGACGTGGAGGACGTGGTCACCACCCTGGCCAGCCGCCCGGGACGACAGCACGTCATCATCACCGGGCGCGGCGCCGATGCACGTCTGATCGAGATGGCGGACCTGGTCACCGAGATGACCAAGGTGAAACACCCGATGGACGCGGGGCAGAAAGGTCAGCGCGGTATCGAGTGGTGAGGCCGCCGGTTGCGGGGCTCACACCCTCCGCAGCAACCAGGCCAGCGCCGCGTCGACGTCCACCACAGTGGGCACGCCCTGAGGGCCCGGTGGCCGACGCACCATCACCACCGTCACGCCGAGTTCCGCGGCCGCTTCCAGCTTCGCGCTGGTGTAGGTCCCACCCGAGTCCTTCGTGACCAGAACATCGGTGCGGTGGCGGCGCATGAGCGCCCGCTCGTCATCGAGCGGGTACGGGCCACGACTCCGCACCACCTCCCAGGCCGGCGGCACCGTGAAGTCGGGCGCATCCACCACGCGGGCCAGCACTGCACGCTCTGACAGCGCCTGCACGTAGCGCGCGAGCTCCTGTCGTCCGACGGTGATCAACGGCCGGGCACCTGCCTGGGCGGCGGTATCGGCCGCCGTCTCGTGATCGTCCACGTAGCACCAGGCCGGATCGGGCGACCAGCCCGGCCGCTCCAGCCTGAGCAGCGGCACACCGTCGGCGCGGCACGCCTCGACCGCGTTCGCGGTCATCCCCAGCGCGAAGGGGTGGGTGGCGTCCACGACGGCGTCGTAGTCCACCAGTTGGGAACGGAGGCCCTCCACGCCACCGAAACCTCCCGTGCGCACGCGCCCCGGCGGCAGTCGCGGGGCAGCGACGCGGCCGGCCAGGGAGGTGGTGACATCGACGCCCGCAGCTTCGACGAGCCGCGCGGCCAGGCGGCGCGCCTCGCTGGTGCCACCAAGAATGAGCACTCTCATCCGGCACCGCCCTCCAGCGGCGGGGCGGACCCATCGGGGGCACGCAGGAGTGCGATGTCCATGACCCAGCCTGCGCTGGCCCGGGCGCGCTCCCGCGCCGCAGTCAGGTCGCGGCTGACCTCCGCCACCCGGCCGGCCACCAGTTCCTCGGAGTCCGCTCCGAGGTTGGCGCCCCACCAGATCGACCAGTCATCGAGACCCTCCAGGGCGGGTGCTCCACCCAGCATGACCACGAGGTTCCTCTGGCCCGCCGCGATGTCCTGGCGTAGCCTCCGCGCTGTCGTGACGTGCACCGGGTCCGCCACGGGGTGGAGGACCATCCGGTGCCGGGCCGCCAGCACCTGCGGGGCGCTGATCCCCGGCAGCACGTCGTAGCTGAGCGGGAGCCTCGCCGCGATCCCCTCGACGATGCGGATGGTCGAGTCGTAGAGGCCCGGGTCACCCCAGACCAGGAAGGCGGCGGCGCCACGCCGGGCACGCAGGATCTCCTCGTAGGCGCTGACCCGGGCAGCGTGCCAGGCCCTGACCGCGGCCGGATAGTCCGCGGGAGCGTCCCGGTCGCGCTCGGGGTCGGGTACCTCCACCACCTCGACGCCGTGGGCGGCGGCGATGGCCCGGCGGGCCGCCAGCAGCCCGTCGTCGTCGCGCTTCCTGGCTGCGAGCACGTAGTCGGTCTCAGCCAGAGCCCGCGACACCTCCGGCGTCACGTGGTGCGCACCCATACCGATACCGAGTATCCGCACCCTCACCGATCCGCTCATGTGTCGTCCTCCAGCTCACCCTCGACCTCGAGGTAGACCTCACGCATGGCCGCGAGGGTGTCGGCGTCTGGCTCCGCCCACAGGCCGCGCTCCGCGGCCTCGTGCAAACGCTCGATGATCCCCCGCAGGGCCCAGGGGTTCGACCTGCGCAGGAACTCCTGAGTGGGGCCGTCGAGGACGTAGGCGTGGGCCAACCGGTCGTACATCCAGTCATGGACCACGCCGGCCGTCGCGTCGAAGCCGAACAGATAGTCGACGGTCGCGGCGAGTTCGAAGGCCCCCTTGTAGCCATGGCGCTGCATCGCCGCGATCCATCGAGGATTGACCACGCGGGCCCTGAATACGCGCGCCGTCTCCTCGGCGAGGGTGCGGGTGCGGACAGAGTCCGGTGAGGTCGAGTCCCCGACGTACGCCTTCGGCGCCGTCCCGGCCAGCGCCCGGACGGTGGCCACCATCCCGCCGTGGTACTGGAAATAGTCGTCGGAGTCCGCGATGTCGTGCTCGGCGGAGTCGATGTTCTTCGCCGCCACCGCGATCCGCCTGTAGTTGGTCCGCATGTCCTCGGCCGCCGGGGACCCGTCCAGACCGCGGCCGTAGGCGAAGCCGCCCCAGGCCGTGTACACCTCGGCGAGGTCCGCGTCATCGCGCCAGTTGCCGGACTCGATCACCTGCAGGATCCCGGCGCCGTAGGAGCCGGGCTTCGAGCCGAAGATACGCGTGGTCGCCCGGCGGTGGTCGCCGTGCACCGCGAGATCTGCGCGGGCGTGAGCACGCACGAAATTCATCTCGTCGGGCTCGTCAAGGCCGGCGACCATGCCGACGGCGTCGTCGAGCATCGCGACCACGTGCGGGAATGCGTCACGAAAGAACCCTGAGATGCGAAGCGTCACGTCGATCCGGGGGCGGCCCAACTCCTCCAGCGGCACCACCGTCAGCCGCGACACCCGCCGCGAGGCCTCGTCCCACTCCGGCCGCACGCCGAGCAGGGCGAGGACTTCGGCGATGTCGTCGCCGGAGGTGCGCATGGCGCTGGTGCCCCAGACCGAGAGCCCTACCGATGGCGGGTAGCTGCCGGCCTCGTCCAGGTGGCGCTGGAGCAGGGAGTCCGCCATCGCCTGCCCCGTCTGCCATGCCAGGCGGCTCGGCACCGCACGAGGATCCACGGTGTAGAAATTGCGCCCGGTGGGCAGCACGTTCACGAGCCCGCGCAGCGGCGACCCTGATGGTCCGGCGGGGACGAAGCCACCGGCGAGCGCATGGACGACGGCCGTGAGCTCGTCTGTGGTGGAGGCCAGGCGGGGGACCACCTGCTCCGCGGCGAAGCGGAGGACGCGCCCGACTCTGGCGTCCGTGTGGAGCGTCGAGACCGCGGATGGGTCCCAGCCCGCCGCCTCCGCACGGTGGATGAGATCACGCGCCTGGGACTCGGCCAGATCGACGGCCGCCAGGTCTGCCCCATCGGTGAGGCCCAACGCAGCCCGCAGACCAGGGACGGCGTCCCCCACACCTCCCCAGACCTGCGTCGCCCGCAGGATGGCCAGCACGAGGTTGACGCGGGCCTCACCGGTGGGGGCGGCACCCAGGATGTGGAGACCGTCACGGATCTGGGCGTCCTTGATCTCGCAGAGCCAGCCGTCGACGTGGAGCAGGAAGTCATCGAATTCCTCGGCGTGGGGCTGCTCCTCAAGGCCCAGGTCCCGGTGCATCTCAGCCGAGCGCATCAGCTGCCAGATCTCGCCGCGGATCGCGGGAAGTTTCGCGGGGTCCATGGCCGCGATGTTGGCGTGCTCGTCGAGGAGTTGCTCGAGCCGGGCGATGTCGCCATAAGTCTCCGCCCGGGCCATCGGAGGGATGAGGTGGTCGACGATCGTTGCGTGGGCCCGGCGCTTGGCCTGGGCTCCCTCACCCGGGTCGTTGACCAGGAACGGGTAGATCAGGGGCAGGTCGCCGAGCGCGGCATCCGGGCCGCAGGAGGCGGAAAGGGCGGCGTTCTTCCCGGGGAGCCACTCCATCGAGCCGTGTTTGCCCAGATGAACCACCGCGTCGGCCCTGAAGCCGCGCTCAAGCCACCGGTACGCGGCGAGGTAGTGGTGGCTGGGCGGCAGGTCCGGGTCGTGATAGATCGCCACAGGGTTCTCACCGAAGCCCCGCGGCGGTTGGATGAGGACGATGACGTTGCCTGCCTGCAGCGTCGCCAGCACCAGTTCCCCAGCCTCGTTGACGAACAAAGTGCCGGGCGACTCCCCCCAGGCGGCCACCATGGAGGCGCGCAGGTCGGGGGGCAGGTGTGCGGTCCACGCATCGTAATCGGCGGCCGGGATGCGGACGTGCGCCCCGGTCAACTGAGCTGAGGTGAGCCACTCCTCGTCCTGACCGCCGGCGGCGATGAGAGCGTGGATGAGCGCGTCCCCGGCCGCGGTGTCGTCGCCCAGGTCCAGCAGGTGGTGGATCGGGAAGTCGGCGGTGTCGTCGTCCGGCCCCAGGTCGTAGCCTTCGGCGCGGAGAAGGCGCAACAGACGGATCGCGGAGACCGGGGTGTCGAGCCCCACCGCGTTGCCGATGCGGGAGTGTTTGGTGGGATAGGCCGACAGCACCAGGGCCACGCGCTTTCGCGCGTTGGGGATGCTGCGGAGCCGGGCGTGGTTGACGGCGACGCGTGCCACGCGGGCGGTGCGCTCCGGGTCCGCTACGTAGGCGGGGAGGCCCTGCTCGTCGATCTCCTTGAACGAGAACGGTGCGGTGATGATGCGCCCGTCGAATTCGGGAATCGCGATCTGGTTGGCCGAGTCGAGCGGCGTCGCACCCTCGGACGAGGCCTCCCACTCGGCGCGCGACGCGGTCAGACACAGACCCTGGAGCACAGGGATGTCCAGTGCGGCCATCCGGGCGACGTCCCAGGACTCGTCCTCCCCGCCGGCCCCTGCGGTGGCGGGGACGGATCCACCGGCGGCCAGCACGGTGACGACGAGCGCGTCCAAGGTGCCGAGCGCCTCATAGAGGGCGTCAGGAGCGGATCGAAGCGACCCCGCGTAGATCGGGACGCCGACAGCTTCACGGGTCTCATCGACGGCGTCGGCCAGCGCATGCGCGAAGGCATTGTTGCCGCTGGCCTCGTGGGCCCGGTAGTAGAGGATGCCGATGCGCGGAAGCGCCGGATCAACGGCGGGTCGAGGCGCGTAGCCCCACGCGGCGATCACGCTGGGAGGGTCGAAGCCGAGACCGGTGAGCAGGACGGTGTCGGAGAGGAAGGAGTGCAGTTCGGCCAGGTTCGCCGGGCCGCCCTCCGCCAGGTAGCGGTGCGCCTCCGCCGCGACCCTCATCGGCACCGTCGACAACTCCATCAGTTCGGGGCTCGGCTGGTGCTCACCGCCGAGGATCACCAGCGGGGTTCCGATGGTCCGCGCGTGGGCGATTCCCGGCCAGAGGTCCTGTGGGGAGCCGAGGAGCCTCACCACCACCAGGTCGGCGTCCTCGACGAGGCGGGTCAGCACGCCGTCGGTCGTGCGTCCGGGATTGGCCCACGTGTATCTCGACCCGCTGGCGCGGGCCGACAACAGGTCCGTGTCGGACGTGGACAGAAGCGCGATGCGCGCGGGTGAATCGGTCATTCGCGGGTTTCCTCCTCGGGGTTCTCGCCCCGTAGACCGGTCGGATGCACCTGTGGAGAGTGTCTGGCTGGTCGATCAACGACGTCACAGTGGCGGAACCGCCCCGGAGTCACACCGGGTTCCTCGCCCACAAGCTGCCTGGAGCCTAGCGACATTCTCAGCGGCAGGACAGGCGAGCCCGCCCAGCGGTGGCCGACGCCCGACCCACGTGCTGAGTACGCTTGGTGGAATGGCTGTCAAGGGTTGGTTCGGACTTCCTTTCTTCGGGCAGAGCCCGCGCCCGGAGGTGGTGTCCTGCACGCTGTCGGGCGGCGGCTCCCGGGCCGGCTTTCAGCTGGGTGCGCTGGACTACCTGTACCGGCACGACGAGGCGTTCGCGCCCAGCGTCTTCGTCGGGGCCTCCGCGGGGGCCATCCTTGCCTCCGCCCTCGCACAGGACCCCACCAGGGAGGGCCAGCGCGCCTATCTGGAGCGGCTGACCGGGCTATGGATGTCCATGACCGGCCCTGAGGACATGTTCACACCGCGCCCCTGGTTCCAGCGGCTCCAGGCCGAGGCGCCCGTCTGGCTCGAGGTGGTCTCCCTGCCGCGACAGGCGCCGCCACGCCCCCCGAGGAGGCCGGCGCTGCTGCCCTTCCTGCGCTCCTCGCCGGCCAGCCCGCAGAGCCCCGACGAGCCGCCGCCGATGGACCCACTGGAGTTGGCGCTCACGCCCGACGAGGACGTCCCCTCCGAGTGGTCCCTCTCGGTGCTGTCCGGCATCGCCGCCCACCTGGGCAGGCTGCCCCGCATCGGCAGCGGCCTGGGCAGCATCTGGCAGGGTATGGGCCGCTCGCGCTCCATGTACCGGCCGGGTCCCATGCTCGCCCACCTGCTCGACCCGGGCACCTTCGACCCTCAGCGGGTGGCCACCTCCGGTGTGACGCTTCGGATCGCCATGGTCTCGCTGGAGAGCGGCGAGCTGCGGTTCATGACCGAGACCGGCACCATGGTCGACCGCGCCGACCGCCCCGTCGACGACACCGAGCACAACCTCGCAGTCGGCGTGCTCGCCTCCTGCGCCATCCCCGCCGTGTTCCGGCCCGTCCCGATCGGGGACGAGACCTACGTCGACGGCGGCGCGCGGGAGAACCTGCCCGCCGAACTGGCCATCGGCCACCTCGGGGCCGCGCGCAACTACGTCATCTCGTCACAGGCGCAGGGCCTTCCCCAGCGGGCGAGCATGGTGGACGCCGACATGTTCAGCGTCGTGATGCGCTCCACCGAGATCCTGATCGACGAGGCGGGCCGTGACGAGCTCGCCTACGCGCACTCGGCCGGGGCGATCGTCATCCACCCCGAGCTCGCCGTGCACGACACCATGACCGTCCACCCCGGCCTGATCGCCATCAATCGGGACTACGGCTGGTTCCGGGCCGCCGAGCGGCACCTGGGCCTGGGAGAGGCGGCGGAGGAGCTGCACCGCCGCATCATCACGCTCCGCATGCGCATCATCCGCCTGGAGGAGCGCCTGTTGGAGAACCCCGAGCCGAGCCGGCGGGACTTCCTCACGCTGCGGGGCGCCAAGGTAGAGCTGCGCGACGCGGTCCGCTCCGCCCACGACACGCCGTTGCCCGACGGCGTCGAGGACTGGTGGACGACGTGGGAACGCCACGCGGTCACGCCGACCACCGAACCCCCCTGGATGCCACTCACCGCGCGAGGCTGAGCACTACGCTGAGCAGCGTGAAGACGACCTTCGACCTCAGGTGGGAGCGCTACGGCGCGGAGCTGATCGCGGCGCTGGAGGCCGTCTATGGAGAGCGGGCCTGGGAGGTCACCGACCGCGTGCGCGACCTCGTCAGGGAACGGTTCGACGCCCGCAGCGACGACCTCCGAGAGCTGGACGAAGCGCGGCTGCTGCGCCCCGACTGGCTGCAGATGCCTTCACAGGTGGGCTACGTGGCCTACACGGACCGCTTCGCCGGCACCCTCAACGCGATCGCCGACCACCTCGACTACCTGCAGGATCTGGGCGTCACCTACCTGCACCTGATGCCGTTGCTGCAGCCGCGCGAGGGCGCCAACGACGGCGGCTACGCCGTCGCCGACTACCGCACGATCAGGCCAGACCTCGGCACCATGGAGGACCTGGAGAACCTGACGGCCAGCCTCCGGGCCAACGGCATCTCGCTGGTGGTGGACCTCGTTCTCAACCACGTCGCCCGCGAGCACGAGTGGGCCCAGCGGGCGCGTGCCGGGGAACAGAAGTACCGCGACTACTTCATGGTTTTCCCGAACCGGACCATGCCGGACCGCTACGAGGAGACGCTGCCGGAGGTGTTCCCGGACTTCGCCCCGGGCAACTTCACCTGGGACGATGACCTGGCCGGCTGGGTGTGGACCACGTTCAACGACTACCAGTGGGACGTCAACTGGGCCAACCCCGACGTCTTCATCGAGTACCTGGACATCATCCTGGAGCTGGCCAACCGTGGCGTGGAGGTGCTGCGGCTCGATGCCATCGCCTTCATCTGGAAGGTGATGGGCACGAACTGCCAGAACCAGCCCGCCGTCCACGCGCTGACCCAGGCGCTCCGCGCGGCCGTGAGGATCGCGGCCCCCGCGGTGGCGTTCAAGGCGGAGGCCATCGTCGGCCCCAAGGACCTCATCACCTACTTCGGGGCGGGCGAGCACTACGGCAAGGTCTCTGACATCGCCTACCACAACTCCCTGATGGCTCAGCTGTGGTCGACCCTGGCCACGCACGACACCACCCTCCTGCGCCGCGCCTTGGGCGGCTTCCCGCCCAAGCCGGCCACGGCCACGTGGGGCACCTACATCCGCTGCCACGACGACATCGGCTGGGCGATCGACGACCTCGACGCCGCCACCTCCGGGCTCAACGGGTTCCAGCACCGCTCCTTCCTCAGCGACTTCTACTCCGGCATCCACCCGGACTCCTTCGCCCGCGGGCTGGTGTTCCAGGCCAATCCCGCCACCGGCGACCGGCGGATCTCCGGCTCCATGGCCTCCTTGGCGGGGCTCGAGGCCGCGCTGGAATCGGGCAACGCGTACAAGGAGGAGCAGGCGGTGGCCAGGATCAACCTGCTGCACGCCGTCATCTGCGGGTGGGGTGGCATTCCGCTGATCTACATGGGCGACGAGGTGGCCATGCTCAACGACCACGACTTCGCCCGCGACCCCGAACACGCCGACGACAACCGGTGGGTCCACCGCCCGGTGATGGACTGGGCGGCCGTGGCCGCGCTCGCCGACAACCCCACCTCGCCCGCGGCGAGGGTCAACGCCTGGCTCCGGCACGTCCTGTCCGTCCGGCGCCATGCAGCCCAGCTGCACGCCTCCAGGGAGGCCGTGTTCCTCGAGACCGGGGACCCGCGCGTCCTGGCCATCAAGCGGGACCACTCAACCGGCCCCATGGTTCAGGTGTACAGCTTCTCGCCCACGGAGATCACGGTGCCCATGGCGTGCGTGAGCGAGACCCTGGGAGAACGCGCCCGCGAGCTCCTCGACGGTGTGGAGTGGGACCTGACGCCCTGGACGATGACCCTGCGCCCCTACGCGGTGCACTGGTTCGCGGCCTGAGCCGGTGCCCCCAGCGGGGCTCGAACCCGCGACCCATGGATTAAAAGTCCACTGCTCTACCGACTGAGCTATAGGGGCGTCAGCAGTGTACCGGTCCGGGCGCGTGGCAGGCTGGGGGACATGCCCGCGTGGTCCTGGTTCGTCGTCGCCCTGCTGATCGGCGCGGCGCTGCTCGTCGTCGCCGTCCTCGTCGACCGGCGTGCCCGCCGTCGCGTCACCGGGGCCGGGGAGCCCGCACCGCGCCGCGGTCTCGACGAGGTGGACCGCCACGTGCCCCGCTACGTGACCCAGGATGAGATCGACGCCCTGCCCAGCCCCGCGTCGGGCCAGGGGGCGGGGCCACTCCCGCACGCCGGCGAGGGGTTCGGGTTCGGGCACGCCCACCCGGACTTCGCCACCGACCGCGAGGGGGCGCGCTACCAGGAGCCGCGGATTCTCATCGTCGACGGGGAGGTCTCGGCCATGCGCGAGCTCATGACGCCGCTCGCCGAGGCGACGCCCGAGCTCCCACTGGTGGTCGTGGCAGCCGGGATCCACCCCGAGGTGCTCACCACCTTGGCCGCCAACCGGCGTGCGCTGAGGTTGCCGGTGGTGGCCGCCGTGGCCGGCGCCCGCGATCGCGTCCGGCTCGCCGAACTGCTCGGCGTCGCCCAGGTGCCCGCGTCGGATCTGCGGGCCGGATATCTCCCCCCCGGCTCGTACGGCCTGGCCCTGGAGTGGACCAGCACCCTGAAGCGGGCATGGGTGGAGCCCCGGGATCTTCCCTGAACCTCAACCTCGGACCGTGAACCTCAAGTCAGAGTTGACCTCACCTTGATTCTGAGGCGTCCAAGACTCTCTCACCGGCGCCTCAGTATTCACTTTCGGCCAGTCGCTCGGACAAAAGCCCTAGTCACATCGCTTGATGACCGTTGGCCGCCGGCTAATCCCAAGGGTGTAACTCTTCCCCCGCGCGCGGCGTGTCGGCTTGCGCCCTCTCAGGCAGTTCTCACAACGCGTTGTTCCATCATGAGGGGCGCTCTTAGTCTCCGGGGCAGTGGCCGGACGTGTCGGGGGCTATGAAGCTCCGAGGAAGCGGCGCGTCCGTCCTCCACCAGCACTGACGTGTGAACGAGGAGAGACGTGAGAACAGCATTCAAGAGCCTGCGCGGCATCGGCGCCGCGGCGGGCATCGCGATCCTGGTCCAAGGGCTCGGCACCCTCGCCCTGGGACCCGCGGCGGACGCGGAGATCGCCAACGTGACCGCCACCACCAACGTGAACATCCGCTCGGCTCCCACGACGTCGAGCACCCGCCTGGCCGTCCTCCAGCGCGGCCAGAGCCTGCCCAGCTCGGGCTCGGCGAACGGATGGACCACCGTCACCTACCAGGGCAAGACTGCCTACGTCGCCAGCGCCTACCTCTCCGGGGGCACCGCCGCCTCCAGCCCCTCGTCCGAGACGTCCAACGGAAGCACCGCCGCATCCACGGGCACCGTCTACACGACGGCGAACCTCAACCTCCGCGTGGGGCCGTCGCTGTCCGACGCGGTCTCCATCGTCGTGCAGCGCGGCACCGCCCTCAAGCTGTCGGGCAAGGTCAGCGGGGCCTACGCCCAGGTGACCTACAACGGGAAGCTGCTGTGGGCCGCCTCCCAGTACCTCAGCCCCACCGCCGCGGCCGCCTACGGCGAACTGCCCAAGATCACCGGGAAGGGCCGCGCCACGGTGGCCCTCATGATCCGCACCACCCCCTACACGGGCTTCGTCAACCTGGGTGACGTGCCTGCCGGGACCATCCTGGACACCACCGGGGTGGTCACCAACGGCATGGCACAGGTGGTCTACAAGGGCGCCGTGCGCTGGGTGAACGCGAAGTACCTGGTCGCGGTCTCCGCCACCACCCCGGCCCCGACCGCCCCGGCCGTCCCCGCGACGACCACCCGGTACGCCACCACGGTGCTCAACATCTGGACGGCGAGCAGCGGCACGTCGTATGTGGGCGAGATCCCCAAGGGCGGCGTGGTGCAGGTCACCGGCCTGGTCACCAACGGCCGCGCCGAGGCCGTGGTCAACGGCGCCGTGCGCTGGGTGACCGCCCGCTACCTGTCGACGACGAAGCCGGCCGACGGCACGGCCTCCGGCGGGAGCAGCACCACCCTCAACCGCGGGTACTCCAGCGGTCTCGACCAGACCAACGCCAACGTCCAGGCCATCGTCCGCGACATCTGGAACCGCTACCCCGCGATCACCACGATGTACGGCTATCGCAAGGACGTCACCCCGGACCATCCCGCCGGCCGCGCCGTCGACGTGATGATCCCCAGCTACAAGTCCAACCAGGCGCTGGGCTGGGAGATCGCGCTGTACTACAAGGCCAACGCCGCCAAGTACAACATCAACTACATCATCTTCGCCCAGAAGATCTGGTCCGTGCAGCGCTCCAGCGAGGGCTGGAGGCTGATGGCGGACCGCGGCAGCGACAACGCCAACCACTACAACCACGTCCACATCAACACCTACGGGTAACATCTTCCCCTGAGCGGCGCCACCCATCCCCCCTGGGTGGCGCCGTTCACCGTGTCCGCCCGGTCCCGGGCCGCCCGCGCGTTTGCGCCTCCGCGCCCAATCTCCGTAGAATCGCCCTAGCTGGTCCCCATCGTCTAGCGGCCCAGGACTCCGCCCTTTCACGGCGGCAGCACGGGTTCGAATCCCGTTGGGGATGCTGTTGCCCACTCTCTCGGGAGTGGGCGCAAACCGGTTACGACAAGGCGTTTCGCTCGATTTCCCTTCTGGGAAGTAGTCACGCTATAGTTACCGGGCTGGCAAGGCCAGCAGGTCAAGAAATTGGCCCCGTAGCGCAGTTGGTTAGCGCGCCGCCCTGTCACGGCGGAGGTCGCGGGTTCGAGTCCCGTCGGGGTCGCTAGGTCGGCTTAAACGCCCGGCCACCTGGCCAGGTAGCTCAGCTGGTAGCAGCGTTCGCCTGAAAAGTGAAAGGTCGCCGGTTCGATCCCGGCCCTGGCCACCACGTCCCCCGCCCCGGCGGGGGTTTCTTGGTTTATCGGGGGCTACCCGCCTGGAGGCCGGCTAGGCCGCGTAGAAGCGCAGGAAGCGCGAGAACTCCGCGAACACCCTCGAGCGCACGTCGTCGCGCGACAACACCAGATCGTGCACGGCGTCGGCGATGCGCACGATCACCACAAGATGGCCGAGCTTCGGCGCCCTGGCCGCGATCCGGTCGACGTCGAGGACGATGTCGGCCAGCCGGAAGTCCTCGTCCCAGACGCGCCGGAAGTCGCTGCGGGCCGAGACGGCCACCAGGACTGGACAGTCGATGGAGAGGCCCAGCGCCACCTTGGCATGACCCTCGAGGATCGCGGCCATCCAGCCCACGCGGATGAGGAACGCGGGATCGCCCTTGAGGTTGTGGTTGTACTCCCACTCCCCTCCCTCGGCCTTGGCGATGCAGCGGCGGTAGAAGCCCGTGTCGAGCTGAGGGAGGGCGGTGGTGGCCACCACGGCGCGCGCCGCGCTGAGCACGGGCTGGGTGGCGGGACGCAGCACGGAGTTGCCCTGCAGCTCCAGCCAGGGCGCGTTGAGGATCAGCGCGGCGAACACTCCCGGGCGCTCGTGGGCCCACAGGGAGGCGACGAGGCCCCCCGTCGAGTGCCCCATGAGGACGATGTGGTCGTGGCCCTCCTCGACGAGGATGGCGAGCGCCTGGTCCAGCTCCTGGAAGTAGTCCGTGAGGTGGACGATGTATCCGGCGAGCTGCTTGTCGCGCAGGGAGCGTCCGTAGCGGCGCAGGTCGACGGCGTAGAAGTCGAAGCCCTGTGCCGCCATCTCGTCGGCAAGGTGCGTCTGGAAGAAGTAGTCGTTCCAGCCGTGGATGTAGAGGACGGCCCGGTTGCCTGTCGGCGGGTTCCGCCGGACGAGGGTGGCCACCAGGCTGCCCTCGGGCTCCAGGGCATAGACGGGCGCATCCGGGAGGGGGATGACCAGCTGCTCGTAGCCTGGAAGTTCGACGTCGGGCACCCAGGGGTGCCCGGCCTCAGGAAGTGCGGCGCTCGTACTCGTCGTCGTAGTCGTCGTCGTCGCCCGTCGTCTCTGCGTACGCCTCAGGGATGTCGTTGGTGGTCTCGTCAACGATCGCGCCGCCCCGGAGCTCGCGCTCCAGAGACGAAAAATCGGTGTCCACCGCGCGATACTTCAGATCGCGGGCCACCTTGGTCTGCTTCGCCTTTGCACGGCCGCGCCCCATATCGGGTCGACCCCCTTGCTTTGTCCTTCGCGGACTGGCCGCGGAATCTGTCAGATACTCGTGGGTACAGGCTACCCAATCCGGCGGGTTCCTCCAAAGAACGTGGTCCTGGGCGGTGGGGGTGTTCGCCAGCGTCGAACTCGGTGGCGCACCGATAAGCTGAGCCTCAGCCAAACCTGAGGAGTTCACTGCACATGGGCAACATCATCTACACCCTCACCGACGAGGCCCCGCTGCTCGCCACGTATTCCCTCCTTCCCATCATCAACGCCTACGCCGGCCAGGCCGGGGTGGACGTCGAGACCCGTGACATCTCCCTGGCGGCGCGCATCCTCGCCCAGTTCACGGACACCCTCCCGGAGGACCAGCGGATCGACGATGCCCTGACCGAACTCGGCGAACTGGCGAAGCAGCCGGAAGCCAACATCATCAAGCTCCCCAACGTGTCCGCGTCGGTGCCCCAGCTCAAGGCCGCCATCACCGAGCTCCAGTCCCAGGGCTTCGCGCTCCCCGACTACCCGGAGGACCCCCAGAGCGACGAGGAGCGCGACGTCCGCGCCCGCTACGACCGCGTGAAGGGCTCCGCCGTCAACCCGGTGCTGCGCGAGGGCAACTCGGACCGGCGCGCGCCCGAGTCGGTGAAGAACTACGCGAAGAAGAACCCGCACCGCATGGGCGCCTGGACCCCCGAGTCCAAGACCGCCGTCGTCACCATGGACGCCGGTGACTTCCGCCACAACGAACAGTCCGTCGTGCTGCCCGCCGCGGACACCCTCACCATCCGGCACCGCGCCGCCGACGGCACCGAGACTGTGCTCAAGGGCGGGCTGAAGGTCCTCGAGGGCGAGGTGGTGGACGCCACCGCCATGCGCGCCGCCGCGCTCGACGAGTTCCTCCGCGCCCAGGTGGCCGCCGCCAAGCAGTCCGGCGTCCTGTTCTCCGTCCACCTCAAGGCCACCATGATGAAGGTCTCAGACCCCATCATCTTCGGCCACGTCATCGAGGCGTTCTTCCCCGAGGTGTTCGACCGCTACGGCGCGGACCTCGCGGCCGCCGGCCTCTCCACCCACGACGGCCTGGGCGCCATCCTCGCCGGCCTCGACGCCCTGCCCAACGGCGAAGAGATCAGGGCCGCGTTCGAGCAGGGCCTCGCGGACGGGCCGAAGCTGGCCATGGTCAACTCCGATAAGGGGATCACCAACCTGCACGTGCCCTCGGACGTCATCGTCGACGCGTCGATGCCCGCGATGATCCGGCAGTCGGGCCACATGTGGGGCCCCGACGGCGAGGAGGCCGACACGCTCGCGGTCCTGCCTGACTCGTCGTACGCCGGCGTCTACCAGGCCGTCATCGAGGACTGCCAGGCCAACGGCGCCTTCGACCCCCGCACCATGGGCACCGTCCCCAACGTCGGGCTGATGGCCCAGAAGGCCGAGGAGTACGGCTCGCACGACAAGACGTTCGAGATCTCCGCCGACGGCGTCGTCGAGGTGGTCGACGCGGCCGGCACCGTGCTCATGAGCCACGACGTGGCCGCCGGCGACATCTGGCGCGCCTGCCAGACCAAGGACGCCCCAATCCAGGACTGGGTCAAGCTCGCGGTCACCCGCGCCCGCCTCACCGGCTGGCCCGCGGTGTTCTGGCTCGACACCGAGCGCGCGCACGACCGCAACCTCATCGAGAAGGTCCGCACCTACCTGGCCCAGCACGACACGGAGGGGCTCCAGATCGAGATCATGAGCCCCGTCGAGGCCACGCGGTTCACCGTCGAGCGGCTGCGCCGCGGGGAGAACACCATCTCCGTGACCGGCAACGTGCTGCGCGACTACCTGACCGACCTGTTCCCCATCCTCGAGCTGGGCACCTCGGCCAAGATGCTGTCGGTGGTCCCGCTCATGGCCGGCGGCGGCCTGTTCGAGACGGGCGCCGGCGGCTCCGCGCCGAAGCACGTCCAGCAGCTCGTGGCTGAGGACTACCTGCGCTGGGACTCGCTCGGCGAGTTCCTGGCGCTGGCCGCCTCGTTCGAGCACCTCGCCCAGACCGAGGGCAACGCGCGGGCCGGGATCCTGGCCTCCACGCTCGATCGCGCCACCGGCACGTTCCTGGACAATGACAAGTCGCCCACCCGGAAGCTCGGCGGCATCGACAACCGCGGCTCGCACTTCTACCTGGCCATGTACTGGGCGCAGGAGCTGGCCGCGCAGACCGACGACGCCGAACTGGCCGCCGTCTTCGGGCCGGTGGCCGCGGCACTCGCCGACAGCGAGGCGACGATCGTCGCCGAGCTGCTGGCCGTGCAGGGCAGGCCGGCCGACATCGGAGGGTACTACCGCCCCGACGACGCCAAGGCGACGGCGGTGATGCGCCCCTCCCAGACGCTCAACGAGATCATCGACTCGCTGAGCTGACCCAGCCCCGAACGCCGATGAGGCGCCGCCCAGGTAACCGGGTGGCGCCTCATCGGCGTTCGGGAGGTGTTCGTCAGCTGAAGAGCTTCTTCAGCCAGCCCACGAAACCGCCCTGGACAGGGGTGACCGTCTCCGCGGCGCGGGCCGCGGGCTGGGCCGGGGCGGCGGCCACCGGCTCCTCGGCCACAGGCTCCTCGACGACGGCCTCGGCCGCGTCGGCGTTCTTGATCGCCGAGACCTCGAAGACCAGGTTGACGTTCTCGGAGACCAGCACGCCGCCGGTCTCGAGGGCCGCGTTCCAGACCAGGCCGAAGTCCTTGCGGTTGACGGGCACCGAGCCGGAGAGGCCGACGCGCTCGTTGCCGAACGGATCCACGGCCGAGCCCTCGTAGTCGAAGTCGATGGCCACCGGGCGGGTGACGTCCTTGATGGTGAGGTCGCCCTCGACGCGCAGGGTGTCGCCCGACGGCGCGGTCACGTTCGACGAGGTGAAGCGGATGGTGGGGTACTGCTCCGCGTCGAAGAAGTCCGCCGAGCGGAGGTGCCCGTCGCGGTCAGCGCTTCCGGTGTCGACGGAGGCGGCGTTGATGGTCATGTCGATGGCGGCGCCGCTCAGCCCGGCGCCTGTAGAGGCGCTCCCCTGGAAGTCGGTGAAGGCGCCCCGGACCTTGGTGACCATGGCGTGCCGGGTGGTGAAGCCGATCTCCGTGTGGCTGGGATCGATGGTGTAGGTCCCGACGAGCTGGTCGAGGGTCGCGGTCATGGGGGCTCCTTGCGGTGACTGGTTGAATGTGAAACCAGCCTATCCGTCTTTAGTTGAAGTGTCAACCATCGGTTGGAGCGGCTCAGCCCCTCGTCGGCTGGGGCTCCCGCTCCGCGATCCACACGCGCAACCGGAGCGGCCAGCCCCGCTCGACCGCCAGCCGGACGCCGTCGTGCGCCATGAGATAGGCCAGCACGCCGAGTGCCGCCGCGCCGGTGGTGAGTGCCCCGATGAGCACCATGGATCGCGGGCCCCACAGCTCCCCCAGCCAGCCGATGAGCGGGGCGCCCAGCGGAGTGCCGCCGATGAAGATCGCCATGTAGACGGCCATCACGCGGCCGCGGAACTCGGGCGCCGTCCCCAGCTGGACCGCGGCGTTCGCCGTCGTCATCACGGTCAGGGCGAAGAACCCGGTGGGGACCAGCAGCAGCGCGTAGGTGGCGAAGGTGGGGGCGGCCGAGAGCAGGGCGGTGCTCACCGAGAACGCGCCGAGCGCGGCCAGGACCGTGCGTAGGCCCGGCTGCGTACGGCGCGTGGCGGCGAGCGCCGCGCCGAGGGTGCCGATGGCCATGATCGTGCCCAGCAGCCCGTACTCCTGGGCGCCCTTCCCGAACACCTCCGTGGCCATGGTGGCGTTGTAGATCTGGAAGTTCATGCCGAAGGTGCCCAGCGCGAACACGATCACCATGAGCACGATGAGGTCCGGCCGGCCCGCGAGGTAGCGCAGGCCGTCGCGCGTGGCGCCCCTGGCCTTGGCGAGCCGGGAGGGGCGCAGCTCGCCGGGCCTCAGGGCCAGGACGGCGGCGAGCATCGCGGCGAAGCTCACGGCGTTGATGAACAGCGTGGGGCCCACCCCGAAGGCCGCGATCAGCAGCCCCGCGGCGCCGGGTCCGATCAGTCGGGCGCCGTTGAACGACGTGGAGTTCAAGCCCACCGCGTTGGGCAGCAGCTCCGGCGGCACGATCTCGGAGACGAAGGACTGGCGGGCGGGGTTGTCGAAGGCGGTCACGACGCCCTGCAGGAAGGCGAAGAGGTAGACGTGCCACAGCTCGACGACGCCCAGCGCCACCACGAGCCACAGCGCCAGCGCCGTGAGCCCCAGCAGTGCCTGGGTGACCGCGAGCATCCGCCGCTTCGGCAACCGGTCCACCAGCGCGCCCGCATAAGGGGCCAGGATCGGGATGGCGAGGAACTGGAGCGCGGTGACGATGCCCAGCGCGGCGCTGGAACCGTCGGTCAGCTCGGTGAGCACCAGCCAGTCCTGCCCCACCCTCTGCACCCACGTGCCGATGTTGCTGATCAGCGCGCCGGCGAAGAACAGCCGGTAGTTGCGCACCGCGAAGGAGGCGAACATGCGCCCCCGCTGCTCACTCCGCATGGGACACCTCCATGAGGAGGTCCGCCGCCCGCCGGAGAAGGTCGAGCTGCTCGGGGGCGAGGGTGGCGATGTGGGCGAGCATCCAGGTGTCGCGGTTGGCGATGGTCTCCTCGACCACCCGCACCCCCTCGTCGGTGAGCGAGACCAGGATCTGCCGCCCGTCCTGCGGGTGCGGCGACCGTGCCACCAGCCCCTTGTCCGCCAGGCAGTTGACCGTTCGCGTCATCGACGGCGTACTCACGGCGTCCCTGGCCGCGAGCTGCGTCGGCGTTCGGGGCCCCTCGAAGTGCAGGAACACGAGCACAGAGAACTGGTGCGGAGCCACGTCACTGGTGCTCTCGAAGCGCACCCGGCGCGAGATGCGCTGGCAGGCGACGCGGACGTCATTGGCGAGGCTCAGGAGGTCTGGGGGGTAGTCGGGCATGCAGTCCTTTCGTAGCAGTTGATTAGTCTAGTTCATTACCTTGGGTAATCAAATGCTGGACGCTTGCCCTTAGCCGAGGCGGGCCGTGATCTCGTCGAGCAGTTCCTGCGGGTCGAGCCACATCGAGGGGTAGTTGCCGTACCAGCGTTGGACGCCGTCGCCGTCGATGAGGACGAACCCGTGTCCGGGCAGCCCGGGGTGCATGCCCTTGTCGAGCACGTCGTAGGCCTTGGACACCGTCCCGTCGTCGAGGAGGTAGGGAGTGGTGACGCCGAACTGCTGCATGTCCGGCAGGATCTGCTGGGCGGTGTTCATGACGATCGGCAGCACCTGGACGCCGGCCTCGGCGAATCCGGGGTTCTTCTCGATCTCGGCCATCTGCATGGTGCAGGATGCGCAGCCCGCCCCCTCGTTGAAGTAGATGAGCACCGGTTGGGGGCGCAGGTCGCTGAGGTTCACTGTGGTGCCTGCGGTGGTGCTGAGCGTGAAGTCGGGGGCGCGGCGTTGGGTGTCGCCCTGCTCGGGCACGGCGGTCCACAGTCCGTAGCCGACGACTGCGAGCACGATGAGCGTGACCGCGCCGCCGATGATCCGGGTCCATGCCCGGCGGGTCTTGTCGCGGTGGGCCTCGGCCTGCCGGCGCTGCTGTAGTTGCTCGCGTCGGGACGGCGTCGTGGTGTCGCTGGGGGTCATCGGGGCTCCTGGGAGGGGACGGTCGGGTTGTCCGCCGGCGCTGGTGGTTGGGTGTCGCAGCAGTCGTGGGCCGCCGCCGTGGGCTGCTCGTGTCGACGGCGGTCTCTGAGGGTGGCGACGACGAACACCGCTGCGAGGGCGAGCAACGCCAGCCCGAGCACGGCCTCTGGGATGGGGGCGGTGATCGCGATCAGCCAGGCGAAGACCTCGCTGAGCCATGCCCCCACGCCGACCAGGGGTGCGTCGGCACCGGTCATCTCGGTCGCGCCTGCCTGCCCGATGACCAGGATGCCCATGGTCACGAACCCGATGGCGACCAGCAGGTTGACGGTGTTGGTGGTCAACGCCAGGCGGCCCAGCTTGATGTGGAGGGGCCGGGCGCGGAGGCTGCGCATCCGTTCGGGGCGGCTGTCCCACAGCAGGGCTATCACGAACAGCGGTATCACCATCCCGAACACGTACGCCAGGCCGAGGACGAGGCCACCGACGGGCGAGCCGGACAGCGCGGACAGGGTCATCACCCCCGCCAGGACGGGCGCGCAACAGCTGGAGGCGATGCCGGAGAACACGCCGAGGCTGAAGAAGGTGGCCGTGTCGCCGCGGGAGGTGTCGGGGGCGCGCAGGACCGACGGCATCGACCACATGGCCCCCGACAGCGCCACCATCCCCAGGCCGATCATCAGCAGGCCGCCGGCCCAATAGAGGACCGCGTGGTACTTGGCGATGGCGCCGGCGATCAGGCTGACCCCCATGGTGATCGGGACCAGGACAAGGGCGAGGCCGGCCGCGAACACGAAGGTCAGCGGGATCAGCCTCCAGCGACGGTTCTTCGCGGCAGCGGCCAGGTAGCTGGGGGCGAGGAACACGATGCAGCAGGGGGCGAAGAGCGCCACACCGCCCGCGAGGAACGCCGCCAGGATCCCACCGGCGCTGAGCAGGTCGGCGCCCATCAGCGGGCACCGAGGTGGTCGACGAGCCGAGCGAGCTTCCCGCGCGGGATCCGCCCGTCATGGAAGTAGCGCCCCCCGACCACCGTGAGTGGAAACAGGCCCGGGCGGTGCTCGGCGATCAGGGCCTGACCCTCGGGCGACTCCGCCTGGACCGTGGTGAGGCGAAGGAGGCCCGCGCGGTCGAGAGCGTCGAGCCGAGTGTGGGCGTCGTGGCAGTAGTGGCAGGCGGATGTGGTCACCAGGGTGACGTCCACCGGCTCGGTCGGTGCGGACAGCGGCGGGGCCGCCTTGATCTCGTTCACGTTCCCAGATTCGTTCCTCGCCATCAGGGAACCCTTCAGCCCGTGTCAAGATTCGGCCAAGAACACGCTCACCGCCCTGTGGGCCTTAGGGGACCCACGCGGGCGCGCCGATAATGTCGGTATGTCCGAGTTGCGCAGATCGAGCGTGTTGGTGGTCGACGATGAGCGTCCACTGGCAGGGATCGTCGCCTCCTACCTCAACAAGGCAGGTTTCGACACCGCCTTGGCCTACACGGGCCCGCACGGGGTCAGCTCGGCGCGGGAGCTGGACCCCGATGTCGTCATCCTCGACCTGAGCCTCCCTGGAATGGACGGCATCGAGGTGTGCCGCCAGATCCGGCAGTTCTCAGACTGCTACATCCTGATGCTCACCGCACGCGCGGACGAGGTCGACAAGCTGATCGGACTGTCGGTGGGCGCGGACGACTACCTGACCAAGCCGTTCAGCCCGCGCGAGCTCGTCGCCCGCGTCAACACCGTCCTCCGCCGACCGCGCCGGCACGGCAATCCGCCGTCGGCCCCGCGCGTGTTCGGCGGTCTGCGCGTGGACGTCGACGGCCGCGACGTGTGGGTCGACGGCCGGCCGGTGGGAGTGACGCGCACCGAGTTCGACATCCTCGACGCCCTGTCGAGCCGGCCCAACGTGGCGCTGAGCAGGCGGCAGATCATCGAGGCGGTCTGGGGCCCAAGCTGGGTCGGCGACGACCACGTCGTGGACGTCCACGTTGCCAACCTCAGGAAGAAGCTCGACGACCCACCCGCAGAGCCCCGATTCATCCTCACGGTCCGCGGAGTGGGCTACCGGATGGGACCAGGGTGACACGGCGACTGCGCGACTCCATGGGCCGGATGCGCTGGGGCACACGCACGTTCCTCACCCAGGCACTGGTCGTCACCGTCGGCGTGATCACCGCCGCCCTCGTCGCCGTCGTCGTCGGCCCGCCGCTGTTCCACGAACATCTCCAGCAACTCGGCCACACCGACGGGACCGCGGAGATGCAGCACGTCGAGGAAGCCTTCCTCGACGCCGGCGTCCGGTCGCTGGGGATCGGCCTGTCGGTGGCCCTCGCCCTGGCCATCGGCCTGACATGGCTGGAGACCCGGCGCGTGCGGCGACCGCTTGAGCAGTTGACTGCCGCGTCGGCCCTGCTCGAGGCGGGCGACTACAACGCGCGCGTGCAGAAGACCACCACCAGCCCGGAGTTCAACACAGTTGCCGACGCGTTCAACGACATGGCCAGCCGGCTCCATGACACCGAGGCCACCCGAAGGCGCCTCCTGTCAGACGTGGCGCACGAGCTCCGCACCCCCCTCTCGACGCTGACCGCCGAGCTGGAGGCGATCGTCGACGACGTGGTCCCCTGGGACCACGACAGCCAACAGCTGCTCATGCAGCAGGCCGCCCGGCTCAAGCGGATCGCCTCCGACCTCGACGACGTGTCCCGTGCAGAGGAGGGCAGGTTCGCGCTCGACCTCCACATGCACCCGGTGCGGGACCTCGTCGAGGCAGCCGTCGCCTCGGTGGAGCCCCGATACGCCGAGAAGGGAGTCGGGTTGTCCGCGGACTCGGACAGCGGGCTCGTGTCGGCCGATGCGCAGAGGGTGGCTCAGATGTTGGGCAACCTGCTCGACAACGCGCTGCGGCACACCCCCGCCGGCGGGACGGTGCACATCAGCGCACACCAGTCACGGAACGACATGGTGATCAGGGTCACCGACACCGGCGACGGCCTCACCGCCGAGCAACTCACCAGGGTCTTCGAACGGTTCTACCGCGCCGACACGGCCCGGGCCCGGGATGCGGGCGGCTCCGGGATCGGGCTGACCATCGCACGCAGCCTCGCCCTCGCCCACGGCGGCACCCTCACCGCCACCAGCCCGGGGCCCCGCAACGGCTCAACCTTCACCCTCACCCTCCCCCTGGCCACCGAGCCGACGCCGCCGGGTGTCGTGACGGGTTCCTGATCCCTGGCGGGTTGCACCCGTGGCAGACGGGACCGTCAGATCGGGCCCGTGCAGGGGCCCACGTGTGCCCCATTACCCCGCGGCTCAGCCGGCCAGGCGCCCCGTCAGGAGCGGGAGGACGATATCGCTCGCCGCCTCGCGGGCGGCGGACACGGCACCGAGCGCCACTACGTCGCCCCCCAGCCGCGACGCCAGGATGACCGGCGGCGGGATCTCCACCTCGTCTGCGACATGGGCCGCCGCCAGCTCGATGACCTCCCCCAGCGCTTCCGCGACGGCGCCGCACACCACGACGACCTCGGGGTCGTAGAACCGCGACAGCACCGTGCAGATCCGCCCCAGCGTGCTGCCCAGCTCCTCGAGCAGCGGCCGCGACACCGGGTCGGAGAGCCGCGCTTGGGACAGCACCACCTCGGCGGTGAGGGCGTCGACGGGCAGCTGGGACCACGGATGCTCGGCCGGGATCAGCCCGCGCCCCACCTGGGACCGCAGCCACTGCTCGGCGAGATACCCCAGTCCCCAGGTGCCGCCGACCCCGGAGACGTACGTCAAGGCCTCAAGCTCGCCCACTCCCCCGTGCGCGCCCCGCACCAGCCGGCCCTCCAGGACCACGCCCGAGCCGAGGCGCAGCCCGGACAGCATGGCGACGAAGTGGTCCCGGCCGCGCGCCTCTCCGAACGCGCCCTCCGCCATCGCCGCCAGCGCGCCGTCGTTCTCCACGCGCACGGCGGGGAACACCTGGCTCAGCGCCTCCTGCAGGTCCGCGTTCATGTAGCGCCAGAACCCGGACGGGTTCGACGGCGACTCCCCCCGCCCGTCGACGGGCGCCGGCACGCCCACGCCTACCGCGATGACGTCCTCCCGGGCGCGCCCCGCCGCGCCGAGCACCGCGTCGATCAGGCGGAACGCCATGTCGCGGCGGTCCGCGGGGTCAGGGTCGGTGAGGTCGAAGAAGCTGGCCACCTCGAGGTGCTCGCGCGCCAGCACCCTCCCCGTCAGGTCGGCAAGGATGGCGGTGAAGCGTCGGCCTCCGGCATCCAGCCCGACGAGGAGGCCCGCATCTCCGCGCAGCTCGAAGCGCCTGGCAGGCCGACCGATCCGCTGGCCCGGCACGGCTGCGGGCCCGGACAGCTCGCTGACAAGGCCGACGTCGATCAAGGTGTCCACCGCCGCCAGCGCCGTCGAGCGGGTCAGGCCCAGGGCGTCGATCACGTGGTCCGCGCCGAACGCCTGCGCGTCCCACGCATACTCAAGGACCGCAGCGGTGCTGGCCCGATGGCGCGCCTGGCGATCAGTCGAACCCACTCCCCGACACCCCCTTGACGTGTGCGCTTCCGTGATGCATCCTAAACCCGTACGGATTTCTTCGATAATTAAATATATTACTCGAAGTAAACCGTTTCCGTCCAACGACGAAGGGACAACGACGTGCCTCACACTCCAACCATCGCGCCCCGGCGCACCTTCCTGAAAGGGCTGGCGGCAGTGGGAGCCGCCAGCGCCCTTCCCTGGGCGTCGGGCTGCTCGTCCGGCTCGCAGCAGACCATCCTGTTCCACCAGTCCAAGCCGGAGGCGGTGCCCTACTTCCGCCAGCTGGCGGCCGACTTCAGCGCCTCGCAGGACAAGTTCAGGATCCTGCACGACATCTCCACCAACCTCTCCGCGAGCTTCGTGCGCAGCAACCCACCGGATCTCGGCCTGCTCAACTACAACCTCGAGATGGCGCGATTCATGGAACGCGGCGCACTGTCGGACCTCTCGGACCTGCCGGAGGCCGCCACCATCCGCGACGACGTCGTCGAGCTGTCCAAGTCCTACCCCCAGTACCCGGGACGGACCAGCGTGCTGCCCTACTCGGCCATGGCCGCCTCGGTGATCTACAACAAGCGCCTCTTCGCCGACAACGGAGTCGAGGTGCCCACCACCTGGGACGAGCTGATCGACCTGTGCGAGAAGCTCACCGCCGCCGGGGTCACCCCGTTCTACGCGACGTTCATGGACCCGTGGACCATCATGCAGGGCTGGTTCGACTACCCCGCCGGCGGCATGGTGGATATCGCGGAGTTCTACCGCAAGATGAACGAGATCGGCGCCGACGTGGGCCCCGATTCGGAGGTCTCCTTCCAGAAGACGATGTTGGAGCCGGTCAAGAAGATGGTCCAGCTCACCGGCTACATCAACAGCGACGCCGCCAGCCGCGGCTACGGCGACGGCAACACCGCGTTCGCCAACGGCGCCGCGGCGATGATCTTCCAGGGCCCGTGGGCCTTCGGCGAGTTCGAGAAGGTGGGCAACGACCTCGATCTCGGCACCTTCCCGCTGCCGGCCACCGACAGCGCCGACGACCTGAAGGTGCGCGTCAACATCGACCTCGCGCTGTGGGTTCCGGAGGTCTCCGACGGCCAGGAGGGGGCGCGGGCGTTCCTGCAGCACCTCATGAAGCCGGAGATCCAGGACCCGTACAACGCCGAGTTCCTGGGCTTCGGCACCACCAAGAACGCGGCCCCGGCCACCGACCCGCGCATCCTCGGGATGAAGGAGTACTACGACTCCGGCCGCTTCTACATGGGCCCGTCGCAGTTCATCCCCAACAACATCCCCGCCCCCAACTACTTCCAGTCGATCGCCCTCGGGGCCGACCCGGAACCGCTGCTCGCGCAGCTGGACCGCGACTGGGCCCGACTCGCCTTCCGCGCCTGAGACAAAGGAGTCACACGCATGTCAACCCCGTCCCGGGCCAGCGCGCCCGCGAAGCAGCAGGCGCAGAGGCGCCCCGTCGAACCCATCTACTGGCTCTTCCTCGTGCCCGCCGTCGCCGTGTTCACGCTGATGATCGCCTACCCCGCCGTCGAGGGCATCACGATGAGCTTCACCAACTCGATGGGCTTCGGCGACTTCGAGTGGATCGGCTTCCGTAACTACGTGGCCCTCTTCCGCGACGAGAACATCCTCTCGTCCTACGGCTTCACCCTCCTGTTCGCCGCCGTCACCGTGATCCTGGTCAACGTCATCGCCTTCTTCCTGGCGCTGGGGCTCACCTCGAAGATCAAGTTCACCAACCCGCTGCGCACCGTCTTCGTCATCCCCATGGTGATCTCGGCCATCATCTACTCGTTTGTCTTCCGCTTCCTGTTCAACAACTCGCTGCCGCAGCTCGGCGCCGCGCTGGGGATCGAGAACCTGTCGACGAGCCTGCTCGCCAACCCGGACTGGGCATGGTTCGCCATCGTCCTGGTCACCACCTGGGGCTCGGTGCCCAGCGCCATGCTCATCTACATCGCGGGCCTCATGACGGTCCCCGGCGAGGTCTACGAGGCCAGCTCCATCGACGGCGCCACCCCGGCGAAGAACCTGTGGCACATCACGCTGCCGCTGGTGGCCGGCTACGTGGGCATCAACATGATCCTCGGCTTCAAGGGCTACCTGGCGGTCTACGACCAGATCGTCGGCCTCACCCAGGGCGGCCCGGGCACCGCCACCCGCAGCGTCGCGTTCACCATCTTCGCCGGCTTCAGTGGTGGGGACTACGCCTACCAGATGGCCAACGCCGCCGTCTTCTTCGTCATCACCATCGTCATCGCGCTGCTGCAGCTGCGCCTCACCCAGGGAAGGTCCGGCTCATGAGCACCCCACTCGCCACCGCCACCGTCGGAATGCCGGCCCCCGCGGCGACGTCGCGCCGCGGCCGCGTCGGCCAGGAGAAGGTCAACTGGACGGCCACCGTCCTGCTGATCCTTGCCTCGCTCACCGTCCTGGTGCCGCTCTACGTCACCATCTCGATGGCCTTCAAGACCACCCAGCAGTCCACCGACCTCAACGCCTTCAGTCTCCCCAACCCGTGGAGCGTCAGCGGATTCGTCGAGGCGTGGAGCCTGACCAACTTCCCGCGGGCCTTCCTGGTCTCCCTGATCGTGACCCTGGTGGCGGTGGCCGGCGCCATCCTCGTGTCGTCGATGGCTGCCTACGCCATCGTGCGCAACTGGGACCGCAAGCCCTTCCGCTACTCGTTCTACTACCTGCTGGCTGCCATGTTCATCCCGTTCCCCGTCGTCGCGCTGCCGCAGGTGCGCCTCACCGGCCTGCTCGGATTGGACAACTACGTGGGCGTCGCCATCCTGCACATCGTGTTCGGGCTGGCGTTCAACACCCTGCTGTTCAGCACCTTCCTCCGCTCCATCCCGCTTGAGCTCGAGGAGTCGATGCGGATGGACGGCGCCAGCACCTGGCAGACGTTCTGGAAGCTGATCTTCCCGCTCCTGTCCCCCATGGCCGCGACGGTGGGCATCTTCGCCTTCCTCAGCTCCTGGAACGACTTCATGATGCCCTCGCTGATCATCTCCCAGCCCGAATGGCAGACGATCCCCGTGGTCAACAACATCTTCCAGACCCAGTTCAGCAACAGCTACAACGTGAGCTTCGCGTCGTACCTGATGGCCATGGCGCCCGCCATCGTCGTGTACCTGTTCGCGCAGCGCTGGGTGATGTCCGGCCTGACGCAGGGCGCGATCAAGTAGTCACCCACCACCCCGGGGTGGGGCAGCAGCCGAGCGCATGCCCCACCCCAACCCACCCGCACCACCCCACCAAGGAGAAGCCATGACAGCGACAGCCCAGCAGACCGCCCTCGCCGCCCGTCCGGACGGCTGGTGGCGCTCTGCCGTGGTCTACCAGATCTACCCCAGGTCGTTCCAGGACTCAGACGGCGACGGGATCGGCGACATCCCCGGCATCACCAGCCGCCTCGACCACCTGGCCGAGCTGGGCGTCGACGTCATCTGGCTCTCGCCCGTCTACCGCTCCCCGCAGGTGGACAACGGCTACGACATCTCCGACTACCAGGACATCGATCCGCTCTTCGGCACGCTCGCGGACCTCGACGAGCTGCTCGCCCAGGCCCACTCCCGCGGGATCAAGCTGGTGATGGACCTGGTGGTCAACCACACCTCCGACCAGCACCCGTGGTTCGTCGAGTCGCGCGATCCGGCCTCCCCGAGGCGGGACTGGTACTTCTGGCGCCCCGCCCGCCCCGGGCGTGAGCCCGGCACGCCCGGCGCCGAGCCCGACGACAGCGCCGCCGCCTTCGCGCCGTCAGCCTGGACCTTCGATCCCGCCAGCGGCCAGTACTACATGAGCATGTTCAGCCCCGGGCAGCCCGACCTCAACTGGGAGAATCCCGAGGTCCGCCAGGCCGTCTACGCCATGATGCGCTGGTGGGTGGCCCGCGGCGTCGACGGCTTTCGCATGGACGTGATCAACCTCATCTCGAAGCCCGCGAGCCTCACCTCGGGCGGCCCCGTCGATCCGGGCGCGGGAGACTTCACGCAGATCGCCAACGGTCCCCGCCTCGACGAGTTCCTGGCCGAGATGAACCGCGAGGTGGGCCTGGACGAGCAGAACCTGCTCACCGTCGGGGAGATGCCGGGCGCAACCCTGGAGGTGGCCCGCCGCGTGACGGACCCGGGCCGCCACGAGCTCAACATGGTCTTCACGTTCGAGCACGTCAGCCTCGACCAGGGGTCCGGGAGCAAGTGGGACCTCGTGGACCTGCCCCTGCCGGCATTGAAGGGCAACCTCGCGCAGTGGCAGTACGGCCTTGAGGGGTCGGGCTGGAACTCGCTGTACCTCGACAACCACGACCAGCCGCGGGCCGTGTCGCGCTTCGGCGACGACTCCCCCGAGCACCGCGTCAACTCCGCCAAGACGCTCGCCACGGTGCTGCACCTGCACAAGGGCACCCCGTACGTGTACCAGGGCGAGGAACTCGGCATGACCAACTCCCCGTTCACGGAGATCGGCCACTACCTGGACGTCGAGTCGCTCAACCACCACACCCTGGCTACGGCCATGGGCACCGCCGAGGCCGACGTGCTGCGCTCCCTGGCGGCGAAGAGCCGCGACCACGCCCGCACCCCCGTCCAGTGGGACGCCGGCCCGCACGCCGGGTTCACCACCGGCGTGCCCTGGCTGCCGGCCAACCCCAACTACCGCGAGATCAACGCCGAGGCCGCCCGCCGCGACCCCGGGTCGGTGTTCGCGCACTTCCAGCGCCTGATCCGGCTGCGTCACGACGACGAGGTGGTCCGCGAGGGCCGCTTCGAGCTGCTGCTCCCCGAGCACCCGCAGATCTGGGCCTTCACCCGCACGCTGGGCGGCACCACGCTGCTGGTGCTGGCCAACTGCTCGTCGACGCCGGCGGAGCTGCCGCTGGACGCCCTGCCCAGCCTCGACGGCGCCGAGCCGGTGCTGGCCACACACGACGATCACTCCACCTCGGTGCTCGCGCCGTGGGAGTCCCGCATCCTCCGCCTCGCCCACTGACACTCCCAGCCGAAGGAACTTCCCCCATGCAGGAACCCATCGACCAGGCCACCCTGGTCTCCGACCAGAGCGCCTCATGGTGGCGGCAGGCCGCCGTCTACCAGATCTACCCCCGCAGCTTCGCCGACAGCAACGGCGACGGCATCGGGGACCTGCGCGGCATCACGTCGCGGCTGGGCTACCTCAACGGCCTCGGGATCGACGCGGTGTGGCTGAGCCCGTTCTACCCCTCGGACCTGGCCGACGGCGGCTACGACGTCATCGACTACCGCGGGGTGGACCCCAGGATCGGCACCCTCGACGACTTCGACGAGCTCGTCGCGGGGCTGCACGCGCACGGCATCCGGATCCTCATCGACATCGTGCCGAACCACACCTCGAACCTGCACGACTGGTTCAAGCAGGCCGTCGCCGCAGGCCCGGGCTCGGCGGAGCGGGAGCGCTACATCTTCCGCGACGGCGCCGGCCCGGACGGCTCCGAGGCGCCCACGGACTGGGTCTCCCTGTTCGGCGGCAGCGCCTGGGAGCGGGTGGCCGACGGGCAGTGGTACCTGCACACCTTCGCCGTCGAGCAGCCGGACCTCAACTGGGCGGATCCCGAGGTGCGGGAGGAGTTCCTGGACATCCTGCGGTTCTGGGCAGACCGCGGCGTGGACGGCTTCCGGGTGGACGCCGCCCACATGCTCGCCAAGGACCTGACCGAGCCGCTGCCCACCCAGGCGGAGCTCATGGCGCACCCCAGGGACGGCAGCCACCCTACGTGGGACCGCGACGAGCTGCAGGAGATCTACGCCGAGTGGCGCGCGGTGTTCAACTCCTACGACCCGCCGCGCACCGCCGTCGCCGAGGCCGCCGTGCACGCCTCGCGGGTTCCGCTCTACGCGAGCCCTGCGACGCTCGGGCAGTCGTTCTTCTTCGACCTGCAGCTCTCCGACTACGACGCGGGCGCCTTCCACCGCATCATCGACGAGTGCCTGAGTGTCGCGGCGGTGTCCGGCTCCTCGGTGACCTGGGTGCTCAACAACCACGACACCATCCGCTCGGCCAGCCGGTACGGCACGCCCTTCCCTGGCACCAACCCGGACGGGACGCCGCTGCGCAAGCACGGGGGCGACTGGCTGATGGCCGGCGGCGACCCCGTGCTCCTCGACGCCGCCACCGGCCTGCGGCGGGCGCGCGCCGCGGCGACCCTCCTCCTGGCGCTGCCCGGCTCGGCCTACCTGTACCAGGGTGAGGAACTCGGCCTGCAGGAGGTCGCGGAGATCCCTGACTCGCTGCGGGCCGACCCGTCCTTCTTCCGCAACCGGGAGAACGAGGTGGGCCGCGACGGCTGCCGCGTGCCGCTGCCCTGGACCCGCACGGGTCCGTCGTTCGGCTTCGGCGACGGGGGCTCGCACCTGCCGCAGCCGCTGTGGTTCGGGCACTACTCCGTCGAGGCGGAGTCCGGGGATCCGGGCTCGACGTTGTCGCTGTACCGGCGCGCCCTGGAGCTGCGGCGCGAGCTGCTGGCCGACGAGTCGCTCGAATGGATCCCGACGGACAGCGACGACGTGCTGCGCTTCCGTCGGCCCGGAGGATGGGAGGTGGTCTCCAACTTCGGCAAGACCCCCGTCGCCCTGCCCGAGGGCGAGGTCCTCCTCGCCTCCGGGCCGGTCACCGACGAGCTCCCGGGCGAGACGACGGTGTGGCTGCGGGCCTGACGCGGGGGCGGGGTCAGCCGACGGTGGCGAACACGTAGGCGACGAACGTCACCACGCTGATGACGGTGTACAGGCTCAGCACGTTGTTCGCGTAGCCCACCTCGTCGCGCCTGTGGGCGGGCAGGAAGATCGGCACGATGAAGGGCGGCGGGAGGATGAACAGCATGAAGACCGCCGCCCGCGCGTACTGGTCGAGGCCGAGCCACCGACCGACGACGAGTTCGGAGAGGACGAGGGCCAGGATCAGGCACACTACGAAGCGCACCGCGACCAGCGGGGCCGCCTCCCTGACCCCGGTGCGGCTGAGCCGGGTGCCGTATCCCACGACGATGAGGATCAGCGGCACGATCACCGCGGCGAGGTATCCCAGCGCGCCCAGCACGCCGCCTGAGAAGGGGTTGGCCGCCAGGTCGTCCGCGACCCCGAGCTCGTTGAGTAGCAGACCCGCCGCGATCGCGATGATCACCGGGGACCGCACGAAGGACCCCAGCGTCTCGGAGACGGACACGGCGCCGTCGCTCTGCCGCTTCAACAGGGTGACGAAGACGAACCAGATGAAGAACTCGTGGCCGAGGCCGACGACCGCCGCGGTGGGCACATCGTCGAGGCCGTACGCGGCGGCGAACAGCGCCAGCCCCACCATGCCGAACTCGAATCCGGTGAATAGGAACGTCGCAACCGGCGGCGCGCCCATCGCCCGCCGCGCGTACCGGCCGGCGACGAGCAGCGCCACGCACGCCAAGGGCACGAGGACGATGATCGCCAGGTACTCGGCGCGGAACTCCATGGACAGGAACGCCCGGAACAGCACCGCGGGCAGGACGACGCTGACGATGAGCCGCTTGAGCCCCTCAACGACGGAGTCGTCGAGCAGCCGCGTCTGCCGCAGCAGGATCCCGAGGCCGATGAGCAGGACGATCGGGATGACGCTCGCGAGCGTCTCGGCGATGGTGCCCATGGCTGCCTCACTGTGGGGAGTGGTCCTTCCCGCACCCTAGCGAGCCAGGCCCGGCGGCCTGGGCCGGCCCCCGGGTCCTACAGGAGGAAGGCCTCGCCCGGGCCCTCGGAGGCCTGGATCTCGCCGATCACCCAGCTGTGCACGCCGCGGGCGGCCAGCGCGGCCAGGGCCGCGTCCACCTGATCCTGGGGCAGGATGGCCACCATGCCGACGCCCATGTTGAGGGTGGCGTCGACGTCGGCCTGCTTCAGCCCGCCCACGCTCTGCACGAGCTGGAAGATGGCCGGGGGCGTCCAGCTGGAGCGGCGGAGCACGGCGGCCATGTCGTTGGGGATGACGCGCGCCAGGTTGTTGGCCAGCCCGCCGCCGGTGATGTGGCTCATGGCGTGCACCTCGACCTTGCCGATGAGGTCCAGCACGTCGAGCGCGTAGATCTTCGTGGGCGCCAGCAGCTCCTCGCCGAGGGTCCGGCCGAGGTCGTCGACGTGGCGCCCGAGGTCCCAGCCCGCCTGGTTGAGCAGGACGTGCCGCACCAGCGAGTACCCGTTGGAGTGCAGGCCGGACGAGGCCATGGCGATGACGGCGTCCCCGGTGCGCACCCGGTCGTGGCCGAGGATCTTCGACCGCTCCACGACGCCCGTCGTCGCGCCCGCGATGTCGTACTCGTGCGGCTCGAGGAGGCCGGGGTGCTCCGCGGTCTCGCCGCCGATCAGCGAGCAGCCCGAGGCCACGCACGCGTCCGCGATGCCCGACACGATGGCCGCGATGCGCTCCGGGACAACCTGGCCGCAGGCGATGTAGTCGGTGACGAAGAGGGGCTCGGCGCCGCACACCACGAGGTCGTCGACGAGCATGCCGAGGAGGTCGAAGCCGATGGTGTCGTGCTTGTCCAGGGCCTGCGCGATGGCCACCTTGGTGCCCACGCCGTCGGTGGAGGTGGCCAGCACCGGATGCTGATAGCCCTTGAGGGCGGAGGCGTCGAAGAACCCGGCGAAGCCGCCGAGCCCGCCCATGACCTCCGGCCGGCGGGTGCGGCCCACGTGGGCCTTCATCAGCTCGACGGCGCGGTCCCCGGCCTCGATGTCGACGCCGGCTGCGGCGTAGGCGCTCTTCTCGGACACTATCTCTCCTCGAGTCTCAGCAGCTCGGCCTGGGCCGGCGGGATGGCGACGGGGTACTGCCCGTCGAAGCAGGCACGGCACAGGTTGTCGGCCGGCACCTGGGTGGCCTCCGTCAACCCCTCGAGGGAGATGTAGCCGAGCGAATCGGCGCCGAGCGAGCGGCGGATCTCCTCGACGGTGAGCCCTGGCGCGATGAGCTCGGCCCGGGAGGCGAAGTCGATGCCGTAGAAGCACGGCCACTTCACCGGCGGCGACGAGATGCGCACGTGTACCTCGCGCGCGCCCGCCTCACGCAGCATCCGCACCAGGGCGCGCTGGGTGTTCCCGCGCACGATCGAGTCGTCGACGACGACAAGCCGCCTGCCCTCGATCACCTCACGCAGCGGGTTGAGCTTCAGCCGGATGCCGAGCTGCCGAATGGTCTGGCTCGGCTGGATGAACGTCCGACCCACGTAGGCGTTCTTCACCAGGCCCTGGCCGTAGGGGATGCCGGAGGCCTGCGCGTAGCCGATGGCCGACGGCGTGCCCGATTCGGGGACCGGGATGACGAGGTCCGCGTCGACGGGGAACTCCTCGGCCAGCTTCTGGCCGATCCGCACGCGCACCGCGTGCACGCCATGACCCGCGATGGTGGTGTCCGGCCGGGCCAGGTAGACGTATTCGAAGATGCATCCCTTCGGCTTGGCCTCGGCGAAGCGCACGGTCCGCAGGCCGCGCTCGTCGATGGCGAGGAACTCGCCGGGCTCCACCTCGCGGACGAAGCTGGCGCCGACGATGTCCAGGGCCGCGGTCTCAGAGGCCACCACCCAGCCGTTGGCGAGGCGGCCGATGACCAGCGGGCGGATGCCCTGGGGATCCCTGGCGGCGAACAGGGTGCGCTCGGTCATGAAGGTGAGACAGAAGGCGCCCTTGAGCCGCGGCAGCACCTTCATGGCGACGGACTCGATGGGCTCCTCGCCGAAGCTGGCCATCAACGCAGTCACCAGCGACGTGTCGTTGGTGGAGTCCATGGTCTTCTTCTCGGGCACCTGCTCCGTGGGGTCCAGCTCCGCCAGCCACGCCTCGAGCTCGTGGGTGTTGGTGAGGTTTCCGTTGTGCGCCAGCGCTAAACCGCCGGCGTGGGTGGCGCGGAAGGTGGGCTGGGCGTTGTGCCAGACGCTGGCGCCCGTCGTCGAGTAGCGGGTGTGGCCGATGGCCAACCTGCCGGGCAGCGACTTGAGGGTGGCCTCGTTGAACACCTGGCTGACCAGGCCCATGTCCTTGTAGACCATGATGCGTTGCAGATTGCTCACCGCGATGCCCGCGGACTCCTGGCCGCGATGCTGGAGCGCGAAAAGGCCGAAGAAGGTCAGCTGGGCGACGTCCTCCTCGGGCGCCCACACACCGAAGACGCCGCATTCTTCCTTGGGACCGTCGTAGCCGAGCACGCGGCAGACTCTACCCGTTGGCGCGCCGCCGGGTCGCCGTCGCCCACCGCTCCCGCGGGCTCACGAGAAGCGCACGATGTTGTTGAACACCCAGGTGGTCTTCGGCGCGTACGAGTAGCCGCCGCCGGCCTTGGGGGTGGCGGCGATCACGGTGGCCCAGATGTAGGAGCGGCAGGCGTTGAGTCCCGTGGTCTGAGGGTCGTCGCACACGGTCTTCCACTGGCGGCCCGCCGATGTCCACTGGTTCGAGTATCCCAGCGGGTTGCCGGCGTCCACCCAGGCCGCGCGCGGCATCGGCAGATAGGTCAGGTTGTTGAACACCCAGCCGTTGACCGTGACGTAGCGACCGTTCACGAGCTTCACCTGGGAGGCCCAGATCTCGGTGCGGCAGCGCTCGGTCTGCGAGTAGGGCTCGCAGGTGGTGCGCCACTGCCGCCCGTTGATGGAGTGGGGGCCAGGGACCTCGTACGGCGCCACGCGGGTCGGCGTGGGCGTGGGTGTCGGGGTTGGCGTGGGTGTCGGGGTTGGCGTGGGCGTGGGCGTGGGGGTGCCCTCGTCCGAGAAATCCCGCCAGAAGAACATGGTTGTCGAGGAGTAGCCCGGGAGGGCAACCGGGTAGACGACGACCGTGCCGAGCGCGGGATAGGTACCGGGAGCGAGAAGTTTCTTCCCGTCGTCTGTGAGGCTGTAGCCGGCGATCCCCTCGACACTGCCGGGGATGGTGAAGGTGTCATCCGCGCTGCCGTCGAGATCGGTGAACACCACCGGCGCAGGAGTCACGGAGCACTTGTCGACCGTGGTGGTGAACTCCCAGTTGGTCGTCCCCGTCAGTTGATAGCCGTCGTCGGCCACGGCCCTGATCGGCAGACGCCGCGGCGCGGCATAGGTGCCCGGGTAGCGGATGAGGCCGAAGGTCTCGTACCGCACCCCTCGCACGGAGGGGATGGTGACCGTGTCATTCGGTCCGCAGGCGTCCACGACGACCGGGACCGGCGCCGTCGTGCTGATGGGCGCATCGCCCACCACGACCTCGCCCTGGGCCGGCGACACCATGTCCGACGAGGTGACGGCCTTGCCCGCCGCGTCCGAGACCAGCAACCGCCATTGATACGCACCCGGGGGCAGCATCTTCCGTGACTCGTTGGTGGCATCCCACTCGACGTCGCGGAGCCCGCCATCGACCGACGCGGCCGTGTGGATGGTGCGGACCAACTCTCCCGCCAGCGTGCGGATCTCGATCCGCCCAGCCTCGACGGGCTTGGTCAGGTCGAACTCCGGCCGCCACGGGGCGCTCTCACTGACAGGCCCCGGAGCAGCTGAGACACCCAGTAGCGCCGGGGCAGAGGTGCCGCCGAAGGGCAGTTCCGTGATCCGCAGTTCCTCGTCCCGGTCCAGCCCGCCGACGGCCGTGACCAGCCGGTTCCCGTCCAGCGCTACGGGGCGGCCGGGAACCGTCAATGAGGGGGCGAGCTGCGTCTGGTCCACGCCCGAATTGAGGTCGAAGACCAGAGACTCGGGCCCACTGCGGGACACCGCGATCCCGTCACCCACGTGTGTGACCTCACCGATGTAGGAGCCGAGCGGCTCGAGGACGAGCCGGACACCGGTCGCGCGATTCCAGGCGCGGGTATCACCGACCGACCAGCGGCCCCACATCTTCTCAGTCGAGTAGCCGTCTCCCGCCGGCCCCACTGAGTCGAGCCCCTGTCCCGTCTCACGGTTGTAGATCGCCGACGAGGTCATCGACCAGGGCCCGAAGATGTCGGACGTGGTGGGCACGACCGACAGGACGCCGTCGGCGTCCGCGATGGTATGACCGTTGATCTCGCGATCGGACACCAGCGCGTACGGACCCGACACCTTCGTCGCATTCAGCGTCGTGTCGATGAGCGCACCGGCGGCACCTCCGTCGAACCAGCGCCGGTCGACGACAGACCTCGCCCCCTGAGCCACCACCTGCTTGCCCAACGGCACTTCGGCCGAATAGGTGGTGCCGCTCCCGTCCCTGCGCCAGGCGGAGGTCGCCTGAGTCGCGCGGTTGTCTGCTCCGTAGAGCGCCGTGGGCGTCAGGGACGCCGACAGCAGACGCCCGGCCACCGCCGGGACCCCTGCGCTCCTGGTGGCCACCCCGTCCGCCCCGATGCGCCAGACATCGGCACGGTCCGGCTCATAGACCAGACACGCGAGAGTCCCGTCCAACTGGCAGGAGTTGACCGGCGGCAGGTCGACAGCGACGAAGTCCGTGCCGACCAGCGTCAGGACCTGCCCCTTGACCACCCCATAGATCGTGTCGGAGGCGGGAAACACCTGGTCATTGCTGGTGAAGGGTGTATCCACATCTCGACACGTCGCTGTCGGTGCCTCCCATTCCGCGGTGCACCAGCGCTGGGTCGTGCCGAAGGTGCCCTCCAGCCATGAGATGCCCCGCTCGGACGGCCTGATCACTCGGATGCTCCCACCTACGGGATAGATGGAGCTGGCGCCGTCCGACAGACGCTGCACACTGAGGCCAGCCTGAGTCCTGTCATAGGCGCGGCCATAGGCCAACCGCCCGTAGGGACTGTCCAGCTGAAGCGAGCGGCCATCCCAGTAGCGGAACGTGGCGTTCGGGTAATCGTCCGTCCGGACCAGGTAACCCTCCTCGTTGAAGGCCCATGGGAACCCGGTGAAGGCTCGGTTGGCGACGTCGCCGGTCTGCATGTCGACGATCCGCACGGATGTGTCGACAGTACCGTCGACCGCCACGTACCGGCCGGTGGTGTCTGGAAGAGTGCCCTCCGGAACGGCGCGGTCGAGGCGCTCGACCAGTCCCCCCGATCCAAACAGGCTCCCTTCACGGAGCAGGTAGGCATCACCCTCCGCGGCGACAAGGTCACTCTGGGGAGCACCCAACGCCCCGGGCAGGACCACGGTGTCGGCCTCGGCCGCGGCCGGCAACCCGCTCAACCCCAGCAGAATGGCGACGCCGACCAGGAGCCCCACACCACGTCGAACCACAGCGTTCCCCTCGTCAGACTACGAGCGGAACGTATCAGATCAGTGACTCCGCCCTCGCTCCCGGGGGCCCTGTGTAGAGCGTCACCTGGGTCGCCTTGACCACCGCCAACGCTTGCTGCCCTGGCCCGAGCGCAAGCTCACGCACCGCGGCGGGGGTCAGATCCGCGGCGATCCGCTGCCCGGCGACCTCCAGAGTGACCCGCTGCACCGGCATCCGGTCCTCGACACCCGCCACCAGCGCCCGCAGTTCGTTGCGCGGGCTGCCGTGGGTTGCCTCGCGGAAGATGCTGACCGCCGATGGCGGGAACACCGCGCGGGCGGGACCGGGCGGCAGCGGCTCGGACGCGATGCCGGAGATGGCGGTGGCATCGTCCAGCCAGATCGCCCCGTCGGCCCGTGCCTCGCCGTGGAGCAGGTTGACGCCGACGAGGCCGGCGAGGAAGCCGGTGGTGGGCCGCTGGCAGAGGTCGTCGACGGTGCCCTCCGCGACGACGCGACCGTCGGCCAGCTCGACGAGCCGGTCGGCCAGCGCAACGACGTCGAGGAAGTCGTGGGTGACCAGCATCGTCGTGATCCCGCGCAGGCGTTCCCTGAGGAGGGTCCGGATCTCGGGGGCGACGGTGGCGTCGAGGGCCGCGAGCGGCTCGTCGAGAAGCATGAGCTCCGGGTCGATGGCCAGCGAGCGGGCGAGCGAGACCCGCTGCGCCTGACCCCCCGAGAGAGTCCTCGGTAGCCGGCGGCCGAGGTCCGCGCAGCCGACCGCGGCCAACTCCTCAGCGGCCCTGGCCCGCGCGGCCCCGCGGGTGACACCGCGGGCCCGGAGCCCGAAGGCCACGTTGTCCAGCACGTCTAGGTGTGGGAAGAGCAGCGAGCGTTGCTCCACGTAGCCGAACCGCCGACGGTGCGGCGGGATGTGCCCCGACGGGCCCGAGAGTTCCTGGCCGTGCACGACCACGCGGCCCGCGGTGGGCCGGAGATCACCGGAGACGAGTTGGACGAGGCTGGACTTGCCGGCCCCGTTGGGCCCGACGACGGCGAGCGTGGCGCCCTCGGGGACGGCGAGGTCGACAGTGAGGCCGCGGGCGGGGATGGCGGCGGCCACGCGGATCGCGTCAGGCATGGGCCCCCCTGCCCCGCATGGCCGCGAATACGATGACGGCTGCAACCCCGAGTAGCACGACGGCGAGCGCCAGCGACAGCTCCGTGTCGGCCTCCCGCAGCAGGTAGATCTCCAGCGGCAGCGTGCGGGTGACGCCCTGGAGCGACCCGGCGAAGGTAAGCGTGGCGCCGAACTCCCCCAGCGCGCGGGCGAACGCCAATGCGGTGCCGGAGAGGATCGCCGGGGCGGCCAGCGGGACGGTGACCCGCCGGAACACCGTGGTGGGGCGGGCGCCGAGCCGAGCGGCCGCCCGCTCGTAGTCGGTGCCGGCGGAGCGCAGCGCGCCCTCCAGGCTGACCACTAGGAACGGGAGCGCGACGAACGTCTGCGCGACGACCACCGCGGCGGTGGTGAAGCCGATCTCGATTCCGGCGACGGCCAGCGGTGCCCCGATCAGGCCTCGACGCCCGAGGGTGGTGAGCAGCGCGAGGCCGGCGACGACGGGGGGCAGCACCATCGGCACCGTCACCAGGGTGCGGGCGAACGTGACCCAGCGGCCGCGGGACCGGGCGAGCACCAGGGCCATCGGGACCCCGAGGATGACCACGATGAGGGTGGTCACGACGCAGGTGCCGAGGCTGAGGAGCAGGGCGTCGCGCGCCGGCTCGGACGAGAGCAACTCGCCCAGCCTGGTCCACGGCGCGCGGATCAGCAGGGCCGCCAACGGGACGACGAGGATCGCCGCCCCCATGGCGAAGGGCCCCCACGCCCACCTCGGCAGCACCGCGGCACCCGTCACTGGGGCGGACCGAACCCGGCGTCGATCAACGCCTCCTGCCACTCGCCCGTGAGCGATTCGACGAACGCCCGCGCGGCCTCCGGGTGGGGCGCGCCGGCCACCACCGCGACCCAATAGGTGTTGGGGTCCGCGTCGGCTCCAGGGATCTCGATGCTGATCACGTCGGCCGACGATGCCGCGTCAGTGGCGTAGACGAGGCCGGCGTCGGCCTCCCCCGAGGCGACCTTGCCGAGCACGTCGGAGACCTTCGTCTCCTCGGACACCGGGCGCAGCTCGATCCCCGCCGCCTCCGCCAGCCGGGCTGCGACGGCGCCGCACGGCACCTCCACGGCACAGGTGACCAGCTTCCCGGCGTTGAGCGACTCGTCGAACCCCGTGACACCGGCCGGGTTGTCCGCCGGCACGATCACCACGAGCGTGTTGGTGGCGAACATCACCGGCTCGCCGTCGATCACGCCCTCCTCGACGGCGCGGTCCATGTTCTTCTTGTCGGCCGAGGCGAAGACATCGGCGGGGGCACCACCGACGAGTTGGTCCACGAGACCCGAGGAGCCGTCGAAGCTGAACGTGACGCCCTCCGCCAACGGCGGGAGGACTTTGCTCAGCGAGGCGGCCGCGAAGACGACGGCACCGTCGACGCCAGCCGTGGCGTCGGGCGCGCCGCCGGGTGTCGCGGTGGTGGCGCCGGTGGGTTGGCTGCAGCCCGCCGCGAGGAGGACGACTGCAAGGACGGTGACTGCGAGGCGGTTCACGGCCTCCCCCCTTCGACGGTGACGTTGGTGGCCTTGATGACCGCGGTGGCCACGGACCCCACCTCAAGGCCCAGCTCGCGGACCGCCTCGGTGGAGATGAGCGAGACGATGCGGTAGCGCCCGCACTGCAGCTCCACCTGGCTCATCACGAGGTCGGAGGTGACCTTGGTCACGATGCCGGTGAGGTGGTTGCGCGCGGAGCGCGTGCCTGCGCCCGCGTCGAACTCGTCCAGCCCGCCGTCGGCCAGTTCCTGCGCGAGGGCTGCGAGCGCCGCGCCGTCGACCACCCGCCGGCCCTGCTCGTCGACGGTGGAGGCGATCCGGCCGGCCTCCACCCACCGTCGGAGGGTGTCGTCGCTCACGCCAAGCAGGCTCGCCGCCATTGATATCCGTATCTGCGTCATGGTTGACCCTAACACTCCGCACATGCGGCGGTGTTGCGGTCGGGGTGCCGGCCTATCGTTCGGCCCACGGGGCAGCGGCGACGCCCGCTGAGAGCTGGCCGGCGCCACCCATCCGCGCCCTCCCCAGTGCACGACACGCCGACCGGATGGCACCCCGGGGCCACAGGCAGCACCGGCCGACGGTTCGGGCGGCGTGTCGTGCACGGCACCCCGGGCCGACTCAAAGATCTAGGCTTGGGGGATGTCGTACCGAGCCGCCGTCATCACCTGTTCAGACCGGGCGTCGAGCGATGTCTACGAGGACCGTTCGGGCCCAGTCATCCGGCACGCGCTCAAGGAGCTGGGGTTCGACGTCACGCCCCCGGTGATCGTGCCCGACGAGGCTGAGGTGATCGCCACCGAGATCCGGCTGGCGGTGGCCGACGGGGCGCGCGTCGTGATCACCACGGGCGGGACCGGCGTTGGGCCGCGCGACGTCACGGTCGAGGCCACGCGGCCACTGCTCGACTACGAGGTGCCGGGCGTCGCGGAGGCGGTGCGCAGCCTGGGCTCGGCGAACACCCCCCTCGCCTGGCTCTCCCGAGGGCTGGCCGGCGTGATCATCCAGGACGAGAACCGCGCGTTCGTGTTCAACGCCCCCGGCTCCCGTGGGGGTGCACGCGACGCGCTCTCCGTGCTCGCCCCCCTGCTGACGCACATCGTCGATCAGCTCGACGGGGCGGACCACGACCTCAACCGCCCCTCCAGCCAGGGCTAGCCTCAGTCCTCGACTGGGCGGGTCCAGTCGCCGGAGCGGCCGCCGCTCTTGGCTGTGATCCGGGCGGAGACGATCTCGGCGGAGCGATCCACGCCCTTGACCATGTCCACCACGGCCAGCGCCGCGACCGTCACGGCCGTCAGCGCCTCCATCTCGACCCCCGTGCGGTCGGCCGTGCGCACCGTAGCCTCGATGCGCACCCCGTCGTCGACAATCTCCAGGTCCACCACGGCCCCGTGCACGCCGATGACGTGGGCGAGGGGCAGCAGGTCCGGCACCTTCTTCGTCGCCGCGATGCCCGCGACCCGCGCCACCGCGAGCACGTCGCCCTTCGGCACTGTTCCCCCACGCAACGCCTCGACCACGTCGGCCGAGCAGCGTACGGACGCGACGGCGGTGGCGGACCGGACGGTGGGCTGCTTGGCGGTGACGTCGACCATGCGGGCCTCGCCGCGGGCATCCAGGTGGGTGAACTCCATGGCGGTCACGCTAGCGCGCGCACCAGGTGCACCGCGACCCTCTCCCCCGCGGCGTCCGCGTCTTCGGCGACGACGGCGAGGCCGTCGGCCAGGTGCAGCGACGCCACCAGGTGCGAGCCAGAGCCCAGGCGGTGCGTCGGTCGGACGGCGCCGTCGACGATCCGCACCGGGGTGTACTGCCGCCGCCCGGGCGGGCTCCGCCACCCCTCGGCCACCGGCAGTTCGACGGCAGGCCAGGTGGTGGGCAGCCCCTGGAATGCCGCGATCAGGGGACGGAGGAACGCGTAGGAGCTCACGAAGACGCTCACGGGGTTGCCGGGAAGGCCCAGGAAGGCCACTGCCCGCCCGTCGGGGGCGCGCAGCGCGCCGCAGGCCTGCGGCTTGCCCGGCTGCATGGCCACCTTGACGAACTCGATGTCGCCCTCGACCACCTGCCGGACCACCTCGAACGCCCCCACCGAGACCCCGCCGGAGGTGACCACCACATCGGCGGCCGCCGTCGCCTCCGAGAGCACGCGGGAGAACTCCGCCCCGTCGTCGGGCACGCAGCGGCGCAGGACCACGGTGCCGCCGAACTGCTCCACGAGGCCCGCGAGCAGGATCGAGTTGGAGTCCGGTATCTGGCCGAAGCCGAGCGGCTGACCGGCCGGCATGAGCTCCGAGCCGGTGGACAGCACCGCCACACGTGGGCGACGACGAAGCGGCACCTCCCCGAAGCCGATCGACGCCGCCGCGGACGCCGCCTCCGGACCCCAGACGGTGCCGGCGGGCAGCACCACGTCGCCCGCGCGCACGTCCTCGCCGGCCCGCCGCACGTGGCGGCCCGGTGTCGGGGCCTCGGTGACGAGCACGGCGGACGGCAGCGGCGCCGCCCCCATCGGCTGGTCGGTGGCCTCCACCGGGACGACGGCGTCCGCCCCGGGCGGCATGGGCGCGCCGGTCATGATCCGGGCGGCCTCGCCCGGCCCCACCGTCGGGGTGGAGGTGGCGCCCGCCGGGATGTCGCCCACGATGCTCAGCAGGGCCCCGGCTGTCGCGTCGGAGGCGCGCACCGCGAAGCCGTCCATGGCGGAGTTGCCGAAGGGAGGCACCGCGACGCGGGCCGACAGGTCCTCCGTCAGCACCCTGCCGCGACCCTCACCGACGGGCGTCGACGCCGACGGCAGGAGCGAGGCCAGCGCCAGCACCCTGGCCAGGTACTCCTCGACGCTCAGCATCCGCGCCCCTGGATCACGGGCACTGGGACCACTCGTGGGTGCCGTCGGCCAGGAACTGCTTCTTCCAGATCGGAAGGCGCTCCTTGACCCGCTCCACCAGGTCCGACGCGCACCCGAACGCCTGGGCCCGGTGTGACGCGGCCACCGCCACGAACAGCGCCACTCCCCCGATGCCGAGCGTGCCCACGCGGTGCTGCGCGGCGATGGCGTGCACGCCGTCGCGGCCCTCGAACCCCGCGACGATCTCGCGCATCACCGCGTCCGCCGTCGGGTGGCCCACGTACTCGATGCCGGTCACCGCGACGCCGTGGTCGTGGTTGCGGACGATCCCGCCGAACGTCACGACGGCGCCCGCGCGGTCGTCGCTGACGAACGCGACGAGCGCGTCGCCGTCGACGTCCTCGGACGTCACCCCTGCGAACTGCTTCACACTAACCAGCCTAACTGCGTGTCGTCGTCGTGGATCCGGCCGTTCCACCCGCCCTGGGGCGGGGGCCGGCGCGGCAGAGCGACGGCGTCAGCTCGGCTTCGGCGCGCCCGGGCGGGCGTAGCGGAACCAGGTGATCGCGATGCACGCCACCGCCCACACCGCGCCGATGGCGTAGAACAGCGTGGGGCTCATGATGGTGAGGCCGACGCCGAACAGGAACGGGCCGAACGCCGCGATGGCCGCAGTCCACCCGATCACGCCGCCCGCCTGCCGCTTCTCGAAGATCATCGGCATCTGCTTGAACGTGGACGCGTTGCCGATGCCGGAGAACAGGAAGATCGCCAGCATGCCCCACAGGAACTGGTTGAAGCCGCCCTGGAGGGCCGCCGCGCTGGAGGTGTCGGGCGTGAGCGCCGGGATGGTGAACAGGATGGAGGCCAGGATGCCGATGCCGGAGATGAGGGTCCAGATGGCGCCGCCCATCCGGTCGGTGAGCGGTGAGAACAGCACGCGCGCGCCGGCGCCCACGAGCGGGCCGAGGAACACGAACTTCACCGGGTCCGGCAGCGTGTAGCCCTCGACGAGCATGGTCGCGGTCGCGCCGGCGCCCTCGACGATGTTGGCGTTCCCCGCGCCGTACAGGTTGAGCATGAGCAGGCCGAACTGCGCCGCGAGGCCCGAGAACGTGCCGAAGGTCATGATGTAGAGGATGGTCATCCACCAGGTGTCCTGGTTGGAGAAGATGTCGAACTGCTGCTTGATGTTGGCCTTGATCGGCACGGAGCGCAGCGCGATGTAGGCCCAGATGGCGCCCGCGACGATGAACGGGATGTAGATCAGCGCCGAGTTCTGGTACCAGACGGTCACCGGGTCCTTGCCCGCCACGGCCATCTGCTGCGAACCCAGGAACGCGAACATGCCGAAGGTGATCAGCCACGGGGTGAGCAGCTGGACCAGCGAGACGCCGAAGTTGCCGATGCCCGCCTGCAGCCCGAGCGCGGTGCCCTGGAGCCGCTTGGGGAAGAAGTACGACGTCGAGGGCATGAAGCCGGAGAACGCGCCGCCGCCGATGCCGGAGAGGAACGCCAGCCCCATGAGGCGCCAGTAGGGCACGTCCGGGTTGGTCACCTCGAAGCCCCACCCGAGCACCGGGAGGATCAGCAGGAGCGTGGTGAGCGCCACCATCTTGCGGGTGCCGATCTTGGGCGGCAGCACCATCCAGACGAGGCGCAGCAGGCCGCCTGAGAGGCCGGGCATGGCCGCCATCCAGTAGAGCTGCTCCTTGGTGAAGTCGAAGCCGAGCGCGTTGAGCTTGGGCACGATCGCGCTGGGCAGGAACCACGCCACGAACGCCAGCGTGAGCGTGAACGTGGTGATGGTGAGGGTGTTCCAGGCGAGCCTGCTGTCCCACTTGGCCGGGTCCTCCGGATCCCAGGACTGGAGCCAGTCGCCCTTGGTCTCGAACTTGGTGGTGCTCATACTGCGGCCTCCTCAAGGGGAAGTTCGATGGTGCCGGCGAGCTCGGGAGACTTGTCGTGCAGCATCTTGACGATGGTGACGTGCATCCACACCGCGCAGATGACGGTGAGGATGAACAGGACGAAGAAGGTGGAGGTCGGGAATCCGGACCACACCTTGGTGTAGGCGAACAGCGGCGGCAGGATGAAGCCGCCGAGGCCGCCGAGGGTGCCGACGAGGCCACCCACCGAGCCCACGTTCTCTGGGAAGTACTCGGGGATGTGCTTGAACACCGCGGCCTTGCCCAGGCCCATGGCGCAGCCGAGCAGGAACACCAGCACGGCGAACATCCACACGTTGAGGTGGTACGGGAGGTGCTGGGTCTGGGAGCCGTCGGCGTGGTCGATGACGATGAACCCGTTGGGCATCATGAGGATGCCGGTGGTGAGCAGCATGAGCGCGAAGGTCCAGTACATGACCTTCCGGGCGCCCCAGTGGTCGCTCATCCATCCGCCGACGGGGCGGAGCAGGGAGGCTGGGAAGATGAAGGTGGCGGTGAGCAGGCCGGCGGTGGTGAGGTCGACGTCGAAGTTGTCGACGTAGTACTTCGGAAGCCACGCGGACAGCGCCACGTAGGCGCCGAACACGGCCACGTAGTAGAGGGAGAAGCGCCAGACGCGCATGTGCTTGAGTGGCACGAGCATGTCTCGGACGCTTCGGCTGGTCCCGGGCGCGCGGTCCACCCGCGGCACGATCAGCCACACCGCGACACCGACGATCACCAGCAGCACCGCGTAGATCACCGGCACCAGGCGCCAGCCGCCCTCGATGCCGAGCGCGAAGGTGGCGCCGGCGGTGCCGGCGATGAGCGGGGGGCCGATGAACTTGGTGACGGAGGCGCCCACGTTGCCCGCGCCGAACACACCCAGGGCGAGGCCCTGCCGCTTGCGCGAGTACCAGGCGGCGTTCCAGGCGGTGCCGACGGAGAACAGGTTCCCCGCGAAGCCGACGAGGAACGCCAGCACCAGCAGCAGCCCGTAGCTGTCCGCCTTCGAGACGAGGTACGCGGGCACGGCGGTGGCGAACAGGAGGAACAGCGTGACCTTCCGGCCGCCGATCCGGTCCGCCAGGATGCCCGCCGGGAGCCGCCACATGGAGCCGTTGAGGACGGCCAGGGCCGAGATCCAGGACAGCTCGACGTCGGTGAGGCCGAGTTCCTTCTGGATGGGGACGCCGAGGATGCCGAACATCAGCCACACCGCGAACATCAGGGTGAAGGCGATGGTGGACATGATCATGACGCGGCCGGCGCCGGGGCCCGTCTCGTGGACGGGCTCGACCTCGATGAGGTGCTTACTCACGTGGGGTGTGTCTCTCTAGGGAAGGCGGGGAGGAGGGTCAGCGCTGTGCGCGCTTGTTGTCGGGGGTGCCAACCGGGTCCCAGCCACGGCCCTTCACCGTCGCGGAGCGTCGTGCGGAGTCGTCGCGGGACCGGTAGACGATGTAGGGGCGGAACAGGTAGTGGAAGGGCGCCGAGAAGGCGTGCACCAGGCGGGTGAACGGGATGATGGCGAACAGCAGCATGCCGATGACCACGTGCGTCTGGAACTGCCAGGTGGCCGCGCCCATGGCCTCCACGTCGGGCTGGAACACGAACAGGGAGCGGAACCACACCGAGACGGTCTCGCGGTAGTTGTGCTCCTCGCCGGTGGGCGTGGTGTCGCCGGTGAGCGTGGCCACCATGCCCAGCCCGATCACCGTGGCCAGCACCAGGTACATGATCTTGTCGTTCCAGGTGGTGGCCTTGAACACCGCCGAGGTGGACCGGCGCCGCCAGATCAACATGACGAGCCCCACGATGAGCGCGATGCCCGCCAACCCGCCGCCGTAGAGGGCGCCGGCGTGGTAGGTGTGCTGATCGATGCCGACCCAGTCCGTGAACGCCTTGGGGATGAGCAGGCCGACGAGGTGGCCCATCAGCACCGCGATGAGGGCGAAGTGGAAGATGGGCGAGCCGATCTTGAGCAGCTTGGATTCGTAGAGCTGCGACGACCGGGTGGTCCAGCCGAACTGGTCGAAGCGGTAGCGCCAGATCAGCCCCCCGACCAGGACCAGCAGCACCACGTAGGGCAGGACTCCCCAGAGCAGAGTGTTCATCGCACGCTCCCTTGCAGTTGCGGGTAGGGCAGGAAGGTGGGCTCGAGGCCCACGGTCTCGGTGGGCGGGCCGCCGAGCAGGTCGCGGACCTCGGAGCGGCTGCGCGGCGACGGGCCCCCCAGCGCCGAGCACACCGCCGCGACCACACCGGCCTGCGGCAGCTTGTCCTCCTCGAGCCCGATCCTCAGCAGTTCGAGGCTGGCGCGGTAGGCGTTGAGCAGCCCGAGCCCGAGCTCGGGGTCACCGACGGCGGCGAACTCGAGCACCATCGGCAGGAAGTCCGGCAGCTCGCCGGCCAGGTCCACCACCAGCCCGGAGTCGCGGTAGGTCTGCTTGATGGCGGCCAGCACCTCGCCGCGGCGCCTGGTGTCGCCGTCGGTCCAATAGGTGAGGTGAAGGGCGTGCCTGCGGGACAGGTCGAACTCCTGCACGTGCCAGGACTGGAGCTCCATGATGGGCATGCTGCGCAGGTGCGCCAGCGTGGGGGCGAACAGCTCCCCCGCGCCGGCCTCGGCGACGGCGTCCTCGATCATCGGCAGCTGGGCGAGCAGCGCCTCGTCCGGGTAGCTGAGAAGCAGGCCCGCCGCCTGGAAGACGACGGCCGACATCATGCCCCGCTCGCGTCGCGTTGGCGCGCCTTGGCGTCGGCGAAGCTCTCGATGGCCACGGGGACCACGCGGCCGGACGAGGTGCCGAACGGCCCCTCTCCCCCGGCGCCCGGTCCGCCCTCGAAGTCCAGCGAGCAGCCCATCTCCTCCAGGTTGTGCGCCTGTTCGCGGTGGGCCTTCGGGATCACGTAGCGCTCGTCGTACTTGGCGATGGCCAGGAGCCGGTACATCTGCTCCATGGCCGAGGGCTCCATGCCGACGGCGTGCGCCAGCTCGGGCTGCCGCTCGCGGCCTAGCGTCACGTCGCGCATGTAGGAGCGCATCGCGGCCAGCTTCTGCAGCACCAGCGTGACCACCTCCGTGTCGCCCGCGGTGAACAGCTCGGCCAGGTACTCCACCGGGATGCGCAGCGTGTCGATGGCGCCGAACAGGTTGCCGCCGGCCTCCGAGTCGTGGCCCTGCGCCTTGAGCAGGTCCACCACCGGGGAGAGCGGGGGCACGTACCAGACCATGGGCATGGTGCGGTACTCCGGGTGCAGCGGGAGCGCGACCTTGAAGTGCTTGATCAGGGCGTAGACCGGCGACTTCTGGGCGGCGGCCAGCCAGTCGGTCGGGATGCCGTTGGCCTTGGCGTCGGCGATCACCTGCGGGTCGTTGGGGTCCAGCATGAGGTCCAGCTGGGCCTCGTACAGGTCCTTCTCGTCGGCCAGCGCGGCCTCGGTCACCCGGTCCGCGTCGTAGAGGATGATGCCGATGTAGCGCAGGCGCCCCACGCAGGTCTCGGAGCACACCGTCGGCAGCCCCACCTCGAGGCGGGGGTAGCACATGGTGCACTTCTCGGCCTTGCCGGAGCGGTGGTTGAAGTAGATCTTCTTGTACGGGCAGCCGGTGATGCACTGCCGCCAGCCGCGACACTTGTCCTGGTCCACCAGGACGATGCCGTCCTCCGAGCGCTTGTAGATCGCGCCGGAGGGGCACGACGCCATGCACGACGGGTTGAGGCAGTGCTCGCAGATCCGGGGCACGAAGAACATGAACGTCTTCTCGTACTCGAACTTGATCTGCAGGTTGGCGTCCTCGCGGAGCTTCTTGACGATCGGGTCGTCGTGGCCGGTCTCGTGGATGCCGCCCAGCGCGTCGTCCCAGTTGGCGGAGGCCTTGATGGCCATGTCGTCGCCCGTGATGAGCGACTTGGGGCGCGCGACGGGGAAGTCGTCGCCCAGCGGCGCCTGGACCAGGTTCTCGTAGTCGTAGGTCCAGGGCTCGTAGTAGTCGCTCATCTCCGGCTGCACCGGGGACGCGAAGATGCTGAGCAGCTTCTTGAAGCGGCCGCCCGAGCGCAGCTTCAGCCGCCCGGACTTGGTGCGGACCCAGCCGCCCTGCCACTTCTCCTGGTCCTCGTACGTGCGGGGGTAGCCCTGCCCGGGGCGGGTCTCCACGTTGTTGAACCACACGTACTCGGTGCCGGCCCGGTTGGTCCACGCCTGCTTGCAGGTGACCGAGCAGGTGTGGCAGCCGATGCACTTGTCGAGGTTCATCACCATGGCCACCTGGGCCATCACGCGTCGCTGCTTGGCCATCAGTACTGGACCTCCTGGGAGCGGCGGCGCACCGTCGAGACGATGTCTCGTTGAACGCCGGTGGGGCCGATGTAGTTGAAGGCGTACGCCTGGTGCGCGTAGCCGCCGATGAGGTGGGTGGGCTTGAGCAGGATGCGGGTCACCGAGTTGTGGATGCCTCCGCGGCGGCCGGTGGCCTCCGACTTCGGCACGTCGATGGTGCGCTCCTGCGCGTGCTGCACGTAGCAGATGCCGTCGGGCAGCTTCGGGGTGACGACGGCGCGGGCCACGAACACGCCGTTGGCGTTGGTCAGCTCGATCCAGTCGTTGTCCTTGACGCCGATGCTGGCGGCGTCCGCCACGCTCAGCCAGGCCTGGGGCCCGCCTCGACCGAGGCTGAGCATGAACAGGTTGTCCTGGTACTCGGAGTGGATGGACCACTTGTTGTGCACCGTCAGGTAGCGCAGCGTGATGGCCTTCTCGCCGTTGGGCCCGAGCTCGGGCTCCCCGTAGTCGCGGCCCATGTCCAGCGGCGGCCGGAAGATGGGCAGCTGCTCGCCTGCGTCGGCCATCCAGTCGTGGTCGAGGAAGAAGTGCATCCGGCCGGACAGGGTGTGCCACGGCTTGAGCCGCTCGGTGTTGATGGTGAACGCGGCGTACCGGCGCCCGCCCGTCTCGGACCCCGACCACTCCGGCGAGGTGATCACCGGCTGAGGCGCCTGCTGCGTCTGGACGAAGGTGATCTGCTTCTCCTCCGACCCCTCTGACAGGTCGGCCAGCTTGCGGCCCGTCTTGCGCTCCAGGTCCCGGAAGCCCTGCGTGGCCAGCTCGCCGTTGGTGGTGCCGGAGAACATCAGGATGGCCTCGGCGAGGCGCTGGTCGGTGTTGATCGCCGGGCGTCCCGCGGCCGCCCCGGACGGGTACACGCCGTGGAGCTTGCCGAGCTTGGCCACCTGGTGGCCCACGTCGTAGGTGATGTTCTTCACCGTGAAGCCCAGCTTGTCCGCCAGCGGGCCGACGGTGAGCAGCTTGTCCGCGATGGCGGTGTAGTCGCGCTCGACCACCGCCAGCACCGGCATGTTCTTCCCCGGCACCCCGGGGACGTCGGTGCCGCGCCAGTCCGGTACGTGGCCGCCCGGCTGGGCGATCTGGCCGGGGGTGTCGTGCTGCAGCGCAACGGCCACCAGGTCCTTGCGGGTGTCGAGGCGGCCCTTGGCCAGCTCCGAGAGCTTGATCGCGAGCTCGGCGAACACGTCGAAGTCGCTCTTGGTCTCCCACGGCGGGTCGATGGCGGGGGTGAACGCGTGCACGTAGGGGTGCATGTCGGTGGAGCTCAGGTCATGCTTCTCGTACCAGGTGGCCGCAGGCAGCACGATGTCGCTGAGCAGCGTGGAGCTGGTCATCCGGAAGTCGGCCGTGATGAGCAGGTCCAGCTTCCCCTCGGGGGCCTCGTCGTGCCACGTCACCACGTCCGGCCGCAGGTGGGACCCGTGCCCGTTCTCCATCACGTTGTTGTGCGTGCCGAGGAGGTGCTTGAGGAAGTACTCGTTGCCCTTGGCCGAGGAGCCGAACAGGTTCGAGCGCCACAGGATCATGGTGCGCGGCCAGTTCTCCGGCGCGTCGATGTCCTCGACGGCGCTCTTCAGCTCCCCTGACTTCAGCTTGGCGGCCACGTACGCCTGGGGCGTCTCGAACTCGCCGCGCGCGACGGCGGCCGTGGCCTCGTCTGCCAGCTCCAGCGGGTTGCGGTCGAACTGCGGGTAGAACGGCATCCAGCCCAGGCGGTGCGACAGTGCGATCGCGTCCGCCGAGTGCGTGCCGTCCAGACCGCCGGTGGACAGCGGGGACTTGATCCGGTCCGCCGAGAAGCCGTCGGTGCGCCACTGGTCCGTGTGCATGTACCAGTAGGCGGTGCCGATCATGGTGCGCGGGGGCCTGGACCAGTCCATGGCGTTGGCCATGTTGAACCAGCCGGTCATGGGGCGGCACTTCTCCTGGCCCACGTAGTGCGCCCAGCCGCCGCCGTTCTTGCCGATGCAGCCGGTCATCATGAGCAGCGCGATGATGGCCCGGTAGGTCACGTCGGCGTGGAACCAGTGGCAGATGCCGGCGCCGATGATGATCATCGTGCGGCCCTTCGACTCCTCCGAGTTCGCCGCGAACTCGCGCGCGATCCGCAGGCACGCCTCGGCGGGCACCGAGGTGATCTCCGCCTGCCACGCCGGGGTGTAGGGCACCGTCGCGTCGTCGTAGCCGGCGGGCCACTGGCCCGGGAGGCCGTCGCGGCCGACGCCGTACTGGGCGAGCATGAGGTCGAACACGGTGGTGACGAGCTTGCCCTCGACAACCCGGGCGGGCACGCCGCGGTGGATGATGCTGCCCTGACCCTTCGGGTCCTCGAAGCACGGCAGGGAGATCTGCACCTTGTCCGCGTCCGCCTGATCGATGAGGGTGAGCGCGGGGCGGATCTCGCCCAGGTCGAGGTTCCAGAGGCCGGCCCCGTCCTCGGAGTACCGGTAGCCCATGGAGCCGTTGGGCACCGCCGGCCCGGAGGTGGCCTCGTCCCACACCACGGTCTTGAAGGCGGCGTCGGAGACCTCGGCGGTGGTCGGCAGGTCCGCGGCGGTGAGGAACTTGCCCGGCACCAGGCCGTGGCCGTCCGGGTGATCGACGAGCGTGATGAGCATGCCGAGGTCCGTGTACTGCTTGACGTAGCCGTCGAAGTACTCGACCTTCCGGTCGACGAAGTTCTCCTTGAGGATCACGTGACCCATCGCCATCGCCAGGGCGGCGTCGGTGCCGGCCTGCGCCGGCAGCCACTCGTCGGCGAACTTCACGTTGTCCGCGTAGTCCGGCGCCACGGTGACCACCTTGGTGCCGCGGTAGCGGACCTCGGCCATCCAGTGGGCGTCCGGGGTGCGAGTGACGGGGACGTTGGAGCCCCACATCATCAGGTAGGTCGAGTCCCACCAGTCGCCGGACTCGGGCACGTCGGTCTGGTCGCCGAACACCTGCGGGGAGGCGACGGGGAGGTCCGCGTACCAGTCGTAGAAGCTGGTCATCGCGCCGCCGATGAGGTGCGTGAAGCGGGTGCCGATGGCGTGGGAGACCATGCTCATGGCGGGGATGGGCGAGAACGACACGCACCGGTCCGGGCCGTAGAACTTGATGGTGTTGACGTAGGACGCGGCCGCGATCTCGATGGCCTCCTCCCACGAGATACGCACCAGGCCGCCCTTGCCGCGCGCCTGCTGGTACCTGCGGCGCTTGGCCGGATCCGTGGAGATCTCCCGGAAGGCGGCGACGGGATCCCCCAGCCGCTTCTTCGCCTCGCGGTACATCTCGATGAGCACGCCGCGGCCGTACGGGTAACGCACCCGCGTGGGCGAGTAGGTGTACCAGGAAAACGCGGCCCCACGGGGGCATCCGCGGGGCTCGTACTCCGGCCGGTCCGGTCCGGTGGTGGGATAGTCCGTCTGCTGGGACTCCCAGGTGATGATCCCGTCCTTGACGTAGACCTTCCACGAGCAGGAGCCGGTGCAGTTGACGCCGTGCGTGGAGCGGACCACCTTGTCGTGGCTCCAACGGTCGCGGTAGAACACGTCCCCGGCGCGGCCGCCCTCGCGGAAGACGGCCCGGCCGTCCTCGGTCTGGTCCCACTTGGTGAAGAACCGGCCGAGCTTGAGGAGTGCATCGGAGGCGGGGCCGTCAAGGCGCGCGGAATCGGTGCTCATGGGCGTCAGCTTTCCATGCCCGAAGCCGGTTCGTCCAAGTTTCTCGGAAAAAAGTCTTACGTGTCGTCGTAGAACTATCCGTCGAGCCCCGCGAGGCGGGCCTGGCCGGGGGTGTCGACGTCCGCGGTGACCCTCTCGTCGGCCTCGGCGAGGGCCAGCATCAGGCCCCGCATGACCCTCCTGACGGACACGTCGCGCACGGCCGGCGCCTCCGCGATCGCCCGGCGGAGCGCCGCCGCCCGGTACCGCGCGGCCAGGTACTGCGGCCACCCCTCCCGGTCCACCAGCGCGACGCCGTCCTCCCCCGTATACGCCCGCGCCAGCGCGTCGACGACGGCCTGGGGATCGGCGAGATCCCCGGCCAGGAGCAGGACCTCGGAGGCCTCGGCCGGCAGGGCCGCGACGGCGGCGGCGAGTCCGGCGACGGGGCCGCCGAACGGCGGGTCCTCCAGCACGAACGTGAGGCGCGGGTCGTCGAAGCCCTCCCGCCACGGCGAGGCCACCACCACGCTCGGCGCCCAGGTGAGGGCGGCGTCGCAGCTGCGCCTCAGCAGGGACCGGGCGCCGAGCCGGAGCTCGAGCTTGTCGGTGCCCATCCGCGAGGACCGCCCGCCGCCCAGGACGACGGCGCAGCGCGTCGGCCGGCCCATCGTCATCCGCCGATGGCGCTCATGGTGCGGTCCGGCTGGACGAAGCCGATGTCGTCGATGCCGTGGGCGCGCCGCTTTGCGGTGTGGGCGCCGGCCCAGGCCTCGACGAGGTCCTCATCCGCGCCACCTCCGCGGAGGATGGAGCGCAGATCCGTCTCGGTGCGGGAGAACAGGCAGTTGCGGACCTGGCCGTCGGAGGTGAGCCGGGTCCGGTCACAGGCAGCACAGAAGGGGTTGGTCACCGACGCGATCACCCCGATGGTGCCGCCCTCCTGGTGCGTGTCGGGCTCGACCCGCCAGAGCTCGGCGGGTGCCGCGCCGCGAGGTTCGTCCAGCGGGGTGAGCGTGAATCGGGTCTCGAGAGCCTCGAGGATCTCCCTGGAGGTCACCATCTGCGAGCGGTCCCACTCGTGCTTGGGGCCCAGTGGCATCTGCTCGATGAAGCGCAGCTGGTAGCCGCGGGCCAGGCAGAACTCGGCCAGCGGCACGATGTCGGCCTCGTTCTCGCCCCGCATGATCACCGAGTTCACCTTGAGCGGCCTGAGACCGGCGGCGTCAGCGGCGGCGATGCTGGTGAGCACGTCGTGCAGGCGGTCCCGGCGCGACAGCCGGGCGTAGCGCACCGGGTCGAGCGAGTCCAGGGAGATGTTGACCCGGTCCAGGCCCGCGTCGACGAGCCCGGCGATGCGCTTGTCGAGTCCCAGTCCGTTCGTGGTGAGGGCCAGCTCCGGCCGGCCGCCGGGGCCGGCCATGGCGGCCGCCGCCGCCACGATGCGTTCGAGCCCGGGCCGCAGCAGTGGCTCGCCGCCGGTGAAGCGGACGCGCTCCACGCCGAGGCGCTCGACGGCCACCCTGATGAGCCGGACCACCTCGTCGTCGGTGAGCGTCTCCTCGACCGGCAGCCAGGCCAGCCCCTCGGCGGGCATGCAGTAGGTGCAGCGCAGGTTGCAGCGGTCGGTCAGCGACACGCGAACGTCCCGCGCGACCCGCCCGTGGCTGTCCAGCAACCGTCGCTCCTGCATGGGCGCATGGTACCCCCACCGGGAAGGGGCTCCCCGCGCATGCGAAACTGGATCGGTGACCAGCGAACATCACGGACTAGGGCCGACCCGCACCCGGGTCCTCGGCCTGCTGCAGTCCGCCTCCGCCCCGGTCTCCGTCGCGGACGTCGCGGACCAGCTCGGGCTGCACCGCAACTCCGCCCGCTTCCACCTCGAGGGCCTGCGGGACGCGGGCTACGCCGTCAGCGCCGCCGCGCCCGTGGGGCAGGCGGGCCGCCCGCCTTTGTTGTTCGCCGCCACCAGTGACTCCCCCAACGTGAGCAACTCCCACCTGATGGAGCTCACCGAGGTGCTGATCCAGAACTTCGTGACCCCGCTGCCGGACGGCACGCGGCTGGCAGAAATGGCCGGGCGCAGCTGGGGGGTGTCGATGGTCGACGAGGAGGGCGACCCCCGGGACCCCGTCGACGGCCTGGTGGACCATCTGGCCGAGCGCGGGTTCGGGACGGTGGCCGTCGGCACCGACCTGACGTTCACCCGCTGTCCCTTCCGCGCCGAGGTGGGCCTGCAGGAATTGCCGGTCGTCTGCGCCATCCACCAGGGCTTCGTCGACGGCTACCTCGAGGCCACCGGCAGCCCGCTCAAGGCCGGGCGCATCGCCGTCGGTCCCCGGCTCTGCCACCTCGCGCTGCACTCCCCTGCCGGCGCCGACGGCCCCGGACGCGGCACCGCGCCGGCGGGCTGAGCGTCCCTCTCGGGTCGCCCGCCTGCCGGCGCGGCCTCGTCGTACCGGTGGGCGTCAGCCCTTCACGCCGCCCGCGGTCAGGCCCGCCACGATGTACTTCTGCAGGTACATGAACAGCAGGATGATCGGGATGGCGGCCAGCACCGCGCCCGCCGCGAACAGCGACCACGGCGCGTTGCGCTCGTCCGAGCCCCACACATACAGGCCCACGGCCAGCGTGTAGTTCTCGGGCCTGGCCAGCACGATGCGGGCCAGGATGAACTCGCCGTAGGAGCCGACGAAGCTGAGCAGCCCGACGACGGCAAGGATCGGCGTCACGAGCCTCATCACCATGCCCCAGAAGATCTGGGCGTGGGTGGCGCCGTCGATCTTGGCGGCCTCGTCCAGCTCCATCGGGATGGTGTTGAAGAAGCCGTACATGAGGAACGTGTTGGCGCCCAGCGCACCGCCCAGGTAGATGGCGATGAGCTGCAGGTGCGAGCCGAGGCCCAGGAAGGGGAAGATCTCCCCCAGCGTCAGCGCCAGCAGGAAGATGGCGACGAAGGCCAGCATCTGCGGGAACATCTGGATGATGAGCAGCGCCGTGAGGCTGCCACGACGGCCCTTGAACCGGAACCGGCTGAAGGCGTAGGCCGCCGCCGCTCCCATGAGGACCGTGCCCACCGCGGTCAGGCCGCTGACGTAGAGCGAGTGCAGCGCCCACCGTGGGAAGTCCGTGGTCATCAGCTGGGCGTAGTGCTTGCCTGTGAAGCTGGTGAACAGCCTCAGGGACCCGGTGATGCTGCCGTTGGTGTTGAGGGAGGCGGACAGCACGTAGAGCAGCGGGAACGTGCAGTAGATGATCACGAGGATCGCGACGATGTGCCGCCAGCCGACCTCGGCCCACCACCGTCCGCCGCGGAGGCGCGTGTCGTTCTGGCCGTCGGCAAGGGTCTTCCTGGCCATCACATGATCTCCTCAAGCTTGCGGGTCTGCCGGAATCCCAGCCAGGAGATGAAGCCGACCACCAGGAAGATGACGATCGACATGGCACTGGCCAGCCCGTACTGCCGGTTGCCACCCTCGAAGGCGATGGCGTAGACCATCGAGATGAGGATGTCGGTCTCGCCGATCGGCGCCGGCGCCCCGGGGTAGTTGGGGCCGCCGCCGGTGAGCATGTAGATCAGCGAGAAGTTGTTGAAGTTGAATGCGAAGCTCGCGATGAGCAGCGGCGCCACCGACACCAGCAGCAGCGGAAGCGTGATGCTCCAGAACCGCCGGATGGGGCTGGCGCCGTCCATGATGCCCGCCTCAGTCAGCTCCTGCGGGATGGACTGCAGGGCGCCGGTGGTCACGAGGAACATGTAGGGGAAGCCCAGCCACAGGTTCACGCCGATGATGGCGAGCTTGGCCAGGTTGCCGTCGGTGAACCACGGGATGCTGGCGCCCCCCAGGAGGACCTGATTGATGAAGCCGAACTCCTGGTTGAGCAGGCCTCGCCACACCAGCGCCGCGAGGAAGCCGGGGAAGGCGTACGGGAGGATGAACAGGGCGCGGTAGAGCGTGCGCCCCTTGATCCGCGGGTCGTTGAACACCACCGCGAGGAAGAGGCCGAAGGCGAAGGTGGTGAGCACCGACAGGATGGCGAACGCGAACGTCCACACCAGCGACGACAGGAACGGGCCCGCCAGGCGCGCGTCGGTGAACATCGCCGCGAAGTTGTCGAATCCGACCACCACGCGCCAGCCGGGCGTCAGCGAGCTGCCGTCGTCGGCCACGAACAGGCCTCGGCTCGGGTCCGCGGTGAAGACCTTGCCGTCGGCGTCGGTGAAGGTGTCGGAGGCCTCGTCGTAGGTCAGCAGCGACTTGGCGATGTAGGCCATGGCCGCGTTGTCCGTGCGGAGCCACCCGTCGTCCGGGTTGTCGGAGACGCTGACCCGGAGGTCGAGGACCTCCTGCTGACGTTGCTGGATCTCGGCGAGCTGCAGCACGGTCGCGCCGGGCACCTCGGTCACGCGGCCACCGTCGATGACCGCGTCGGGGGCGTCGGTGAGCGGGTTCTCGGCGTCTCCGGTCCGCGCCGTCTCGCCGTCGACGATGGCGAAGCCGATCTGCCCGTCACGGTCGAAGACGGTCACCGGGTATGTGGGCGTGCCCTCCACCCGGCGGTCCGAGGTCTTCATGATCTGGGTGATGGCCGGACCCTTGGCGTCGTTGTGTCCGTCGCCGTAGTTGGTGAACGCCACGTAGGCGGTGTTGACCATCACGTAGATCTGGAAGACCGCGAGGAAGATCAGTCCGGGGACGAGGTACTTGGCCGGGATCGCGCGCTTCGAGAAGTACACGAAGTCGACGACGATCAGGGTGATGACGAGGAAGACGAGGACGCCCCACTCCTGCTGGCCGTAGCTGGCCAGGATGCCGTAGAGGCCAAACGCGTTGACCAGCATCATGAGGACGAGCTTCGCGATGAAGCCCGGGCGCGAGAGGTCCCGCGCGTGGGAGAGCCTCGGCGACTGCGTGGTCGGTGAGTTGCTCAAGAGAGTTACCTTCGCTTCGTTGCGAGTATGGACCGGGGGTTGAGCGGCCTCAGCCGCCCAACCCCCGGAAATGACCTTCGGTCAGTCAGGCGTCAGAACTTGGCTTCGATGTTCTTGACCATAGCGTCCCAGGCGGCCGCCGGCTCGGCATTGCCGGTGATGATGCTCACCTGCGCGCCTCCCCAGAACTCCCAAACGGCGCCCATCTCGGGGATCGACGGCATCGGCTGGCCGTCCTTGCCCGCCTCGCCGAAGCCGGCCAGGATCTCGTCGGAGACCGCGTCGGCGGACTCGGTCAGGGCCGGCATGCGGTCACCCAGTTCGTACAGCTGGTCCTGGGCCTCCTTGCTGGCCATCCAGTCGAGGAACTGCGAGGCAAGCAGGGTGTTCTCGGACTTCGACGACAGGAACACGCCCTGCACGCCGACGAACGGGGCCGAGGGCTGGCCGCCGGCCGACGGCACGGGCAGCACGGTGATGTCCATGTCGGCGGTGACGAAGTCGGCGACGTACCAGGGGCCGGTGATGATGTAGGGCGTCTTGCCGTCGAGGAAGGCCTGCTTGGCGGTCTCGCCGTCGAGCGAGGAGGAGACGACCTTCTCAGCGGCCAGCGTCTTCAGGTACTCGGCGAACGCGAGGCCCTCGGGGCCGCCCATGCCGAGCTCGGCGGTGTAGTCGCCGTTGGCGTCGGTCTTGAACACCGGGGCGCCGAACGAGGTCTGGATCGGGTAGAGGTGGTAGGCGTCGCCGTTGGGGCCCTGCTGGATCACGGCCGGGAACTCGGCGCCGGCGGCGGCCTTGCCCTGGGCGATCAGCTCGTCGAAGGTGGCGGGGGTGTCCTGGACCATGGCGTTGTTGCGCACCAGGGCGATGTTCTCGATGGCGTAGGGGACGCCGTAGAGCTGGCCGGCCTGCGAGAAGCCGCGGGTGGCCACCTCGTTGAAGCCGGAGACCTTGTCGCCCAGCTCGACGGGGGCGATGACGCCGTTCTTGACGAGGTCACCGGTCCAGTCGTGAGCGCCGACGATGAGGTCCGGGCCCTGGCCGGTGGGGGCCTGCGCGATGAAGTCGGTCTTGACGTCGGCGGACGGCTTCTGGACGACGTCCAGCGTCACGCCGGTGGCGGCGAGGAAGGACTCCCCGATGGCCTTGAAGGTGTCGATGCGGGTCTCGTCGACCCAGACGGTGAGGGTGCCGGCGGCCGCGGGGGCCGAGCTCTCGGCGGGGGCGCTGCTCGAGGCCGCGTCGGTGGCGGAGGGGGAGGTGGTTGACGTGCCGCCGCCACAGGCGACCAGCGTCAGAGAAAGCCCGGCCGCTGCGGCGGCGATGAGGCTCTTGCGCATGTGTGTAACTCCTTCGTTGTCTCGGGACGCTCCGGTGCCGACCCGATCTGCTGAGAATCGTAACCAGCTTTGCAACGCTTGCAAAGTCGTTGCAGTAACGGTTCGATAACAATCTGCGCCGGGAAACGTTTGCCGACCCGCTAGACGGCTCACCAGGCGTCGGACTAGGCATGTCGGGACTCAATCCCGCCTGCAACGATTCTGCAAAGTCGTTGCAATGCGCCGCGATAACCTGCACACTTGCCTGCGAACGCTGTTGGCGTGCACGGACTCGAAGGAGAGGAGGCCCATGATTCCCCCACGGGCCAAGCTGGCGGACCTGGCCGTCGCCGCAGGCGTGTCCACCGCCACCGTCTCCAGGGTCCTCAACGGCAAGCCCGGCGTGGCGGAGGCCACCAGGGTCTCGGTGCTGGCCACCCTCGAGCGGCTCGGTTTCGCCGCGGAGCCGGACCAGCCGTCGGCCGAGGGACTGATCGCCGTGATGGTGCCGGAGCTGGCCAACCCCTCGTTCGCCCTGTTCGCCAACGAGCTTGCCCTGGTGTTGACCGCCGCGGGCCGGCACATGATCCTCTGCACCGCCGGGCCCGGCGGCACCAGCGAGGAGCAGTACCTCGACGCGCTGCTCGGCGTCGAGATCGCCGGGATCATCTCCGTCTCGGGTACCCCGGCGGACACCGAGGCGTCCTCCGAGCACTACCAACGCCTCATCGACGCCGGCGTGCCGGCAGTGTTCATCAACGGCTACGCGCCCGGGGTGGAGGGGGCCTTCTTCTCGTGCTCCGACGCTGAGGCCGTCTCGATGTCGGTTGGGCACCTGCGCTCCTTCGGGCACACCAGGATCGGGCTGGCGGTGGGCCAGCAGCGCTACCTCCCCAGCCAGCGCAAGCAGGCGGCCTTCCTCGCGCTCGGGCTGCCGCGCGGCTCCATGGTCTCGACCATCTTCTCCGTCGAGGGCGGCCAGGCCGCCGCGGCCAGGCTGTTCGACGCCGGCCACACCGCCATCGTCTGCGGCTCCGACGTGATGGCGCTCGGCGCCGTCCGCGAGGCGCGTTCGCGTGGCATGGAGGTCCCGCGCGACGTGTCCGTGGTCGGCTACGACGACTCGCCGCTGATGGCGTTCACCAGCCCCGCCCTCACCACCGTCCGCCAGCCGGTGGCCGCCATGACCCAGGCCGCCGTCGCCTCGCTGCTCACCGCCATCCGCGGGCTGCCGACAGACCCCACCGAGATGCTGTTCCACCCGGACCTCATCATCAGACAATCGACAGGACCATTGCATGCCCGCTGAATGGTGGCGAGACGCCGTCATCTACCAGATCTACCCCCGCTCGTTCGCCGACTCCACCGGCGACGGCTACGGCGACCTCCCCGGGATCATCGAGAAGATCCCGTACCTGGCCGCCCTCGGGGTGGACGCCATCTGGATGTCCCCGTTCTACCGCTCCCCCATGGCCGACGCGGGCTACGACGTGGCCGACTACGAGGAGATCGACCCCCTCTTCGGTGACCTGGCCGACGCGGACCGGCTGATCGAGACCGCGCACGCGGCGGGCCTGCGCGTCGTCGTCGACCTGGTGCCCAACCACACCTCGGACGAGCACCGCTGGTTCAAGGCGGCCGTGGCCGCCGGCCCGGGCTCGCCCGAGCGCGAGATGTACCACTTCCACGACGGCCGCGGCGAGCACGGCGAACTGCCGCCCAACAACTGGAAGTCCGTCTTCGGCGGCGCCGGCTGGACGCGCCTCACCCTCCCGGACGGCACCCCCGAGCAGTGGTACTTGCACCTGTTCGACGTCAAGCAGCCGGATCTCGACTGGTCCGAGGAGCGGGTCCGCGCGGCGTTCGACGGCGTGCTGCGCTTCTGGCTGGACCGTGGCGTCGACGGCTTCCGCGTGGACGTGGCGCACGGGCTGATCAAGGCCGACGGGCTGCCCGATTTCGACGAGGAGCAGTCGCTGCTCGACGGCCAGTCCGGCCCCATGTGGGACCAGGACGGCGTGCACGACGTGTACCGCCGGTGGCGGGCCGTCCTCGACTCCTACGAGGGCGACCGCTCGCTGGTGGCCGAGGCCTGGGTGGCGGACCCGGAGCGGCTCGCGCTGTACCTGCGCCCCGACGAGATGCACACCGCGTTCAACTTCCAGTTCCTGGACAGCCACTGGGACGCGTCCGCCTACCGCGACGTGATCGCGTCGACGATGGCCGCGGACGAGGCCGTCGGGGCGCCCACCACGTGGGTGCTCAGCAACCACGACGTGCTCAGGCACGTCAGCCGCCTCGGCCTCGCAGACCCGGGCTCCAGCCATGAGGGCCTGGGCGCCGGCGACGAGCAGCCGGACAACGTGGCGGGCCTGCGCCGCGCCCGCGCCGCGACGCTCATGATGCTGGCCCTGCCCGGCTCGGCGTACCTGTACCAGGGCGAGGAGCTGGGGCTCCCGGACCACACGACGCTTCCGGACGACCTGCGCCAGGACCCCGCCTGGTTCCGCTCGGACTTCACCAAGCCCGGCCGCGACGGCTGCCGCATCCCGATGCCGTGGGCCGCCGACGAGCCCGGCCTGGGGTTCTCCCCCACCGGGAAGACGTGGCTGCCTCAACCCGAGGCCTACCAGGCGCTGGCGGTCGACCGGCAGGAGGACGCGCCGGGCAGCACCCTGACCCTCTACCGCTCCGCGCTCGCGGCCCGGAAGGAGCTGGGGCTGGGCCGCGGCGAGCTCGAGTGGGTCGAGGCAGGAGAGTCCGTGGTGGCGTTCGACAACGGCCCCGTCCGGGTCCTGACGAACGTGCTCGGCGCCCCCGTCGAGCTGCCCGAGGGCTACGACGTGCTGCTGTCCAGCGTGCCGCTGCACGGGCATGTCCTGCCCACCGACACGACGGTGTGGCTGGCCCGGGCCTGACCCGCCACCAGGCGGTGCGGGCAGCCCCGTGCCTTGTCCGGCCCCCTCCCAGCCCCGGCGACCCGTGGCTGGGAGGGGCCTCCGGCTTGGCTATGATTGTCCCCGTGTCCGCCCGCAACGGTGCGGCGGTGCAGAAAAGGAGCCTCTGATGGCCAGCAAGTCCGTGACCGTCGGGTCCGTCGTGGGGCTTCATGCCCGTCCCGCCGCCCTCATCGCCGCCGCCGCGGGTGAGTACGACGACGACATCACCATCTCCCTGAACGGCGCGACGGTGGACGCCGCCTCGTCGCTGCTCATCATGACGCTGGGCGCCGAGCGCGGAGCCGTCGTCACGGTGGAGTCGGACAACGACGAGGCCGTGGAGCGGATCTCCGCCATGGTCGAGCAGGACCTCGACGCCTGAGGCCGCCGCCTACCGACGGAACAGCCTTCGCGGGAGACGCAGAAGCCGCTCGAAGGGACCCATCCCGACGAAGCGGTGCCACACCCAGCTGAACCCCACCAGAACCGCCAGCGTGGTGAGCATCACCCACCAGTGGTCGTCGCGCCCTCCGCCCAGGAAGACGTCGGTGAGGATCCGAAGCACCACGAACTGCAGCACGTAGGCCGTCATGGCCAGGCGGCCGGTGGCGACGAGCGGATCGAGCCATCGCAGCTGCCCGGGAGGGACCGCGTCCGTCAGCCACCTGGATCCCGCCATGACCGCCGTCACCACCGCGAGCGAGGCGACCATCTCGCCGTAGGTGCCCGAGTACGGTGACGCCCCCGCCGCGGTTTGCGAACCGATCACGACGGCCAGGCCCGCGCCCAGCACGGAGCCCAGGGCGAGGGCGAGCGTGGCGCGCGGGCTGACGGTGCGGCCGAGCCAGTGGGTCAGCCCCACGCCGAGCAGACCCGCCGCGACCATCGGCATCAGGCGGTAGGGCCCGCCCGAGAACGCGAACTGCACGGCCGGCGCCAGCGCGCCCGGGACAGCCCAGGGTCCCCGCGTGGCCACCATCAGCGGATACGCGGCCGCCACCACCGCTGCCCCTGCCACTAACGCCACCCGCCCACGCACCCTCAGCGCCACGAGCACCGCGACGATCACGGTCAGCGCGCCGAGCCACTGCAGCACCACCACGATCTGCCAGTACAGGGGTTGGAGCAGAACCCCGGCCAGGAACAGCAGCGCCCCGCGCACGGCGTACTCGCCGACGAACCGGAGGGCCCCGTCACGCCGGCCGCGCCAGGCCAGCTCGATGCCGGCCCCGATCGCCGCCGCGAACAAGGGCGCGGTGAGGTACTCGGTGACGGTGAAGATGCCTCCGGCCGGGGCGGTGTGGGCCACCACCATGGACACGACGGCGAGGCCGCGGGCGAGGTCGAGCCACAGCTGGCGGGTCTGCATGGGCACAGCGTAGGGGCGCCGGCGTCTGCCAGACTGGGCGGAGCGTCGCGATTCGAGGAGGAGCCGATGGCGTTGCCCGAGCAGCTGTCCGGCCGGCTGCGGCTGCCCGTGGTCGCGGCGCCGATGTTCCTGGTGTCCGGGCCGGAGCTCGTCGTCGCGTGCTGCCGGGCGGGGGTCCTCGGCACCTTCCCGGCCCTCAACCGCCGCACCACGCAGGACTTCGCCGGGTGGCTGGACGACATCGAGGCCGCCCTCACGCCCGCCGACGCCCCGTTCGGGGTCAACCTCATCGTGCATCCCACCAACACCCGCCTGCAGGCGGACCTGGCGGTGGTCGTCGAGCACCGGGTGCCGGTGGTGATCACCTCGCTCGGCGCGGTGCCGGAGGTGGTGGAGGCCGTGCACGCCTACGGCGGGCTGGTGTTCCACGACGTGACCACGCTGCGGCACGCCCGCAAGGCGGCCGCGGCCGGCGTGGACGGGCTCGTCCTCGTGTCCGCGGGGGCCGGTGGCCACGCAGGAGCAGTCAACCCGTTCGCGCTCGTCGCCTCCGTCCGGCCCTGGTTCGACGGGACGATCCTGCTGGCCGGCGGCCTCAGCACGGGGGCGGACGTCGCCGCGGCGCGGGCGATGGGCGCGGACCTCGCCTACCTGGGCACCCGCTTCCTCGCCACCCGGGAGTCGCTCGCCGCGGACGGCTACAAGGACCTGGTGGTGGCGTCCGGGGCGGCCGACGTGGTCTACACCCCAGCCGTGAGCGGCATCCCGGCGAACTTCCTCACCGCGAGCCTCGCCGCCTCCGGCATCGATCCCGCGGGGCCGCCCGCCGAGCACGAGGACGTCAAGGCCTGGCGCGACGTCTGGTCGGCCGGCCACGGCGTGGCCGCGATCTCGGACGTGCCCACCGTAGCGGAGCTCGTCGACCGGCTCGAGGACGAGTACCTCCGCACCATCGCCATCCTGCAAGGAGACCTCCGATGAGCACCGTGCTGCTGACCCGCGACGACGGCGTCGCCACCCTCACCCTCAACCGCCCCGACAAGCTCAACGCCTTCACCCTGGGCATGGGCCGCGAGTTCGTCGACGCGCTCCGGGAGGCCGACCGCGACGACACCGTCCGCGCGATCATCGTCACCGGCGCGGGCCGCGCGTTCTGCGCCGGGATGGAGCTCAGCGACGGCGACAACGTGTTCGGCTTCGACCCGCGCATGGACCTCTCCCCCGCCGAGCTGCGGGAGCGCTGGACGGAGCCGGAGGTGAGCGACGGCGCCCGCGAGCCCGGCGGGAAGCTCACCCTGGCCATCCTCGAGTGCCGCAAGCCGGTCATCGCGGCCGTCAACGGGGCGGGGGTGGGCATCGGCTCGACGATGACGCTCCCGATGGACGCCCGACTCGCCTCCACGGAGGCGCGGATGGGGTTCGTGTTCGCCCGCCTGGGCATCACCCCGGAGGCCTGCTCGACGTGGTTCCTGCCCCGCATCGTCGGGCAGTCGCGGGCACTGGACCTGCTCTACAGCGGCGACATCGTCACGGCCGGGAGGGCCCTGGAGATCGGGCTGGTGGACTCGATGCACGAGCCCGGGGACCTGCTGGCCGCGGCGCGGGCCGTCGCGGACCGGATGACGCTCCGGAAGTCGGCGCACGCCGTCGCGATGACCCGACAGCTGGTGTTCCGGCACATGGCGGGCGCGAGCGTGCTCGACGCGCACCTGGCCGAGTCGTTGGCGCTGCGGCACTCGGCCCACGGCGACGGCCGCGAGGGCGGGCTCGCGTTCCTGGGCAAGCGCGAACCCCGCTTCAGCCAGCGCGCCCCGGAGTCCTTCGGGCACGTCTTCCCGCCAGAGGAGTGACCGGTCAGGCCTCGTCGCGGCGGTCGGCCTCATCGAGCTGCCGCTCCACGGCCGCGATCAGCTCCGGCGTCATCGCCGGCAGCGGCCCCGTGTCCAGCACCCCGCCGGACAGGGCCCCGGGCTCCAGCAACCGGTCCAGCGTCGCGGCGTCGAGGATGCCCTCGGCCAGCACCAACTCGCGGATGGAGCGGCCCCCCTTGAGCGCCTCCTTCGCCAGCCGGCTGGCGTGCAGGTAGCCGAGGATGGGCATGAGGGCTGTCACCACGCCCACGGACTGGTCCACCTGGGTCCGGGTGCGCTCCGCGTTGGCGGTGATGCCGTCGACGCAGTTGATGCGCAGCGTCCGCACCGCCCGGCGCAGCCAGGTGCTGTTCTGCAGCAGGACGTGGGCCATGACGGGCTCGAACGCGTTGAGCTGCAGCTGGCCGGCCTCCGAGGCCATCGCGACGGTGACGTCGGACCCGGCGATGACGAACGCCACCTGGTTGACCGCCTCCGGGATCACCGGGTTGACCTTGCCGGGCATGATCGAGCTGCCCGCCTGGACCGCGGGAAGGACGATCTCGCCGAAGCCCGCCTGCGGGCCGGAGCTGAGCAGCCGCAGGTCGTTGCAGATCTTCGACAGCTTCATCGCGGAGCGCTTCATCACCGACGAGGTGGACATGAACACGCCGGTGTCGCTGGTGGCCTCGATGAGGTCGTCGGCGATGACGAGCTCCTCGAAGCCGGTGATCTCGCGCAGGTGGCCGATGACCGCCTCGCCGTAGCCGGGAGGGGCGGTGATGCCGGTGCCGATGGCGGTGGCGCCGAGGTTGAGCTCCATCAGCAGCGGCCGCACGTCCTCGATCCGGTCGATGTCCTCGCCCAGCGTGGTGGAGAAGCCTCGGAACTCCTGCCCGAGCGTCATCGGCACCGCGTCCTGCAACTGGGTCCTCCCCACCTTGAGCACCTCGCGGAACTCACGGCCCTTCGCCGCGAAGGAGTGCCGGAGGAGCCGCATCTCGTCGGCGAGCTTGGTCAGGGCGGCCACGAGGCTCAGCTTGACGGCGCTCGGGTAGGTGTCGTTGGTGGACTGGGAGCGGTTCACGTGGTCGTTGGGCGAGAGGAAGCCGTAGTCGCCGAAGGCGCGCCCCGCCAGCTCGAGCGCCCGGTTGGCGATCACCTCGTTGACGTTCATGTTGGTGGACGTGCCGGCCCCGCCCTGGATGACGCCCACGACGAACTGCTCGTGGAGCCGGCCGTCGATGATGTCCTGCGCGGCGCGGTCGATGAGGTCCGCCAGGTTGGCGTCGAGCACCCCGATGTCGCGGTTGGCGCGGGCCGCGGCCTGCTTCACCTGGGCGTAGGCGACGATGAGGTCCGGGTACACGCTGATCTCGCGGCGGCTGATCCGGAAGTTCTGCACCGCACGCGCGGTGTTGATCCCCCAGTAGGCGTCGTCGGGGATCTCCATCTCCCCCAGTGAATCGCGCTCGATCCGCACGTCGATGTCCGTTCTCTCGGCTGAGGCACACGCTACCGGCGCGGTTAGATGGGGGCATGGGATTCGAGCTCATCGCCTGGGTGGCGCTGCGGGACGCCTCGGGCCGGGTGCTCCTGGCCAGGCGCGAGGGGACCGGCCGCGCCGACGGGCTGTGGAACCTGCCAGGGGGCCACATCGACGACGGCGAGGCCTCCGCGGTCGCGGCGGCGCGGGAGGCGGGCGAGGAGGTGGGGGCGCTGCTGGACCCGTCGGCGCTCCGGCACGTCGGGGTGCAGCGGTTCGACCTGCCCTACCCCACGGGACGCGCGCGGGGGTTCAACTTCTTCTTCGAGAGCTCCGAGTGGCTGGGCGAGCTGGCCCCCGGAGAGGCCACCTCGGAGCTGGGCTGGTTCGCGCCCGACGCCCTGCCGCCCGACATCCTGCCGTGGCTCCCCGCCGCGATCCTCGCGCACCTGGTGGAGGGGCGGTTCTGGGTGGAGTCGGTCGGCTAGCCGGGTTGCGACGCGGCGGCCGCCTCCAGCGCCATCCACGCCTGAAGCTGGGTGGCCAGCTCGACGGCGTGCCCGGGCGGCACCGTCCCGGCCGGGGTGGTGTCCTGGGGGAAGACGGTCACCGGCTGGTTGCGCCAGCCGCGCGTCTCGTGCCCACGCCACAGCGCGTCGGCGAACGCCGTGGTCAGGTCGGTGGCCGTCGCCCGGGTGGCGCCGGGGAGCCGCACGTCGCGGGCGGCGAGCGCCAGGTAGCGGGTGAGGATGCCGGTGAAGAGCCCGCCGTCGCCGTCGCCGTGGGTGCGCAGGAGCGTGGTGCCCGGGCGCGTGAGGTGGGCTGCGACGGCATCGATGTGCCGGGCCGCGTCCTCGAGCCTGCCCAGCCGCAGCATGACGCCCAGCACGGGGCCCTGGTTGTAGGTGAACACGTGCGGGACGAGGTCGGAGCCGGAGCCGGTCGAGAGGCGGGGCGCCCTGCCCACCCGCAGCGCGACGCGCTCCCGCGCAGGGCGTGGGGCGGCGAGGCGGAGGCCGTCGCGGTAGAGCCCGGTCTCCGGGTCCGCGAGGTGGTCGTCGAGCCAGTCGAGGAGCCCGGCGGCCTCGTCGAGGCGGCCGGCGCGGGCCAGGTGGAGTGCGATGGGGCCGGTGGCCGCCGTGTTCTTGAAGTCCCGGTCCAGGCTCCAGAACGCCCCGCCGCCCCAGTCGTCGGTGATGGCCGAGGTCAGCACCCGGTCCAGGCCCCGCGCGGGGCGACCCGCGCGGTGCGCGGCGAGCGCCAGCCAGGCCATGTCGTCGAAGTACCGGTTGCGCAGCCTCCCCCAGTTGCGCACCCGGATGCCGCGGAGATGGCGGCGGACCAGCCGGGCGTCCACCACCGTCGAGCCGCGGCGCCTGGCGTCGACGAGGCAGTCGAGCAGGTGCGCCTGCCACCAGTAGTGCCAGGGTCGCGGCGGTGGGCCGGGCCGGGCGGTCGCGGCGAGGTGCGTGCCGGGCAGCCCGAACAGCCGTCCGCCGAAGAGGGTGAGGACGGAGCGCGCCGCCTCGTCGGCCCGTTCCGCCGTCACGCCAGGCGCTGCAGGAACAGGGTCTCGGCCAGCGCGGCCTTGGCGAGGTCGCCCAGGTCCAGCGACTCGTCGATGCCGTGCATCCGCGACATCGGGTCGGTCACCGCGGTGACCAGGACCAGGGCGCCCGGGTTGCGCTCGGCGAACTCGGCGACGATGGGGATGGAGCCGCCGACCCCGATCTCCACGGGGGCGACGCCGAAGGCCTCGGTGAAGGCGTCGATGGCGGAGCGGGCGCGGTCGTCGTCGAGGGAGATGACGCTGCCCCCGCCGTTCTGGCCGGGCTCCACCTCCACCCGCGCGCCCCAGGGCGCGTTGGCCAGGAGGTGGGCCCGGAGGGCGGCCTCTGCCTCGTCGGCGTCCTGCCCAGGGGCCAGCCGGACGCTGACCTTGGCGCGCGCCGTCGGGATGAGGGTGTTCGAGGCGTCCTTGACCGGGGTGGCGTCGATGGCCAGGACGGAGGCGGCCGGACGGGTCCACATGCGGGCCGAGGCGGGGCCGTCGCCGATCCACGCCACGCCGTCGAGGATGCCGGTCTCCTCGCGAAGGCGGGCCTCGTCGTAGTCGACGGCGGGGTCGTCGTTGCTGGTCAGGCCGGCGATGGCCACGTTGCCGCGGTCGTCGTGGAGGGTGGCCAGCAGCCGGCACAGCGCCGTGAGCGCGTCGGGCACGACTCCGCCGAACTGCCCGGAGTGCAGGCCGGTCTGGAGCGTGGAGACGGTGACCTCGGCGTCCACCATGCCGCGCAGCGTGGTGGTGAACGACGGCTCGCCCACCTTCCAGTTGACCGAGTCGGCGATCACGAAGACGTCTGCGGTGAGGTCGTCGGAGTACGTGTCGAGGAGTGCGGCCATGCTGGGGGACCCGATCTCCTCCTCGCCCTCGATGAACAGCTTGACCCCCACGGGCGGCCGCCCCTCGAAGGCCCGGAGCGCGGCGAGGTGGACCGCGATCCCGCCCTTGTCGTCGGCGGATCCGCGGGAGTAGAGGCGGCCGTCGCGCTCGATGGGCGCGAACGGCGCGGAGGTCCAGGCTGCGTCGTCCCCGGTGGGCTGTACGTCGTAGTGGGCGTACAGGAGCACCGTGGGCGCGCCCTCGGGGGCCGGGAAGTGGCCGAAGACCGCGGGCTTGCCGCCGGCGTGCAGCAGCCGCACGTCCGGGCAGCCGACGTCGGAGACGAGGGAGGCCACTGTCTCGGCGGCGGCCAGCACGTTGTCGTCGTGCTCGGGCATGGACGAGATGGACGGGATCGCGATGAGTCGCTTGAGGTCGGTGAGGACGGAGGGCAGGACGTCGGTGACGCGATCGTTGAGGCTCATGCCCCCACCCTACTGACGCGCGGAATGCGTTCCTCCAGCCGCCCCCTCGGTGCCATATGGCCGCCGAGGACCGGCCTGGGGGAACGTCAGCCGCGCGACAGCAGCCTCACCGCCTGACCGACACACTCGACCATGTCGTCCATGGTCGCCGCGGTGAAGCGCAGAACGGTCCAGCCGGCCAGCGTGAGGAGAACGTCACGGCGGCGATCGTGGACGAACGCCTCGTGATCCTTGTGGTACTGCCATCCGTCGAACTCGAGGGCCAGCCGCAGCCCGGGGAACGCCACATCCACGAAGAACTGCTCCCCCTCGATGATCACCTCCAGGTTGGTCTTCCATCCCTTGAGCCTGGCAGTCCGCAACCTGACATGAGCATCACGTTCGAGCTCGGACCAAGGCGCATCCCGCGACTCATGCAGCAGCCGTGCGCGCGCTGCGTTGCCCGCTCGCGCCGGCATGGCTGCCAGCGCTTTCTTGAGCGAGTCCAACGTCACGGCCTCGCGTCGAAGTGCCTCGTCGATGACGGCCCCGCCCATGGTGTCGCTGAGCTCCAGGACACTGTGCTCGGGAGAGCTGATGAAGACCTCCCCGTTCCACTGCCGCAGCTCTGCAGGAACCTTCCGGGCCTCGAAGTCATACCCCGGCGCCGGCCGGCGCCTCGTCGACGCGACCTGGACCTTCTCCACCGTCAGCTCAGGCCACCAGGTCAGCCGCGCCGCAGTGTGCCGAACGAAGGTGAGGTTCGGATCCACCGCCGCGATGGCCGCCGTGCGGATCTCGAGCATCTCAGCCTGCTCCGGCGCCGCGAACACCCCCGGGAGGACTCTGGTGATGTCACCGTCCTTGTGGGCACGATCGATGGCGTCGCCGAGAGCTGGATGCAGCCTCCTCCGGATGATCGCCTCGCTGTTGATGATCTCCTGCAGTTCATGTCTCATGCACTCCCTGATCGTCAGCAGCTCCCCCGGACTCCCGGCCCAAGCATCAGCTGTGAACAACCGGCCCTGCGGATAACGTTCCTCCAGCCGCCCCCTCGGTGCCATATGGCCGCCGAGGACCGGCCTGGAGGAACAGCTACCGCACGGAGGCCCGCCTGACGGCGGCTAGGGTGGATGGCATGGTTCGGCAGGAGCTCGCAGACCTGATCAGGGAGGGCCGCATCGAGTCCGTGCCGCCCGATGCGGACCAGGTGGCGATGCTGCGCGAGCAGGCCGCGCGGCACCTGGCCAGCTCACGGACCATCAGCGCGACAGACCCGGCCGGCGCGTTCTCGCTGGCCTACGACGCGATCCGCAAGGAACTCACCGCGCTCCTCCTCGACCACGGCTTCCGGGCCCGCAGCGCCGGCAGCCACGCCGCCACGGGGCAGGCCGCAGCCATCCTCGTCCCCGGATTCGACGCCGACGGCTTCGAGTGGCTGAGGACGGTGCGGATCGCCACCGAATACGGCACCGACCGCCGCACCACCGCGACCGACGCCGACCTTCAGCGCGCCTGGCGCTTCGCCGAACGGCTGAGCCAGCTGCTGGGAGGGGCTAGGCCATCGCGGCTGGGATCGGCGCCGTCCACACGGATTCCGCCTCGCCCAGATCCACGCTGAACTGCCCCACGAACTCCATCTCGGGCTCGCCCGTCACCTCGCCGAGGCGGGTGGTCGGGACGCCGCGCTCGGCGCACAGGGCCTCGAACTCCTCCACGCTCGAGCCCGGCAGCGACACCACGGCCCGCGCGGCGGATTCCGAGAACAGCGCCACGGTGAGGTCACCCTCGGGCAGCGTCACCGCGAAGCCCAGGCCGTTTCGGAACGCCGATTCGGCCAGGGCCACGCCCAGGCCGCCCTCGCTCACGTCGTGCGCCGACGACAGCAGCCCGCGACGCGCGGCCTCCCCCATCACCTCGGCCAGCGCCTTCTCGGCGCCCAGCACCACCGCCGGCGGGAGCCCTCCGATGTGGCCGTCGTGCATGACGGACGCCCAGATCGAGCCGGACAGCTCCTCGCGGGTCTCGCCCAGCAGCAGGATCGCGTCGCCCGGGTGTGCGAAGCCTGAACGGCTCCGGGTGGCCACGTCGTCGATCACGCCGAGCACGCCGACGGTGGGCGTGGGCAGGATGGGGGCCGTGGCGGTCTGGTTGTACAGCGACACGTTGCCGCCCGTCACCGGCACGCCGAGCTCGCGGCAGCCGTCGACCAGGCCCATCACGGCCTCGGCGAACTGCCACATCACCTCCGGGTCCTCGGGGGAGCCGAAGTTGAGGCAGTCCGTGATGGCCACCGGCTCGGCGCCCGTGACGGCGACGTTGCGGTACGACTCGGCCAGCGACAGCTGCGCACCCAGGTAGGGGTTGAGGTAGGAGAAGCGGGAGTTGGCGTCCAGCGCGAGCGCGATGCCCAGCCCGGTCTCCTCGTCGATGCGCAGCATGCCCGAATCCTCCGGCTGCGCGAGAACCGAGTTGCCGCGGACGTAGCGGTCGTACTGCTCGGTGACCCACGTCTTGTCCGCGATGTTGCCGTGTGCGAGCACCCGGATCAGTGCGGCCTTGACCGCCTCCGGCGAGTTGTCCCGGGGCAGGTCCTCGGCGCGGTCGGCGTTGACGGCGTCGAGCCACTCCGGCCGGTGGTACGGCCGGTTGTACACGGGGCCCTCGTGCGCGACCGTCTTCGGGTCCACGTCGACGATGGTCTCGCCGTGCCACTGGATGATCAGCCTGTCGCCCTCGATGACCTCGCCGACGATGGTGGCCTGGACGTCCCACTTGGCGCAGATCTCCATGAAGCGCTCGACGTTGGCCGGCTCGACCACCGCCATCATCCGCTCCTGGGACTCGCTCATGAGGATCTCCTCGGGCGCGAGGTTGGGGTCGCGGAGTGGCACGAGGTCCAGGTTGACGAACATGCCGCCGTCGCCGGCGGAGGCCAGCTCCGAGGTGGCGCAGGAGATGCCGGCGGCGCCGAAGTCCTGGATGCCGTTGATGATGTCGGCCTGGAACAGCTCAAGGGTGCACTCGATGAGCAGCTTCTCCATGAACGGGTCGCCCACCTGGACGCTGGGCCGCTTGGCCGGGCCGTCCTCGTCGAAGGTCTCGGACGCGAGGATGGAGGCGCCGCCGATGCCGTCGCCGCCGGTGGAGGCGCCGAACAGGATGACCTGGTTGCCGACGCCGGTGGCCTTGGCGAAGTGCAGGTCCTCGTGCCGCAGCACGCCCACGCAGAGGGCGTTGACCAGCGGGTTGCCGAGGTAGCTCTCGTGGAACTGGACCTCGCCGCCGATGTTGGGCAGGCCCAGGCAGTTGCCGTAGCCGCCCACGCCGGCGACCACGCCGGGCAGGACGCGGCGGGTGTCGGCCTCGTCGAGGGGGCCGAACCGCAGCGAGTCCATCACGCCGATGGGTCGGGCGCCCATCGCGAGGATGTCGCGGACGATGCCGCCGACGCCGGTGGCCGCGCCCTGGTAGGGCTCCACGAAGGACGGATGGTTGTGCGACTCGGCCTTGAACGTGACGGCGTATCCCTGGCCGATGTCCACGACGCCGGCGTTGTCACCGATGCCGGCCAGCAGCGGGCCCCGGGGGGTCTCCTGGCTGAGCTCGCCGAACTTGCGCAGGTGCACCTTCGAGGACTTGTAGGAGCAGTGCTCCGACCACATCACCGAGTACATGGCGAGTTCGGCGGAGGTGGGGCGACGGCCCAGGATCTCGCGGATCTGCGCGTATTCGTCGTCCTTCACACCGAGTGCCGCGTACGGCTGCTCGACGTCAGGGGTCTGGGCTGCGTGCTCAACGGTGTCTGCCACGGGCTCAATCTACCGGTGCGGGCCCCGCCGGGGCACCCTGACGGCGTTCGCGGACCGCACGTGGGCCGCGACCTCGGCCTCGTAGAGCTCCTCCCTGACCAACCGACGCAGCGGGGCGGGCGCGGCCGGGTGCTCCCGCAGCCAGCGATGGCCGGCCTCGACGCCGTCGGAAGGGAACCCGCCGTGCACGAGCCGCAGGGCGATCTCGATGGGCTGGTCGCGCCACACCTCGGTCAGGTGCTCGAAGTAGCGGGCCGCGAACCGCTCACGCAGCGCGTCCTGCCCGGGCGCCCCGAACCCCTCCATGAGGGCGTCCACTGCCTCGTTCGTCTCGCCGTCGACGGTGTGCGCGCGCGTCCACGCCTCCTCCTTCACCGCCGGGTCCGGCCGCGACATCAGCGCCTGAAGGTGGGCCATCCGCCCCGTGGCGGTGTCGTCGGCCGCGAGCGCGGCGGCCAGCTCCGCGTCGGACGCGCTGCCCTGCGTGGCCAGACACTGCCACGCCAGCCACGTCACATCCACCGAGACCTCGAGCCCGGGGATGCCGCCGTCGAGCACCCACCGCACGTCCTCCGGCGCGAGGGCTGCGGCGTTGAGGTACGCCTTCGCCCAGAGCAGCTGCTCGGCCGAGCCGGGGTGGGCCGCCAGGGCAGCGGCCCGGCAGCCGTCGCGCCAGGGGCCGGCCGCGGCGTCGTCGACCGAGTACCGGTCGACCGCGGTGAAGGCCCTCGCCAGCAGCGACGACAGCACCCCGGACTGCGGCTCGCGGGCGCCGAGCACGGCGGTGACGAAGTCGGCGGGGGCCAGGAGCCCGGCGCGCACGTCGCCCCAGAGCGACGTCCACGCCACCGCCCTGGCCAGCGGCTCGAGGTCCGCGAGGTGGGACACGAGCACGTCGCGGCTCCCCTCATCGAGCTCGACGCGGGCGAAGGTCCGGTCCGTGTGGTTGATCAGGACGACGTCGGGCACGGGCAGCCCGTCGGCGTCCGGGATCCGCACCTCGGGTCCCTCGATGCGGAGATCGAACTGCTGCTCCAGCCGCAGCCCGTCCTCGTGCAGGCGGTAGAGCGCGAGGCTGGTGGCGTGCGGCCGGTCGGCAGAGGCGTCGCCGGCCCCGTAGAAGTCGCGCCGCACCCGCAGCCCGGTCATGTAGCCGCCGTGGACCTCCCAGTGCGCGCTCAGCCTGTCGTGACCGGCGGATTCCAGCCAGGCCGGCACCCAGCCGCTGAGGTCTCGGTCGGTCTCCACGTCCAGGGCATCCATGAAGTCCCCCAGCGTCGCCGACGCGAACGCGTGGGTCTGGAAGTAGCGACGACACCCGGCCAGGAACGCCTCCAGGCCCACGTAGTGGACCAGCTGCGTGAGCGCGGCCGAGCCCTTCGAGTAGGTGATCCGGTCGAAGTTGGTCTTCGCGGCCTCGAGGTCCGGGATGTCGGCCACCACCGGGTGGGTCGTCGGCATGGAGTCGGCCAGGTACGCGCCCACCTTGCGGGACGTGGCGAAGTTCACCCAGCCGTCGGCGAACCCGCAGGCCTCCACCGAGATGTGGCTGCCCATGAACTCGGCGAAACTCTCCTTGAGCCAGAGGTCGCCCCACCACCGGGGGGTGACGAGGTCGCCGAACCACATGTGGCTCATCTCATGCACCAGGGTGTTGGCGCGGCCCTGCAGCTGCGCGGGCGTCGCGGGCGAGCGGAAGAGGTAGTGCTCGGTGAACGTGACCAGGCCGGGGTTCTCCATGGCGCCGAGGTTGTACTCGGGGACGAAGATCTGGTCGTACTTGACGCCCCACGGGTAGTCGCCGAAGTTGTCGGTGAGCCAGTCCAGGCCCGCCTTCGTCAGGCGGAACAGCTCGTCGGAGTCGAGATAGCGGGCCAGGCTCTGCCTGCACATCAGCCCCAGCTCCATGCCCTGCCACGTGTCGGCGACGCGGTGGTACGGCCCCGCGGCCAGGCACGTGATGTAGGTGGACAGCGTGTGCGTGGGGGCGAACTCGACCCTGACCACACCGTCGGCCACGGTCGTCCGCGACGCCTCGGGCTGGTTCGAGCCCAGCCACCACCCCTCCGGGCCGGTGAGCGAGAACGCGAACGGCGCCCTCAGGTCCGGCTGCTCGAGGTTGGGGAACACCCGCCGCGCGTCTGCCGGCTCGTACTGGGTATAGAGGTAGGTCTGGCCGTCGGCGGGGTCGACGAAGCGGTGCAGCCCCTCCCCCGTGCGGGAGTACCGGCCGCGGCCGTGCACGGTGACGGTGCAGCGGCGCCTGGGCAGCCGGCTCAGGGTGATGCGGGCGCCGTCGTACTCCAGCGGATGGGGCGCCCCGTCGACCAGGATCGCGTCCACCTCGCCGATGAAGTCCAGCCAGCTCTCCCTCGACCGGCTGGTGAGCGTGATCGACGAGATGACGGGGAAGGTGTGCGTCGCGGGGTCCGCGGCGTCGCGGACGTCGACATCGACGCTGTAGGAGTGGACGCGCACGTGTCGCGCCCGGTCGGCGGTCTCGGCCCTGCTGAGGTTCGCTGTCGACATGGAACCCATCCAATCACCCCGCACCCGGCTTGGGGCTTCGATGCAGGTTCAGGGGTTCATCGGCCCCCCGCTCGTCGTCAGACGCGCGCGGAGAGGAACTGCAGGACGGACTCGAAGAACTTGACCCCGTCCAGGGTGGGGCTGGTCAGCTCCTCGACGTTGTGCTCAGGGTGCGGCATCAGGCCGACGACGTTGCCGCGCTCGTTGGTGATGCCGGCGATGTCGTGGGCCGAGCCGTTGGGGTTGTCCAGGTAGCGGAACACCACCTGGTCGTTGTCCTCCAGCTTGCGCAGCGTCTCGGGCGAGGCCTGGTAGTTGCCCTCGCCGTTCTTCAGGGCGATGGTGATCTCCTGCCCCTTCTCGAAGGCGCAGGTCCAGGTGGTGTCGATGGTCTCGACACGGAGGCGCACGTCGCGGCAGATGAAGTGCTGGTGCTCGTTGCGGATCATGGCGCCCTCGAGCAGGTGCGCCTCGCAGAGCAGTTGGAAGCCATTGCAGATGCCCAGCACCGGCATGCCCGCATTGGCGGCGTCGATCACGGTGCCCATGACGGGGCTGAACCGGGCGATGGCGCCGCAGCGCAGGTAATCGCCGTAGGAGAAGCCGCCGGGCAGGATGATGGCGTCGACGCCGTCGATGGAGTCCGACCCGTGCCACAGCGGCACGGCCTCGGAGCCGGTCAGCCGGACGGCGCGCAGCGCGTCGTGATCGTCGAGCGACCCGGGGAACGTGACGACGCCGATGCGTGCCATCAGTCGGCCACCACGTCGAAGGACTCGATGACGGTGTTGGCCAGCAGCTTCTCGGCCGCCTCGCCGATCCGCTCCAGCACCTCGGGCGTGACCTCGCCGTCGACCTCGATCTCGAACCGCTTGCCCTGGCGGACGGTGAGCCCGTCGAAGCCCAGCCGCTTGAGGGCGCCGGTTACGGCCTTCCCCTGCGGATCCAGGATTTCGGGCTTCGGCATGACGTTGACGACGACGCGTGGCATGGCACGGATCCTAGCGGACCGTGCCCGGAGGGGCCGTGCCCAGCGCCCACCCCGGACGCCCGAGGGCCAGCCGATAGCCTGGCCCCATGCCGTCCTCGCGCTCCGCCGTGCCTCCGTTCGAGGTGATGACCGTCCTTGACCGGGTGGCCACGCTGCGGGCCGCCGGCCGCGACGTGATCTCGCTCTGCGCCGGGGAACCGGCGGGCGGGGCGCCGTCGGCGGTCAACGCGGAGGCCGCGCGGCTGCACGCGGAGGGCAGGCCGTTCGGCTACACGCCCGCGCTGGGGATCCGCCCGCTCCGCGAGGCTCTGGCGGCGCACTACCGACGGTGGTACGGGGTGGACCTGGCGCCCGAGAGGATCGCGGTCACCACCGGATCCTCGGGTGGCTTCCTGCTGGCCTTCCTCGCGGCGTTCGACGCCGGGGACCGGGTGGCGCTGGCCCGCCCCGGCTACCCCGCCTACCGCAACATCCTCAGCTCGCTCGGCTGCGAGGTGGTGGACATCGACTGCGGCCCCGAGGTGCGCTTCCAGCCCACCGTCGGGCAGCTGGCCGCGGCCCACGCCGAGGCGCCGCTGGCCGGGCTGATCCTGGCCTCCCCCGCCAACCCCACGGGCACCATGGTCAGCCGGGCCGAGCTGGCCGAGCTCGTGGCCTGGTGCGACGCCCACGACGTCCGGCTGGTCAGCGACGAGATCTACCACGGCGTCACCTACCCGGTGGGCAATGATCGCGGCACGTCGGCGCTCGAGCTCGGCGGCGGGGCGATCGTGGTGTCGTCGTTCAGCAAGTACTGGGGCATGACGGGCTGGCGGCTCGGGTGGCTGGTGCTGCCCGAGGCCCTGGTGGAGCCGGTCGACGCGCTGGCCGGCAACCTGGCGCTCTGCCCGCCGGCGCCCGCGCAGCACGCGGCGCTCAGGGCGTTCGACGACGCCTCCTACGCCGAGTGCGACGCGGCGGTGGCGGACTTCGCCGAGGCCCGCGCGGTGCTGCTGGCCAACGCGGGGCGGCTGGGGTGGGGGGTCGCGGCCCCTGCCGACGGGGCCTTCTACTACTACGCGGACCTGGGTGACCAGTTGGACCGCTGGGGGACGTCGGCGGCGTACGCGTCGGCGCTGCTCGAGGCCACGGGGGTCGCGGTGACGCCCGGCCGGGACTTCGACTCCCGCCTGGGCGACCGGACCGTGCGGATCAGCTTCGCCGCCGGAAGCTCGGCCATCGCCGAGGCCGTGGAGCGGATCGTCGTCTTTCAGGCCTGAGGCGCCGCACCTGGGCCGTCACCGGCTCACGGTGGGGTCGCCGTCGATCCAGAACCGCAGCGGGAAGTCCGCGGCCTTGCCAACGCCGATGCGCGGACCCGCCGCGACCCTCGGCTCCCGCCCCGCCCGCGGGGTGAGCGTGAGGCCGGTGGTGCCGTCGAGCGGCGCCCCGGTGTCGGACAGCGCGATGCCGAGCGCGACGGTGAGGCGGGCGGGGCCGGCGGCCAGGTCGGTGTCGCGGCGGGTGACCCCCTTGGCTGCCCGGCGCGCGCGGGCGGTCTCGACGCCGTCGATCACTTCACCCGCCCGGATCAGCACCCCGGTGGGGGTGCCGTCGACGGCCACCACCACGTTGAAGCAGGTGTGCAGGCCCATGTGGCGGTAGACGTAGGCGTGCTCCCCGGGCCCGAACATCGCCGCGTTGCGGGCGGACGGGCCGCGGAAGGCGTGGGAGGCGGGGTCGAACCCGCCGCCGTAGGCCTCCACCTCCGTGATCCGCAGCGTCACGCGGGCGCCGTCGCGGTCGACGGTGAGGGTGCCGTCGAGCAGGCCCCGGGCCTCCGCCGCGACCGCGTCGAGCAGCGCGACGGCCTCCGGCGGCAGGTCCGCATAGGAGATGTGCGGCGGGACCAGCATCACTCGGCGCGGGGCGTGAGCATCTCCGTCAGCGCGGGCCCCAGGGGCGAGCGCGGCATCGGGGCGCCGTCGGCATGCGTGACCGGGGCCACGATCCGGCCGCTGGACAGCAGCCAGGCGCCTCGGCAGCGCTCGAGGTCGTAGCGGGTCAGGGCATCCACCTCGACGTCGAGGCCGGCGGCGGGCGCCTTGTCGAGCAGCTCCGCGATGGTGATCGAGCGCAGGATGCCGTGCAGCGGCGGGGTCACCAGGACCCCGTCCAGGTCCAGCACGACGCTGGAGGTGGGCCCCTCGAGGATGGATCCCGACGGGGTGACGAAGATCACGTCGTCTGCGCCATGCGCCTTGGCGTAGCGCTTGGCCGCCATGTTGATGCCGTACGACAGCGACTTCGCTCCCGGAAGCAGCCACGGCAGGGGCGCGACGTCCGAGCCCTCGAAGCCCCGGTCGAGGAGGAGGACGCGGACGCCCTCGGTGCGCTCCCGCTTGGTGGCGGGGTCCAGCGGCGCGGCCATCACCCAGCCGTTGGGCTCGTCGAGCCCCTCCGGCCCGCGGGTCATGATGGTGCGCAGCACCGCCTCCGGCTCCTCGGCCCAGTCCCAGGCCGCGACGATCGCGGCGACGGCGCGGCGGTAGCCCGCCTCGTCGGGGGCGGGGAGCTGCAGGATGCGCGCGGACGCGGCGAGGCGCTCGAGGTGCTCGTCCAGGTGGTGCGCCCGGCCGAAGCTGGCCAGGAGCGCGTCGAAGACGCCGTCGCCCCGGACCACGCCCTGGTCGTCGGCGCGGACGATGGGTGTCGCGGGGTCGACGAGGGTGCCGTCGAGGAGCGCGAGCATGCGGATGGTCATGAGGCCGAGGTTACGCCGTCGGGGCCCGCCCGTGGCGGCGGGACGCCGGGAGGCGGCCAGACGATGCCGGGGTCAGGAGGACGGGACGAACTCGCGGCCGGTCAGGCGACGGAAGGCCTCGAGGTAGCGGTCGCGCGTGGCCGCGACCACATCGGCCGGCAGCGCCGGCGGCGGCGTGTCCGACGCCTTGTCCCAGCCGGACTCCTTGGCCAGCCAGTCGCGCACGTACTGCTTGTCGAAGCTGGGCAGCGACTCCCCCGGCGCCCAGGCCGCGGCGTCCCAGAACCGCGACGAGTCGGGGGTCAGCACCTCGTCGGCCAGCACCAGGGTGCCGTCGGCGCGGCGGCCGAACTCGAACTTGGTGTCGGCCAGGATGATGCCGCGGGCCGCCGCGATGTCCCGGGCCCGGGCGTAGATGGTCAAGGTGAGGTCGCGCAGCTCGGCGGCCAGCTCCTCGCCGTGCAGGCGGGCGATGGTGGCGAAGTCCACGTTCTCGTCGTGCTCGCCCAGCGGGGCCTTGATGGCGGGCGTGAAGATCGGCTCCGGCAGCTTGTCGCCGTCGCGCAGCCCCTCGGGCAGAGGAACGCCGCACACCGTCCGCGACACCTGGTACTCGGCCCACCCCGACCCGGTGAGGTAGCCGCGCGCCACGCACTCCACCTCCACCATGTCCAGCGCCTCGACGAGCGTCGCGCGCCCCGCGACCGTCTCCGGCACGTCGGTGCTCACCACGTGGTTGTCGACAAGGTCCGCCAGCTGCTCGAACCACCACAGGCTGAGCTGGGTGAGGATGGCGCCCTTGTCCGGGATGGGCGTGCTGAGCACGTGGTCGTAGGCGGAGATGTTGTCGGTGGCCACCATGAGGATCCGCTCGGTGCCGCCGGCGTCGACGGTGTACAGCTCGCGCACCTTCCCGGCGTGTCGGAGCGGGAGGTTGAGGAGGTCGGCGTACTGGCTCACGCGTCGAGCCTAACGGCCATCCCGCCGATCGCCACCGGCACAGCGGTCCGATGGACGCCCCGCCGAGTAGCCCGAGGGCCCGCCCAGGTCCTCCCCCACCACCGCCAGGGAGGGTCTGGGCAGCGAAAAAGTCACGGAAAGATCACGATCCAGACTGCATCTTGACGAACGGCGGGAGCCAGGTTTACCTTTATGTCATCGATGTAAACCGGTGGCACCCGAGGTTGGGTAAAACGGCTGATCGGAGCGGGACAGCACGGACGCTGCGCTCGTTTTCAACGCTATAACAGGTGACACGCCGCGACGGCGTGCGGAGGCGGAGGCTCGCTGTGATCCAGCGCACATACGGCCAGGGCGAGGAGTAGCCCGGTGAGAAGAATGCTCTACTCGCCCAAGGTGGCGCCCTACATCTTCGTGCTCCCGTTCGTGCTCACCCTGGCCATCTTCTGGATCAGCCCCCTGATCAAGTCCTTCATCATGAGCACGCAGGACATCATCCCGGGGTCAGTGACCAACGTCGGCCTGGCCAACTTCGAGCGGCTGATCGGCGACCGCCTCTTCTACGTCGCCCTCGGCAACTCCATGAAGTACATGATCTTCACGCTGATCCTGCTCATCCCCATCCCGTTGCTGCTCGCGGTGCTCATCAACTCGAAGCTGGGCAGCGACAAGATCAAGTCCGTCTTCAAGTCCGTCATGTTCATCCCGGCGCTCACGTCGGTGGTCGTCGCCGGCATCGTGTTCCGGCTGATCTTCAGCGAGTCCCCCACCGCGCTGATGAACCAGATCGTCGGAGCCTTCGGCATCGACCCGGTCAAGTGGCTCAAGGGCAGCGAGACCGGCTTCATGGCACTCCTCACGGTCGCGAGCTGGCGCTGGACCGGCGTCAACATCCTCTACTTCCTCGCCGGCCTGCAGGCCATCCCCAACGACTACTACGAGGCCGCCGATCTCGACGGCGCCAACGCCTGGCAGAAGTTCTGGCACGTCACCGTGCCCCAGATCAAGCCCACCATCGTGTTCGTCATCACGATCAGCGTCTACGGCGGCCTGGCCATGTTCCTCGAGAGCTTCATGCTCTGGGGCGGCAACAACTCGCCGCAGAACATCGGCCTCACCATCGTCGGCTACCTCTACCGGCAGGGCATCGAGAAGAACGACCTCGGCTACGCCTCGGCGGTCGGCGTGGTGCTGCTCATCATCGTGCTCGCCATCAACATCCCGCAGCTCATCGCCACCGGGACCTTCAAGAAGGAGGAGCGATGACCGCGTCGTCGTCACAGGTGAAGCCGATCGACGCCCGCCTCACGGCGGACGAGGTCACGAAGGTCGGCAAGAACGGCCGCCAGATGAGCGACGAGGGCAAGGCCCATCGCCGTCGCTCCATCGGCAGGACCGCCCTGACGATCGCGCTCTTCGCAGCGCTGGCCGCCCTGGTCCTCATCCCGTTCTGGGCGATCTTCGTCGCCACCTTCCAGGACGGCAACATGATCGTGCGCTACGGCCTCAACCTCGGCATCAACCTGTCGACGGCGAGCCTCGACAACTGGGTGGCGCTGTTCACGGACTCCGGCAGCTACTTCCGCTGGTTCTTCAACAGCACCCTGGTGACGCTGCTGCAGGTGGCCCTGACGCTTGCGATCAGCTCGTTCGTGGCCTACGGGTTCGCGATGTACGAGTTCCGCTTCAAGAGCACCCTGTTCGTCTCCGTGATCCTGCTCATGTCGGTGCCGTTCGAGATGCTCATGCTGCCGCTGTACATCCAGATCAACGACATGCAGCTCCAGGACACCTACACGGCCGTGATCCTGCCGTTCCTCGCGCACGCGGTGACCATCATGTTCTTCCGGCAGTACCTGCGGGGGATCCCCAAGGAGATCGTCGAGGCGGGCCGCATCGACGGCGTCTCCGAGATCGGCATCTTCTTCCGCCTCATCCTGCCGCTGACCAAGCCGGCCTTCGCCGCCATGGCCATCCTCAACGGCATGGGCAGCTGGAACAACTTCCTGTGGCCGCTGCTGGCCCTGCGCAGCCCTGACAAGTACACGCTGCCGATCGGCCTCAACACCCTGTTGACGCCCTACGGCAACAACTACGAGCTCCTCATCGTCGGGTCGTTCTTCTCGATGATCCCGATCTTCATCCTCTTCATCCTGTTCCAGCGGTTCTTCATCGAAGGCATGACCGCCGGCGCCGTCAAGGGCTGAGCCCACTCCCCCGTCCACCCCCTAGTCATCCACGTTCGTCAGCTGCTCCCCGGCACAGGTGCCGGAGGACAAGAAAGGAACACCCCAGATGAAACTCAAGAAGTTCGCGACAGCGGCTCTTGCGGCGGGCATGGCCACCCTGGCCCTGACCGCGTGCAACACCGCCACGCCCGACGCGGAAACCACCGCCGAGGGATCCATGATCACCCAGGAGGCCGTCGAGGGCGCCACCGAGCTCGAGCTCTGGACGTTCGTCGAGCTGCACGCGCAGTTCTACACCGAGATGGCCGAGATCTGGAACGAGCAGAACCCGGACAAGAAGGTCCAGATCGCCGTCAACGTCATGCCGTACGACGACATGCACAACAAGCTGCAGATCGCGCTCACCTCAGGCCAGGGCGCCCCGGACATCTCGGACATCGAGGCCGGCAAGTTCCCGCAGTTCACCCAGGGCACCCCGGCGCTGATGGACCTCACCGAGGCCGCCGCGCCGTACCGCGACGACATCGTCGAGGCCCGCCTCGACCTCTTCTCCAAGGACGACGCGCTGTACGGCCTCGACTTCCACGTCGGCGCCACCGTCGCGTTCTACAACACCGAACTGCTCGACGCCGCCGGTATCGACTACACGACGATCAAGACGTGGGACGACTACCAGGAGGCCGGGGCCAAGTACTTCGAGGCCACCGGCAAGTACCTCGGCACCGTCGACACCTCGGCCGCATGGCAGGAGGGCCTGCTGCTGGCCCAGCTCGGCGGCGAGTACTTCACCGACGACGGCAAGGTCAACGTCAACAGCCCCGAGATGATCGAGGCGCTCACCATCCTCAAGGGCCTGCAGGACGCCAACGCGGCCGCCGTCCCCCCGGGTGGCCAGCCTGACACCGAGGAGGCCTTCGGCGCCTACAACAACGGCGACTTCGCCGCCGCCGTGATGCCGTTCTGGTTCACCTCGCGCTACCTGGCCTACATGCCCGACTTCGCCGGCAAGATCGCCATCGCTCCCCCGCCCACCGTCGACGATCCGGTCAACGTCTCCGTCGGTGGCGGCGGCACGGGCACCGCGGTGATCAAGGACGGCGAGAACGCCGAGCTGGCCGCCGAGTTCATCGCCTGGGCCAAGCTGGGCACCGAGGGTAACGTCGCCACGTGGGAGCTCCTGGGCTTCGACCCGCTGAACACGGCGGTGTGGGCCGACGAGACAATCACCCACAACCCGGAGAACAAGTTCGTCAAGTACTTCCAGAACAACCCGTTCGAGCCGCTCCTGGAGATCCAGGACAGCATCGGCCACCTGGAGTCCTTCACCAACGGCTCCATGCCCTCGGTGAACAACCTGCTCAACACCCAGACCCTCAACGACATCTTCGAAAACGGAGTGCCGATCGAGGACGCGCTGAACCAGGCGCAGTCTGACCTGCAGAACGAGCTCGGCGAGTAGTCGTCGCTCTCCCATCCCTCTGAAACGGGGCGATCGGGCGCAGCCCGCGGGCTACCCGATCGCCCCGTTTCCCTTGCCCGGCCCACCGGCCGGGAGCCCCACACACCCGCCTGAGGAAGACCCCACACCATGAGCAACACCCGCATCACCGTCGACCCGGACTTCGTCGTCGGCCCCGTGCGCCCCCGGACCTTCGGCTCGTTCGTCGAGCACCTCGGGCGCTGCGTCTACACCGGCATCTACGAGCCCGGCCACCCCACCGCCGACGAGGACGGCTTCCGCACCGACGTGCTGGACCTGGTCCGCGAGCTCGGCGTCTCCACCGTCCGCTACCCCGGAGGCAACTTCGTCTCCGGCTACCGCTGGGAGGACGGCGTGGGCCCCGTGGAGAACCGCCCCGCCCGCCTCGACCTGGCCTGGCACTCCACCGAGCCCAACACCTTCGGCACCAACGAGTTCATGGCCTGGTGTGCCAAGGCCGACGTCGAGCCGATGATGGCCATCAACCTCGGCACCCGCGGCATCCAGGAGTCGCTGGACATCCTCGAGTACTGCAACGTGCCCTCCGGCTCCCACTTCGCCGACCAGCGTCGCGGCCACGGCGTCGAGGACCCGTACCGGGTCAAGATGTGGTGCCTGGGCAACGAGATGGACGGCCCCTGGCAGATCGGCCACAAGACCCCGCAGGAGTACGGCCGCCTCGCCGCCGAGACGGCCCGCGCGATGCGGATGATCGATCCCGGCCTCGAGCTGGTGGCGTGCGGCTCGTCCAACACCGAGATGCCCACGTTCGGCGAGTGGGAGCGCGTGGTGCTGACCGAGACCTACGACGTGGTGGACCTCATCTCCGCGCACGTCTACTACTACGAGGACGGCGGCGACCTCGGTTCGTTCCTGGCCTCGGCGGTCAACATGGACGACTTCATCGACGGCGTGGTCGCCACCGCCGACGCGGTGCGGACCGCGACGAAGCGCACCAAGCGGATCAACATCTCCTTCGACGAGTGGAACGTCTGGTACCAGCAGCGCGTCGAGTCCAAGGTGTCCGAGGGCGACGACTGGCCGGTGGCCCCCCGCCTCCTTGAGGACCTCTACAACGTGGCCGACGCGGTGGTGGTGGGCAACCTGCTCATCTCGCTGCTGCGCCACACCGACCGGGTGCACTCGGCCTCGCTGGCTCAGCTCGTCAACGTGATCGCCCCGATCATGACCGAGCCCGGCGGCCCGGCCTGGAAGCAGACCACGTTCCACCCCTTCGCCCTCACCTCGAAGTACGCCAAGGGTTCGGTGCTCAACGTGCCGATCCACAGCGGCACCTACGAGACGGCCAGGTACGGCGAGGTGTCGCTCGTCGACGCCGTCGCGACGCACGACGCGGAGACCGGCGAGGTCGCGGTGTTCGTGGTCAACCGAGGCATGGAGGGCGCGGCCCCGGTGGAGGTCAACCTCAAGGCGTTCGGGGAGGCGCGCCTCGTCGAGGCGGTCCAGCTGTCGAACCCGGACCACACGTGGGCGGCGTCGATGCAGGACTCGACCTCGGTCGCGCCGAGGGCGATCGACGGCGCGGAGATCGTCGACGGCGTCCTGAAGGCGGAGCTCCCGGCGGTGAGCTGGGCGATGTTCCGGATCGCCACCGCGTGATCTGACCTCCCCCACCGCCCCGGTGCCGGGAACCCGGCCCTCGACCCGCCCCCGGTGCCGGGAGCCCTGACACGAGGCCCGTGCGGCCCTTGACCACCGTTCTCCTCCCGGCCGCCGGCCGGTCAGGGGTCGGGTAGTTGAGGCCGCCCGGGCCTCGTCCCACGTCTCCCTGCACTCGTCTGCCCGTGGCGTGGTTCATCCCGGGCGTGTGCCGGCACGGCGGCCCCGGCTCAGGTCTGCTCAAGCGGGACGCCAGTTGGGCGATCCTCGGGCTGGGCATCACTGCGCGCAGCCGCCCCGCCGTCCCCCACCCTCGCACGCACCTCACGTCCTGCCTCGCTGCTGACGCGTAGGGGCTCCGCCCTCGACAGCTGGTTGAGCCGGCCCGCCCCTTCCCCGCTGGTTGACCCGGCCCGGGGTCCATAAACCGTGTGCGGGTCGGTTTCGACACGCGCTGAGCCGCAGGCGGCTCGGCGCGGCTCAACCAGCGGAAAGGGGCGGCTCGGCGCGGCTCAACCAGCTGTCGGAACGGGGCGACCCGGGCCGTCCTTTCCCGCTGGTTGAGCCGGGCCGCAAGGAGCGAAGCGACGCGCGCCCGCGTCGAAACCAACGTGAGTTCGGCAGCGACCTGAGGCAGGGTCCCGATGGCCCCCATCCATCCGGCAGGGTCAGATGTCGGCACCCGCGTAGCGGTCAGGGGCGTCGGCCATGCCGGCCGCCAGGGTTGAGCCGTCGGCGTCGTCGATCAACAGGAACGCGCCGCTGCGGCGAAGCTCCAGGTAGTCGTCGATGGGGAGGTCGTCGGCCAGGCGGACGCGGACGCGGCCGATGTCGTTGAGGCGCAGCTCCTGCGGGGCCCGCCGGTACTCGACCGAATCGATGTCCAGCTGGTCGATGATCTCCTCCACCATGGCGCGCACCGTGCGGGTGCCGGCGCGGAGCAGGACCCGGTCCCGCGGGCGCACCGGGCGCTCCGACAGGACGCAGACGGTGCCGCCCACGGAACGCGTGACGTAGCCGCGACGCTTCGGGTCCGCGATGAGATCACCGCGCGAGATGTCGATGTCGTCGGCCAGCCGAAGCGTCACCGACTGCGGCGCGAACGCCAGCTGGAGCTCCCGCACCGAGCCGTCTGCCTGACCCTGGTCGATGCCGACGACGGTGGTGGTACGACCCCCCGGCAGCACTGCCACCTCGTCGCCCACGCGCACCACGCCGGCAGAGATGCGGCCCGCGTAGCCGCGGTAGTCGCGGTGCTCGCCCGATTGGGGGCGCAGCACCACCTGGACGGGGAAGCGCAGCGGCTGCTCGGACGGGTCGGTGCCCACGGGGACCGACTCCAGGTGCTCCAGCAGCGTGGGCCCGTCGTACCACGGGGTGTTGGCGGAGCGGTCCACCACGTTGTCGCCGAGCAGCGCCGAGAGCGGCACCGCCACGACGTCGTCGATGTCGAAGCGGGCGGCCAGCTCGCGGGCGTCGGCCACGATCTGGTCGTAGCGCTCCCGGCTCCAGTCCACCAGGTCCATCTTGTTGACGGCCAGGGCGACGTGACGCACACCCAGCAGCCCGGTAACCGCGACGTGGCGGCGGGTCTGCTCGACCACTCCGTGCCGCGCGTCCACCAGGATCAGCGCGAGCTCGGCGGTGGAGGCGCCGGTGACCATGTTGCGCGTGTACTGCACGTGCCCGGGGGTGTCGGCCAGCACGTAGGAGCGGTTGGCGGTGGAGAAGTAGCGGTACGCCACGTCGATGGTGATGCCCTGCTCGCGCTCGGCCCGCAGGCCGTCGGTGAGAAGCGCCAGGTCTGCGCCCTCGAGGCCGCGCTCGCGGGAGACCCGCTCCACGGCGTCGAGCTGGTCGGCGAGCACCGACTTGGTGTCGTAGAGCAGGCGCCCGACGAGCGTGGACTTGCCGTCGTCGACGGAGCCGGCGGTGGCCAGCCGGAGGAGGTCGTGCGTCATCAGAAATATCCCTGCTTCTTGCGGTCTTCCATGGCGGCCTCGGAGAGCCGGTCGTCGGCACGCGTGGCGCCGCGTTCGGTGATCCGCGACGCGGCCACCTCGAGGATCACGCCCGCGACATCCGAGGCGTCGGACTCGACGGCGCCCGTGCAGCTCATGTCGCCGACGGTGCGGTAGCGCACCACGCGCGAGACCGTGGTCTCGGACGCCTTCGGGCCGCCCCACTCCCCCGCGGTCAGCCACATGCCGTCGCGGTGGAACACCTCCCGCTCGTGGGCGTAGTAGAGGCTGGGCAGGGCGATGTTCTCACGCTCGATGTAGCGCCACACGTCCAGCTCGGTCCAGTTCGACAGCGGGAACACGCGCACGTGCTCGCCGGGCGAGTGCTTCCCGTTGTACAGGTCCCAGAGCTCGGGGCGCTGGCGGCGGGGGTCCCAGGCGCCGAACGAGTCGCGCAGGGAGAACACGCGCTCCTTGGCGCGGGCCTTCTCCTCGTCGCGGCGGCCACCCCCGAAGACGGCGTCGAAGCGGCCGGCCTCGATGGCGTCGAGCAGCGGGACGGTCTGCAGGGGGTTGCGGGTGCCGTCGGGCCGCTCGCGGAGGCGGCCGTCGTCGATGTAGTCCTGCACCTTGGCCACGTGGAGGCGGGCCCCGATGCGCGCGACGGTGTCGTCGCGGTAGGTCAGCACCTCGGGGAAGTTGTGGCCGGTGTCGACGTGCAGCAGCGCGAACGGCAGCGGCGCGGGCGCGAACGCCTTGAGCGCCAGGTGCAGCATGACGACGGAGTCCTTGCCGCCGCTGAAGAGGATGACGGGGCGCTCGAACTCGCCCTCCACCTCCCGGAAGATGTGGATCGCCTCGGACTCGAGGTGGTCCAGATGGTCGAGGGTGTATTCGGGGGGCAGTGTCATGTGTGCAGTCCGCATTCAGTCTTGTTCTTGCCGGCCCAACGGCCGGCTCGGGGGTCTTCTCCGGGGGCGACGGGGCGCGTGCAGGGCGCACAGCCGATCGACGCGTAGCCGCGCTCGCGCAGCGGGTTGAGGTGGACGTCCTCCTCGAACGCGAAGCGCTCCACGTCGTCGTCGTCCCAGGCCGCGATGGGGTTGAGCTTGACGATGCGGCGCTTCTCGTCGAACCCGACGAGTGTAATGTCGGTGCGGGTGGGGGCGTCGACGCGGCGCATGCCGGTGACCCACGCCTTGTGGCCCGCGATGGCCCGGTTGAGCGGCTCGACCTTGCGCATGGCGCAGCAGAGGTCCGGGTCGCGGTCGTGGAGCCGGGCCCCGTACTCCTGGTCCTGCTGGTTGACGGTGAGCAGCGGCAGGATGGTGCGGATCTGGACGCGCTCGACGTAGTGGTCCCGGGTTTCGAGCGTCTCGGCGAAGTGGTAGCCGGTGTCGAGGAAGAACACGTCCAGGCTGGGCGCGGACTGCGCGATCAGCTCGACGAGGACCTCGTCTCCCATCGAGGAGGCGACGGTGACGTCCGCGCCGAAGGTCTGCTCAGCCCACTGGAGCACCTCGCGGCTCAGCTTGACCTTGCCGAGGTGGCCGGCGTAGGCGGGGTCCGACTCGAGGGCGGTGAATCGGGCGTTCGCCTCGTCGGCGATGGCGTGCAGGTCATCCATGGTGTGCGGCCTCCTCCTCGGCGATCCGTGCCGGTATGTGCTCGGTTGCCACCCGGTGCTGGGTGACGGAGAACACGCGCGCGCAGGCCAGGCAGTGCCAGGCCCCGGCCGGCTCCTCCACCGGGCGCAGGTCCTCCTCCGCGCAGAACGGGCAGTGGAAGATGACCGCGCTCATCGCAGGAGGTCCTCGTCGGCCCGGTGGGCCCAGTGCGCGAAGGGCTCGTCGGCCTCCCGCTGCGCGAGGAAGGTGCGGGCGAGTCGCTCGATGTAGTCCGGCAGGTCCGCCGCCGCGACCTTCAGCGCGCGGGTCTTGCGAGCCAGCTGTGGCGAGGCGCCGAGGCCACCGCCGAGGTGCACCTGGAACAGCTCCACGAGGTTGCCGTCGGCATCGGTCTGCACCATGCCCTTGAGCCCGACGTCCGCCACCTGCGTGCGGGCGCAGGCGTTGGGGCAGCCGTTGACGTGCACGGTGAACGGCACGTCGAAATCGGGCAGCCGGGCCTCCAGCTCCTCGACGACGAGCCGGGCGCGCGCCTTCGTCTCGACCAGCGCCAGCTTGCAGTACTCGATCCCGGTGCAGGCCATCACGCCGCGGCGGAACTCCGACGGCCGCGCGGGCAGGTCCTCGGCGTCGAGCGCCTCCACCAGGGCCTCGACGTTGTCGCCGGGCACGTCGAGGACGAGCAGCTTCTGGTGGGGGGTGAGGCGGATGCGGCCGGAGCCGTGCTCGGCGGCCAGCTCGGCGATGCGGGTCAGGCGGGTGCCGGAGACCCGGCCGGCGATGGGGGCCACGCCGACCCAGAAGTTGCCGTCGGCCTGGGCGTTGACGCCCACGTGATCGCGGCGGAGGTCGGCCGAGTCCTGCGGGGGGCCGTCGATGAGCCGGCGGCCCAGGTACTCGGTCTCCAGTACCTGACGGAACTTCTCCGGCCCCCAGTCCGCCATGAGGAACTTGAGGCGGGCGCGGTTGCGGAGGCGGCGGTAGCCGTAGTCCCGGAAGATCGAGACGACGCCCTTCCACACCTCGGGGACCTCCTCCAGCGGCACCCAGGCGCCGAGGCGTTGGGCGAACATCGGATTGGTGGAGAGGCCGCCCGCTGCCCACACATCGAAGCCGGGGCCGTGCTCGGGGTGGACGACGCCGACGAAGGACACGTCGTTGACCTCGTGCGCGACGTCGAGGTTGGGGCTGCCGGAGATGGCGGTCTTGAACTTGCGCGGCAGGTTGGAGAACTCGGGGCTGCCGATGTAGTTGGCCAGGATCTCGCGCACGGCCGGGGTGCCGTCGACGATCTCGTTGGCGGCGATGCCGGCCACCGGCGAGCCGAGGATGACGCGCGGGGTGTCGCCGCAGGCCTCGGCGGTGGTGAGGCCGACGGCCTCGAGGCGGCGCCAGATCTCGGGAACGTCCTCCACCCGGATCCAGTGCAGCTGGATGTTCTGGCGGTCCGAGATGTCCGCGGTGTCGCGGGCGAACTCGGTGGAGATGCCGGCGATGACGCGCAGCTGCTCGTTGCTCAGGGCGCCGCCGTCGGAGCGGACGCGCATCATGAAGAACTCGTCGTCGAGCTCCTCAGGTGCCAGAGTGGCGGTCTTGCCACCGTCGATCCCGGGCTTGCGCTGCGTGTACAGGCCCCACCAGCGCATGCGGCCGCGGAGATCCTCCCCCGCGATGCTGGCGAAGCCCTCCTTGGAGTAGACCTCCTCGATCCGGGCGCGGACGTTGAGCCCGTCGTCGGCCTGCTTGAACACCTCATTGGGGTTCAGCGGCGTCCTGTCGCCATCGGCCCAGGCGCCGGTGGCCTGGTTGCGCTTGGGGCGGGTTACCGCTTCGGTCATCGTCGGTCCTTCGTCGGGGGCCTTGCTGCTACCACCAACCGGATGACGGGGCGGCTCATTCCCGACCCCCGCCCATGATCGCCATGGGCGAACAGCGCGCGTCAGGCCTCCGCCCCGTCGACCGTTGTCACCGCCCTTGCGCTGCCCTGCACCTCGATGGGGATGGAGTTGACTGCGATGATGCCGAGAAACAAAGTCTCGTAGGCGCCGCGGACAGTGACGTGGACACGTTCGCCGCCCTCCACGCGGGCCTCGCCGGTGAACCCCGCGGCCTGCGCGAAGCCGACCGCCTCGCGTTTGGCGGCGGCCACGTCGAGAGTGGCGCCGGACGGCGTGACGCGGATCTCGTGGGTCGCAGCCCGGGCCGCCTGGGCGGCGACGGCCCGCGCCTCCTGTTCGGCCGTGGTGTGCCCGGCGAAGTCGACGCCCAGCCCGACAGCGATGATGCAGGCCGGGAGCGAGACCGACGCCCACACCGACAAAGCCAGGCCGCGCTGGTCCCTGCGTGAGCGGGTCCGTGTACGGCTGGGAGATCCGGTCCGCCACGCGGCCGTCGGTGGTGTGCGGTCGGGCCTGCGGTTCACCGGAGCGTCACCGCCTGGACCTCGCCCACCACCACGTCCGCGGAGCGGCTCAGCTGGAGCGGAAGCGTGCCGGTGAAGCCGGCCGCGGACCAGTTGACGGACCAGGTGGAGGTCGCGGTGACGGTGTAGCGGCCGTCCTCCTCGTAGACGTGGCCGCAGTCCGGCGAGGCGATGTTCTTCCCGCCCTGCGTCCTCGCGGAGGACCACGCCGTGCCCCTCCCGCACGCGACGGTGGAGCCGTCGCCCATGTCCCACTGGACGCGCGTGGCGCCCGCGGTCAGCCTGACGGCTATCCCGGAGTCTGTGGCTGTCGCGGTGACGGGGCCCCACTGCTTGTCCGACGGCGAGTCCGCCCACAGCCAGGTGTGCCAGCCGACGAACCCCATGCGCTCGGTGGTGTCGCCGCGAGGCTGCATGCCGAGGTCAATGGCCTCGAGCCCGATCGACGCCAGCACGCGTCGAGCGGCGGCCTCGGCGTCGGCTTGGGTGATGGGATCGGGAGGAGCGGGCAGCCAGCGCGTGAACGACATCCCGGGGTCCGGCACCAGAGACCCGTTGGGTCGAACGCAGGAGTAGACGGCCCCTTCCGTGTTGGCCTCCCAAGCCGGGTCGGTCAACGGCGGCTGCGGGTCCATCGCTCGGCACCATCCCTGAGCGGCGCCGCTCCACGTGCCGTAGGGGGAGTTGCAGGGAATCTCGCGCCCACCGTATGAACAGGTCCGCTCGCCGCCGCTCGAGCCTGTTGAGCCTCCCGCTCCTGCGCTACCGCCGCCACCGCCACTTGGGACGTCGACCCAAGTCACGCAGAGCCCAGTTACCTGATCTGATGACACGCAAGAGGCCTCGGCCGCTGCGTAGCCGGTTGCCGTGACAGCTAGGAGCAATCCGCCGAGGAGTGCCTGTGCGTACTTCAGCACGCTGCTTCCTCATTACGGATCATTAGGACGCGCCACCGTCCATCACGCCCTTCTTGCAGAGTTGTCTCCTCTCGAAAGAAGGGAGCACCCGGAGCCTGGATCCTCTCGCCCGTGCCGTAGTTCTCGAGGAGCAGGTTCCGCCGGTCAAGGCAATAAGCCACGACTGCAGTCCGTGGTTCCTCGCCATTGACTGCTGGTTGCCCCACGACGATCTCGCGGAACTCGAGCCCTCCGATGACTCTGAGCTTCTCGTCCCTCAAGTTCGCGATCGAGTCGAGGATCAGATTCTGTTGCTCACCGGTGGTAATGCGCTGGGTCTCAGACAGATCGCTCAACGTCGGGTCGGCAGTGAACTTGTGGTGAATGCGCCAGTACTCCATCCAGGCTTCACGAATCGCCGCCTGATCGGGCGACTCCGTCGCGGGGGCGGGCGGGAACGACTCCACCGCCGTCGGCGAGGGGCTGGGGGTGGGCGACGGGCTCTGGGAGGGCGTGGGCGACACGCTCACCGTGGGCGACGCCGTCGGCGTGACGTCGGGGGTGCACCCGACGGCGAGCGCCACGACGGCGAGGGGCACGAGAAGGTGTCGCATGGGCGCTCCGATCGATGAGGTCGGGGCCCATTCAACCAAGCGACGGGGTCATTTCCGCCGCGAGCACCCTCAGCTGTGGATAACTCCGCTCAGAGCACCGCACCGGGGCGGTAAGCGGCGGCCTCGGGATCGGCCGCGACAACCTCGGCCACCTTCGCCGCCACCCGCGACACCTGCGCCTGCGCTGTCCCCGCCAGCTCGAGCGGGCTCACCACGAGGGCGCCCAGCTCGTCGCGGGTGAGGCCGAGCCGGTCGTCGCCGGCCAACCGGTCGAGCAGGTCGTTGGCGCGCGCCCCCTTCCGGAGATCCAGCGCCACCGCAACCGCGTGCTCCTTGATGGCCTCGTGTGCCACCTCGCGGCCCACGCCCTTGCGGACGGCGGCCATCAGAACCTTCGTGGTGGTGAGGAACGGAAGGTAGCGGTCGAGCTCGGCCTCAATGACGGCGGGGAACGCGCCGAAGTCCGCAAGCACCGTGAGGAAGGTCTCGAACAGGCCGTCGAGCGCGAAGAACGCGTCCGGCAGCGCGATGCGGCGCACGACGGAACAGGACACGTCACCCTCGTTCCACTGGTCGCCGGCGAGCTCGCCCACCATGGACACGTAGCCGCGCACCACCACAGCCAGCCCGTTGACGCGCTCGCAGGAGCGGGTGTTCATCTTGTGGGGCATCGCCGACGAGCCCACCTGACCCTCCTTGAAGCCCTCGGTCACCAGCTCGAGGCCGGCCATGAGGCGGATGGTGGTGGCCACGTTCGACGGTGCCGCGGAGATCTGCGCCAGGGCGGTGACCGCGTCGTAGTCGAGCGAGCGGGGGTAGACCTGCCCGGTGGAGGTGAGGACCGCGCCGAAGCCGAGCTCGTCGGCGATCCGCTGCTCCAGCTCGGCCAGCTTGCCGGCGTCGCCGCCGAGGAGGTCCAGCATGTCCTGCGCGGTGCCGACGGGGCCCTTGATCCCGCGCGCCGGGTAGCGGGCGATGAGGTCATCGAGGCGGGCCAGGCCGACCAGCAGCTCGTCGGCCGCCGTCGCGAACCGCTTGCCCAGGGTGGTGAGCTGCGCGGCCACGTTGTGCGAGCGCCCCGTGAGCGGCTGGTCGGCGTACTGGGTGGCCAGGCGTGCCAGCTGCGCGAGCGTCGCGACCACCCGCACGCGGATGGCGCGCAGGGCGTCGAGCACCTGCAGCTGCTCGATGTTCTCGGTGAGGTCGCGGGAGGTCATGCCCTTGTGGATGTGCTCGAACCCGGCGAGATCGTTGAACTCCTCGATCCGTGCCTTCACGTCGTGGCGGGTGATCCGCTCGCGGGCGTTGATGGAGTCGAGGTCCACCTGGTCGATGACGCTCTCGTAGGCCGCGATCACCGCGTCGGCGTCAGCGCCGCCGAAGTCGACGCCGAGGTCGCGCTGGGCGCGCAGCACCGCCAGCCACAGCTTCCGCTCGGAGACGATCTTGGCCTCGGGGGCCCAGATGTCGCGCATCTGCTGCGAGGCGTAACGGTTGGCCAGCACGTTGGGGACGCTCATGGCACCACAGCCTAGGACTCCCCCTGGGGATCGGCGAATGCCAGCCCCTGTTGCCCATGGGGACGGAGCCCCAGCGGAACGAGGGGCACAGATGGGATGTCGGACGGGAAAGCGGCTGTGCGCAGTGATGCCCATGGAGACGGCGACGGCGGAGACGTGAGGTGGGCGCGAGGGTGGGGGACGGCAGGGCGGCTGGGCGCAGGGATGCCCATGGACACGGCGACGGCGGGCAACGAGAGGTGCGCGCCAGGGCGGGGGACGGCAGGGCGGCTGGGCGCAGGGATGCCCAGCCCGAGGGGCACCCGGAAGAACCCGCCTGAAGCAGGCTCAAGCCAGGGCCGCCCTGCCGGCACACGCCCGGAGCCGACCACGCCATGGGCAGACGAGTGCAGGGAGACGTGAGACGAGGCCCGGGCGGCCTCAACTACCCAACCCAAGACCAACACGCGGCCAACAAGGTGACGGCGGACAAGGGCCGCACGGGCCTCGTGTCAGGGCTGCCGGCACCTGGCAGCGGGACGCAGTGCCAGGGACCCCAGTCCAAAGTGAGCCAACGCGGGTTTCGACACGCGCTGAGCCGCAGGCGGCTCGGCGCGGCTCAACCAGCGGAAGGGGACGGCTCGGCGCGGCTCAACCAGCTGTCGGAAAAGGCCCCGCACAGCCCAAGTCGACACGCGCTGAGCCGCAGGCGGCTCGGCGCGGCTCAACCAGCGTCGGAAGGGGGCAGGTCTCGAGGCGAGCAGGGGCGTGAGGTGTGCGCGAGGGTGGGGGACGGCAGGGCGGCTGGGCGCAGGCATGCCCAGCCCGAGGGGCACCCGGAAGAACCCGCCTGAAGCAGACCCTAGCCAGGGCCGCCCTGCCGGCACCCGCCCGGAGCCGACCACGCCACAGGTAGACGAGTGCAGGGAGACGTGAGACGAGGCCCGGGCGGCCTCAATTACCCGACCACAGCCAAGCACGCGGCCGAGAAGCAGACGCCGGACAAGGGCCGCACGGGCCTCGACTCAGGGCTCCCGGCACCTGGCAGCGGGACGCAGTGCCAGGGACCCCAGTCCAAAGTGAGCCAACGCGGGTTGGTTTCGGCGCGGGCTTGGCCGCTTCGCGGCTCGGCCCGGCTCAACCAGCGGGGGACGCGCTGCGGCGAGGTCAATCAGCGGCGGAGTCGGGGAAGACGCCGTCGACGTACATCCACCGCCCGCCGCGACGCGCGAAGCGGGAGCGTTCCCGCAGCGCCCCGTCGCGATGCGCGGCCTCGAACTCCACCACGCCCTCCTTGTCGTCCAAGCCACCGTCGACCACGTCCACAACCGTCAGGCCCGTCCACTCCACACCGTGCGCCTTCACCGACTCGGGGCGGGTGGCGGGGTGCCAGGTGCGCCACAGGTAGTCGCCGTCGCCCACCACGAACGCGGAATACCGCGACCGCATCAGCTCCTCGGCCGTGGCCGCCTGACGCTCACCGGCCAGCAGCGGCCCGCAACACGTCCCCCAGTCCGCGCCGCCGCAGAGGCAGGGCTTCACGACAGCTCACCCACGAGGTGGGGCTTGCCCTCGCGGTTGACGACGGCGAACCTCCAGCCCCCGTCGTCCTGTGAGGCCGCGAAACGCACCTTCCCCGGCAGCAGGATGGGCTTGGCGAACTGCACCCGTACCGTGTAGGCGTCCGGCAGCCCGCCCCCCAAGGCCGCGACAGCGCGGGCATGCGTCCACATCCCGTGGATGATCGGCCGCGGGAAGCCGAACAGGCGGGCGGTCAGCGGGTTGAGGTGGATGGGGTTCGAGTCGCCCGAGACCGCCGCGTAGCGGCGCCCCAGGTCCGCGCCCAGCCGCCACTCCTGCGACGGCGCCACCGACGGTGCCTGCAGCCGCACCGGCGCCGGCGCCTCCCCCGCCACCTTCGCTCCTGAGGCCAGGTACACCGACACCCCCCGCCACACCAGCTCGTCGGACGCGTGGATCTCGCCCACCATGTCGAACGTGGCGCCCTTGGCGTGCGGCTGAAGGTTCTCGGCCCGCACCAGGATCCGGAGCGGCTCGTCGACCGTCACCGGCCGGTGCAGCGTCATCTCGTTGGTGACGTGCACCAGGCCCGCCAGCGGGAAGGGGAAGTCGTCGGCCGCCATCACCTCCATCTGCAGCGGGAAGGTCAGCACGTGCAGCCAGGTGGCGGGCATCCGGTCGCGCAGCGCGAAGCCGGTCTCGGCGCAGTACGCAGCCAGCCGCGACACCTCCACTCTGTGCGACATCACCAGATAGCTCCGGTCCGGCAGCGAGGAGACCTCCCCCGGCTTCTTCAGCATCCCCAGCGCCGCCTTGCCCAGCACGCCCGACGGCTCGGGCAGCCTCGGCAGGACGCGCACGTCGCGGCTCATCAGGCGCCCACCAGGTTCTGGCCGCACACCCGGATGACCTGGCCGTCCACCCCGCCCGACGACGGACCGCACAGGTAGGCCAGGGTCTCGGCCACGTCGACGGGGTTGCCGCCCTGGGTCAGCGAGTTGGAGCGACGGAAGATCTCGCGCTGCACGAAGGGGATGGCCGCGGTCATCTCGGTCTCGATGAACCCGGGCGCCACCGCGTTGACGGTGATCGGGCGGTCCGCGAGCTCGTCGCGCATCGCCCACACCAGGCCCATGACGCCGGCCTTGGAGGCGGCGTAGTTGGTCTGCCCCTTGTTGCCCGCCACTCCCGAGGTGGACGCGATCCCGACGATGCGCGCCGCCTGGCCGAGCCCCCCTGGCACGTCGTGGTTGAGGAGGTACTCGTTGATCCGCATCTCGGCGGCGAGGTTGACGTCGAGCACCGAGGACCACCGCTTCTCGTCGAGGTTGGCCAGCAGCTTGTCCCGCGTGATGCCTGCGTTGTGCACTAGGGCCCAGATCCGGGCGGACTCCCCGTGCACGTGTGCCACGTGGGCCGCGATCCGCTCCCCCGCGTCGGCCGAGGTGATGTCCAGCTGCAAGGCCGAGCCGCCGATGGCGTTGGCCACCCTGGCCAGCGCGTCCCCGGCCGCGGGGATGTCCACGGCCACCACCGTCGCCCCGTCGCGCGCGAAGGTGCGCGCGATCGCAGCGCCGATCCCCCTGGCGGCCCCGGTCACCACGACGACCCGCCCGTCGAACGGGCGCGCGGTCAGCTCGTGCGGATCCTTTGACGGGCCCACCCTCCACGTCTGCCCGCTCACGAAGGCCGACCGGCCCTCGAGCAGGAAGGACAGGGTGGAGGCGAGGTCCGCGCCCGAGGTGCCGGTGCGCACGAACACCAGGTTCGACGTCGCGCCGCCCCGCAGCTCCTTGGCCACAGTGCGGTTGATCCCGTCGATGCCCTGGGCCACGGCCTTGGCCTCCAGCCCGGTCACGTCGCGGGCGTCGGTGGCCAGGATGATCACCCGCCCAGAGCCTTCAAGCCCGCGCATCGCAGGGCGCAGCACCTGGCGGATGCCCTCCAGCTGGGTGATCTCGCGCACCCCCGTGGCGTCGACGACGACCGCGCCGGGCTTCACCGGGTAGCGGGGGGCCTGGTCGCGGCCCTTCTCGTCCTTGGTGCGCGCCTCCGGAACGTCGAGCAGCGCCTCACCGGGCACGACGCCCAGCTGGGCCAACGTCGACGCCGCCAGGCCCCCACCGTCGAGCGCGCCCAGGACCACCGGGCCCGACGGCATCACGCGTCCGCGCCGCAGCACCGGCGGGTCTGCCAGCCCGGCCTTCCTGGCGACGAACTTCCCCGCGGGGGTGCCGTACAGCTTCTCCAACACGTCCATCTCATGCCTCCAGGATCGCGACGACGCCCTGGCCGCCGGCCGCGCAGATCGACACCAGCCCGCGGGACCCGGGCCCGCGCTCGTGCAGCATCTTCGCCAGCGAGGCGACGATGCGGCCCCCGGTGGCGGCGAAGGGGTGGCCCGCCGCCAGCGAGGAGCCCTTCACGTTGAGCTTCGCCCGGTCCACCGTGCCTACGCCGCCAGCCTCCAGCGCCTTGATCGTGGCCAGCACCGTGGAGGCGAACGCCTCGTGGATCTCCAGGAAGTCGAAGTCGGCGAGTGTGAGGCCGTTGCGCTCGAGGAGCTTCGGTATGGCGCGCGTGGGCGCCAGGAGCAGGTCCTCCTTGCCCGTCGTGTAGTCCGCGGCGGCCACCTGCGCGTCCACCACCCTCGCCCAGACGGGCCAGCCGCGGCCGCGGGCATACTCCTCCTCCGCGAGGAGCACCAGGGCGGCGCCGTCGGTCAGTGCAGTCGAGTTGCCGGCTGTCATCGTGGCCTCGTCCCCCTTGCCGAAGACCGTGCGCAGCTTCCCCAGCGCCTCCTTCGTGGTGTCCGGGCGCAGGATCGCGTCCCGCGACACCTTCAGGTACGGCGTCACCAGGTCGTCGAAGAAGCCCTGGTCCCAGGCCGCCGCCAGGTTCTGGTGCGAGGCGAGCGCCAGGTCGTCCTGCTCTTCGCGTGTCACGCCCCACTTGGCGGTGGTCAGCGCCTGGGACTCGCCCATGCTCAGCCCGGTGCGGGGCTCGACGACGGCGGGTGGCACAGGCGCCAGGTCCGCCGGGCGGATGCGGGCCAGGGCGGCCAGCTTGTCCGGCAGCGTCCGCGCCCGCGACAGCGCCAGCATGGCCTTGCGCATCCCCTCGGAGGTGACCAGCGGCGCGTCGGAGGCGGAGTCCACGCCACCGGCGATGGCTACGTCCATCTGGCCCAGGCGGATCTTGTTCGAGGCGTAGATCACGGCCTCCAGCCCGGTGCCGCAGGCCTGCTGCAGGTCACACGCGGGGGTGTGCGGCGAGAGCGCGGAGCCCAGCACCGCCTCGCGGGTGAGGTTGAAGTCACGCGTGTGCTTGAGCACCGCGCCGGCCACCACCTCGCCCACCTCCTGGCCCGCCAGGCCGAACCGGGCGACCAGGCCGTCGAGGGCGGCGGTCAACAGGTCCTGGGCGGAGGCCTCGGCGTACTTGCCGCCGGCCTTGACGAAGGGGGTGCGGTTGCCGCCCACCACCACTGCGGTGCGTGTCATCGACGTTGATCCTCTCGCTGGGGTATTCGATACCCACAGTAGCAGGTACGCAGAGTTTCAGGTACTCTGAGTTGCATGAAGATCGACGACGATCCCCCGACGGTGACCGCTGCCCCCCAGCCGGACGGCCGCGCCTCCCGCTGGGACGAGCACAACAGCCTCCGCAGGCGGGCGCTGGTGGAGGACGCCGTGCGCGCCATCCGCGAGCACGGGCCCTCCGTGGGCATGGACGAGATCGCCGCCCTCAGCAAGACCTCGAAGACGGTCCTCTACCGCCACTTCGGGGACAAGGCCGGCCTGTACCGCGCCGTCGTGGAGTCGGTGCACGAGTTCATCCTGCGCAAGCTGCCGCTGGAGGACGCCGTCACCTTCGAGCCGCGGGACCTGGTGCGCACGCTGGCAGACGCCTACCTCGCCGTCGTGGAGCGGGACCGCAACCTGTACCTGTTCGTCTCCACCCGGCCCGCCGGGGAGACCCCCGTCGACGATCCGGTGCTCGGCATCACCACCCGCATCGGCAACGAGGTCGCGGACGCCTTCCGGTCCTGGCTCAGGCGCCACGGGCTCGACGAGGAGCCCGCCAACACATGGGGCCACGGCGCCGTGGGCTTCATCTGGGCGGTCGCCGACCGCTGGATCATCACCAACCTCAGACGGCCCCGCGCCGAGGTCGTCGACTACATCGATCAACTGTTCGCCCCGGCCTTCGCCGCGCAGACAAAGGAGCTGACACCATGACACTGACCGCCACCCGAAGCACCCAGCCCGCCCCTCGTCCCGCCCCTCACGGCACCGCCATCTCCCCCACCGGCGAGGCCCTGCGCCGGGCGCTGGACGGACCGTTCCACGCCCTGAAGCAGCGCTGGCGCGACGAGGTGAGCGCTGACGACATCGTCCGCGACACCGCCCTCACCGTCGAGGAGGCCCGTGCCTGGACCCTCGACAGGGTCGCCAAGCTCTCCCGGCGCAACTTCGTCACCGCCGGCTTCCCCATCGCCCAGGGCGGCGTGGGCACCACGGCCGAGTCGGTGGCCAACTTCGAGATGGTGGCCATGGGAGACCTCTCGCTGACCATCAAGACCGGCGTGCAGCACGGCCTCTTCGGCGGCGCCATCACCAACCTCGGCACGCAGTACCACCACGAGACGTTCCTGCCGGGCGCCATCACCACCGAGCTCCTCGGCTGCTTCGCCATGACCGAGCTGGGCCACGGCTCGGACGTGCAGTCCATCGAGACCACCATCACCTGGGTGCCGGAGACCTCCGAGTTCGAGGTCCACTCCCCCACCCCGACGGCGACGAAGGCCTACATCGGCAACGCCGCCCGTGACGGGCGGATGGCTGCGGTGTTCGGCCAGCTGGTCGTCGACGGCGAGCACCGGGGCGTCCACGTGGTGCTGGTGCCCATCCGCGACGAGGCCGGGCGCGACCTCCCCGGAGTCACAACCGGGGACCACGGGCACAAGGGCGGGCTGCTCGGCATCGACAACGGCACCATCGCCTTCGACCACGTCCGCGTCCCCCGGCTGATGCTGCTGGACCGCTACGGGGGCGTCGACGAGGAGGGTCGCTACCAGTCGCCCATCGAGAGCAAGAACGCGCGCTTCTTCACCATGCTCGGCACGCTGGTGCGCGGCCGCATCTGCGTGGGCGGCGGAGCCGCCTCAGCCGCCCGCAAGGCGCTCACCATCGCCGTGCGCTACGGCGACACACGACGGCAGTTCCGCCGCCCCGGCCTGGGCGAGGAGATCCTGCTGCTGGACTACCTCTCTCACCAGCGCCGGCTCCTCCCGCACGTGGCCAGGGCATACGCCTACGGCTTCGCGCAGAACGAGCTGGCCCAGCGCCTGCAGCAGGTGATGGACGCCGACGGCTCGGATGTCCGGGCCTCGCGAGAGCTCGAGACCCGCGCGGCCGGCATGAAGGCTGTGCTGACCCGCTGGGCGCTGGACTCCATGCAGGAGGCCCGCGAGGCGTGCGGCGGCGCCGGCTACATGTCGGACAACGGCATCACCATGGCCAGGCAGGACGCCGACATCTTCGCCACCTTCGAGGGCGACAACACCGTCCTGCTGCAGCTCGTCGCCAAGGCCCTGCTCCTGGAGTACAAGTCCACCTGGGGAGACATGGACATGCGCGGCACCGCGCAGAAGACCGCCGCCATGATCGGCCAGACCGTCCTCGAGCGCACCACGGCGCGCTCGCTCATCGACCGCCTCATCGCCGTGGCCGACCGCAAGCCGGACTCGGAGCGGATGCGGGCCCGCGGCTGGCACGTGCAGATGTTCGAGTTCCGGGAGAAGCACGTCGTCGAGGGGCTGGCCAGGCGGATGCGCGCCGCGACCAAGCTGCCCGAGGACCAGCAGAACGCCGCGCTCAACGCGCTGCAGACCCACATGCTGGAGGCGGCGAAGGCGCACGTGGACCGCGTGGTGCTGGAGGCCTTCATCGAGGGGATCGAGCAGTGCGACGACGACTACGTCACGGCGCTCCTGGTGAAGGTGTGCGACCTGTACGCCCTCGCCACCATCGAGTCGAACCGCGCCTGGTACCTGGAGCACGAGGTGTTCGACCCGCGCCGGAGCAAGGCGATCAGCGCCACCGTCGACGACCTCTGCGGCGAGCTGCGCCCCCGCGCGCGAGAGCTCGCCGAGGGCCTCGGTGTGCCGACGCAGTGGCTGAAGCACCCCCGCGAGGCGGTTCCCCCGCTGCTGCCCTGACCTACTGGTACGACACGAAGTTGGGGCGCGGCTCCACGTCCTGCATGGTCTCCTGGGGCGTCATCGTCGGGGAGTCCTCGTCGATGAAGTTCTTCCAGCCCAGCCAGACATCTGCTGGCAGCCCCTCCTTGAGGTTGCGCCAGGTCTCCTGCTTGAGCGGAGCGTTGCCGTGGCCGTCGGCGTGGACGAGGTACTGGATCTCGTCGCGGGTGGTGTCGAGGCGCTCGCGCCCCACGATCATCCGCTGCTGGAACTGGTGCAGGATGAGCACCTTCGGCGGGAGGCCGTTGGCCGCCACCAGGTCTGCCAGCCACGCGCCTGTGGCGTTGACCTCCTCCACCGTCACCTGACCGATGATGGTCATGTGCCGCTGGCCGGGCTTCAGCCGCCACTCGGGGTCCAGCGCCAGGCCGACGGTGGGCCGCTTGAGCAGCTCCTCGTACCGCTTGGCCTGGGTGAGGAAGTCGGTGTGCCCGGGCTGGAGGTCGAGCACGCAGTAGATCCCGGCGGCCTCGGCCGCCTCGATGTAGGGCAGCAGCTGCTCGACGGGGGTCTCGTAGGAGTAGTCGCCGTCGGCGCCCGAGGAGGCGCTGGCCACCGTCGTGATGATCTCGAAGGCGCCGATGACCGGCACGTCGCTGAACGCCTGGTACTGGGCCGCGATGGTCTGGACCCGGGTGACGGACTCGGCCGGCCCCTGCTCGCCGAGCAGGCCGAGCGTGCCGCCCGAGGGGTGCCCGTAGAGCGCCACCATCATGCGGCCGGGGAACGGCGCCACCCCGCCGCCGGGCAGCTCGGCCAGGGTGCGGGCGGCCTCGACGCGGGCGGCGAACCGTGCCGTGTCGCCGAAGGGCCCAACGCCGAGGACGCCACCGGTGGCGCCCTTGACCAGCGCCACGGACTCCGCCGTCGCGCGGGGATCGGCGAAGGGCACCTCGCCCAGCTCGATGCCGGCGGCCGAGAGGATCGAGGCGGTGGACGCCCCGACGCTTGAGCCCGTCAGCCGGAGCGCGAGTGTCGCGGCGGGCTCGGCCGTCGCGGGCACGCCGTCGGGCCTGATGGTCGGGGGCCCGCTGGGCAGCTCGAGGACCTCCCGGTCCCCGAAGTCGGCACCGGCACCGTAGGAGATGACGGTGCGGGTCTGCAGGCGGTCGAGTTCGGCCGCGAGCTCCGGGCCGGCCAGGAACAGCGGCAGGCCCCAGTCCGCGGCGGTCGCGGCAGCCGTCTCGAGGTCGCCGCCCTGGGCCACGCTCGGCGACGGCGCGGCGCTCGGCGATCCCGACGGAGACGCCGACGGCGAAGCGGCCGGCGACGAGGGAGCCGGCTGCACCACCACCACGGCGGTGGCCTCGGCCAGGACCAGCCGGCTCAGCGCGAGGGCACCCGCGTCGTCTGCCGGAAGCACGGCCGACGAGACGTCCGGGTTGGCCACGACGCGGTGCCCGACCCGGGTGGGCGAGGCCTCAGCCGCTGGGTTGGTCGGAGTGCCGGACGATGTGCCGGCCCCACCCTCACCGGGTGTGCCGGTGCAGCCGGAGGCCGCGACGACCGCGCCAGCGGCGAGCCCGAGGAGGGCGATGCGTCGTGTGATCATCCACCGAGCCTGCCATCTCGTCCGCGCCAGCCGAAATCATCGACCGGAGCAGGTCAGTGGAACGTGCCGATGTCCGAGCGGTGGAACCCGTCGGCGTACCCGACGTGCGAGAGGAGGCCGTAGGCCCTGGCGCGCGCCTCCTCGAGGTCGGACCCGCGGCCCACCGTGCCCAGGACCCGGCCGCCGGCCGCGACCAGCGTGTCGCCGTCGAGCCGCGTGCCCGCGTGCAGCACGTAGGCGTCCGCCTCGTCGTCCGGCAGCGCGATCGTGCCCCCGGCCGCCGGGGTCCCGGGGTACCCGGCCGCGGCCGTCACCACCACGACGGCGGCGCCCTCGCGCCAGGCCAGCTCCCCGACCGACTCCAGCTCGCCGCGGGCGGCGGCGCGCAGCACCCCGGCCAGCGGGGTCTCGAGCAGGGCGAGGACGGCCTGCGTCTCCGGGTCACCGAAGCGGACGTTGAACTCCACCACCCGCAGCCCCTTCGACGTGAGCGCCAGCCCGGCGTAGAGCAGGCCGATGAAGGGGGTGCCGCGGCGGCGCATCTCGGCGAGGGTGGGCGCGATCACCTCGTCCATGATCTGGCCGGTCAGCCCCGGATCCGCCCAGGTCAGCGGCGAGTAGGCCCCCATGCCGCCGGTGTTGGGGCCGGCGTCGCCGTCGCCGACGCGCTTGTAATCCTGTGCCGGAAGCAACGGGACCGCGCGCTCGCCGTCGCAGATCGCGAACAGCGACACCTCGGGCCCGTCCAGGTAGTCCTCGATCACCACGCGCCCGCACGAGGCCGCGTGCGCCAGGGCCGCGTCGCGGTCGTCGGTGACCACGACGCCCTTGCCGGCGGCGAGCCCGTCGTTCTTCACCACGTAGGGGGCGCCGAACTCGTCGAGGGCCGCGGCGGCCTGCTCGGGGGTCTCGCAGACCCGGGCCGCGGCCGTGGGCACGCCGGCGGCCTCCATGACCTCCTTGGCGAACGCCTTCGACCCCTCGAGTACCGCCGCCTCGCGGCCCGGACCGAACGCGTCGATGCCCGCCTCGCGCAGCGCGTCCGCGACACCGGCCACCAGCGGCGCCTCCGGCCCGATCACCACCAGGTCCGCGCCCAGCCGCAGGGCGGCCTCCACCACGGCCTCGGGGGACGACGGGTCCAGCGCGTGCAGGGTGGCGAGACGCCCGATCCCGGGGTTACCGGGGGCGGCGTGCAGCTCGGTGACGGACGGATCGGCGGCGAGGGACCGGGCCAGCGCGTGCTCGCGCCCGCCGGATCCAAGGAGCAGGATCTTCACCCGCGCAGCCTAGTCCCCGGACGCCTGATCCTCGCGCTCGGCGGCCTCCTGTGAACGCTGCACGAGCACCCTGAAGCCGATGATCGCCAGCAGGAACAGCCCGCCGACGGGGACCGCCCACCACCATCCCCAGCCGATGTCCTCCTGGCCCAGGGCCACCACCACCGTGCCGGTCATGAACACCGCGATCATGGCCACCAGTGCCCAGAGCAGCCGGGCCGTGGACGAGCCCCGCGACATCAGATGAGGTCGTTGATGGCCACCGACTGCTCGCGACCGGGGCCGACGCCGATGCCGCTGATCCGGCACCCGATCAGCTCCTCGAGCCTGTGCACGTACGCCTGGCAGGTGGGGGGCAGTTCGTCGAAGGCGCGGCAGCCGCTGATGTCCTCGGCCCAGCCGTCGAGCTCCTCGTAGATGGGCTTGGCATGGTGGAAGTCCGACTGTGTCATGGGCATCACGTCGTGGCGCACTCCGTCGACCTCGTAGGCCACGCACACCGGGATCTTCTCCCAGCCGCTCAGGATGTCCAGCTTGGTGAGGAAGATGTCGGTGAAGCCGTTGATCTTGACGGCCTGCTCCACGAGCAGCGCGTCGAACCAGCCGCAGCGCCGCGGGCGTCCCGTGGTGGCGCCGAACTCGGAGCCGATGCGGCGGAGCTCCTCGCCGTCGTGGTCGAACAGCTCGGTGGGGAACGGGCCCTCCCCGACGCGGGTGGTGTAGGCCTTGGCGATGCCGATGGTGCGGTCGATGCGCGTGGGCCCGACTCCGCCGCCGGTGGTGGCGCCGGCCGCGGTGGGGTTGGACGACGTGACGTAGGGGTAGGTGCCCTGGTCCACGTCGAGGTGGTGCGCCTGGGCGCCCTCGAACAGGACCACCTTCCCTGCGTCCAGCGCGTCGTTGACGTAGCGGCCGGAGTCGACGATGTGGGGACGGATGGTGTCGGCGTGCTTGAGCAGCGCCTGCACGATCTCCTCGGCGATGATCGGGCGACGGTTGTAGACCTTCACCAGCAGCTGGTTCTTCTGGTCCAGGGCCGCGTCCACCTTCTGACGGAGGATGGACTCGTCGAGGATATCCTGGATCCGGATGCCGAGGCGGTTGACCTTGTCCGAGTAGCAGGGCCCGACGCCGCGACCCGTGGTGCCGATCCTGCGCTTGCCGAGGAAGCGCTCGGTGACCTTGTCCAGCACCTTGTGGTACTCGGTGATGATGTGGGCGTTGGCCGAGATCAGGGGATGCGGCACGTCCACGCCGCGCGAGGCCAGCACCTCGAGCTCCTCGGCCAGCACGTCGAGATCGACGACGACGCCGTTGCCGATCACGGTGGTGGTGTTGGGGTTGAGGATGCCCGACGGCAGCAGGTGGAGCACGAACTTCTCGCCGCCGACGACGAGCGTGTGGCCCGCGTTGTTGCCGCCGGAGTAGCGGACGCAGACGTCGACGCGGTCACCCAGCTGGTCCGTCGCCTTCCCCTTGCCCTCGTCTCCCCATTGAGCCCCGACCACGACAACGCTCGGCATGTCGCCTCCTCCACACATGGATGAAGCCCCTCGCGCTCAGCGGGGGCCTTACCGGTGGAGTCTATCGGACCTCCCCGCGCACCACGGGTCTGCGGGACCACTCAGCCCGCGTGCTGGTCTACCCACCGTTCGAGTTGCGCAGGGGGCAGCGCGCCCACCTGCCGCGACACCTCTCGCCCCCCGCGCATGAGCAGCAGGGTGGGGATGCTCATGGCCTCGAACCGGGACTGCACCACCGGGTTGTGGTCCACGTTGACCTTGACCACCTTGAGGCGGCCGGCCCGCGACACCGCGAGCTTCTCCAGGACGGGCGCCACCATGCGGCACGGGCCGCACCACGGGGCCCAGAGGTCCACCACGACCGGAACCTTCGTCGAGACGACGGCGTCGAAGTCGGCGTCCGTCGCCTCCACCAGCCAGGGCAGGTCAGCCTTGCACGTGCCGCACCTGGGCAGCCCGGTGGCCGCGGCGGGCACCCGGTTGCGGGCGGCGCAGGAGACGCATGTGACGATGCTCATGCATCCATGATCGCCGACGGCGGCCGTCGCGGCCCCGAATCCGCGCCCGACTTCGCACATCAGTGGCACGAGCCCGCCAGATCCTGCACAAAAGACCATTGCTCTTGCCTAGCATCAAGGGTGGGGAAAGTATCGATCGAGAATCCCCGCAACGACGCAGGAGGTTGGGACCCGTGAAGAAGCTCATCAATTCCCCCGACGACGTGATCGCCGACGCCCTCAAGGGCGTGGAGGCGTCAGACGCCAACGTCCGGGTGGACCACGACAACCGCGTGATCTACCGCGCCACCCCCAAGGAGGCGGGCAAGGTCGCCATCATCTCCGGAGGCGGCTCCGGCCACGAGCCCATGCACGGCGGGTTCGTCGGGGTCGGCATGCTCGACGCCGCGTGCGCGGGCCAGGTGTTCACCTCCCCCACCCCGGACCAGATGATCGAGGCCACCACCGTCGTCGACAACGGCGCGGGCGTGCTGCACATCGTCAAGAACTACACCGGCGACATCATGAACTTCGAGATGGCCGCAGAGATGGCCACCGACGCCGGGATCACCGTGTCCACCGTCATCGTGGCCGACGACGTCGCGGTGCAGGACTCGCTGTACACCGCCGGCCGACGCGGCGTGGGCACCACGGTGCTGCTGGAGAAGATCGTCGGCGCCGCCGCCGAGGAGGGCCAGGACCTGGCCGCCGTCACCGCGCTGGCGCAGAAGGTGGCCGACAACGGGCGCTCGATGGGCATGGCGCTCACCTCGTGCACCGTCCCCTCCGCCGGCAAACCCACCTTCGACCTCCCCGAGGACCAGATCGAGATCGGCATCGGCATCCACGGCGAGCCCGGCCGCCATCGCGAGCCCATCGCGGACGCCAAGTCGGTGGCCAAGCAACTGGTGGACCCCATCCTGCACGACCTCGACTTCACCGGCGCCCCCGTCATCGCCATGCTCAACGGCATGGGCGGCACCCCGCTCATCGAGCTGTACCTCATGTACGGCGAGGTCGTGGCGCTGCTCAAGGAGGCCGGCGTCGAGGTGACCAGGAACCTGGTGGGCAACTACATCACCAGCCTGGACATGGCCGGCTGCTCGCTGACCCTGCTCAAGGCCGACGACGACATGATTCGCCTGTGGGACTCCCCCGTGAAGACCGCGGGGCTACGGTGGGGTCTGTGACCGAACAACACCTCACCCTCGACCTCCTCGCCGACTGGCTGCGGCGCTACGCCACGATCATCGACGAGAACAAGGTCTTCCTGACGGACCTCGACTCGGCCATCGGTGACGCCGATCACGGCGCCAACATGGCCCGCGGCACCGCGGCCGTCGTGCAGCACCTGGACCAGGCCACCACCATCGACGGCCTGTTCAAGAAGGCTGGCATGACGCTGGTCAGCACGGTCGGCGGCACCGCCGGCCCGCTGTACGGCACCCTGTTGATGAAGATGGGGATGGCCAGCGGGTCCGTCATGGAACTCACCCCGGCCGAGTTCGGGAAGGCGTTCCGGGCGGGGCTCGAGGGGCTCGTGGCACGAGGCAAGACCGAGCTGGGCGACAAGACGATGGTCGACGCGCTGTCGCCGGCCATCGACGCGTTCGACGCCGCCGTGGCGGACGGGGCTGGGCTGCACGACGCCGCGGCGGCGGCGGCCCAGTCGGCCGCCGCGGGCCGCGACGCCGCCACGCCGCTGGTGGCCAAGAAGGGTCGCGCGAGCTACCTGGGTGAGCGGTCCGCCGGTCACCAGGATCCCGGCGCCACGTCGTCGACCTACCTGTTCGACGCCCTTGTGGACGTGATCGGCGCCTGATGGCGGTCGGCATCGTCGTGGTCTCGCACAGCCGCGCGCTGGCCGAGGCCGCGGTCGAGCTGGCCATGCAGATGGTCCACGGGGGGCCCTCCCCCGTGGCCATCGCCGCTGGCATGCCCGACGGCGGGCTCGGCACCGACGCCACGGCCGTCGCGGCCGCCATCGCGGAGGTGGACCGGGGCGACGGCGTGGTCGTCTTCGTGGACATGGGATCGGCGGTCATGAGCGCCGAGATGGGCGTCGAGTTCGCCGGAGTGGACAACGCGCGCGTGCTCTCCGCGCCGTTCGTCGAGGGGCTGACGGCCGGGGTGGTGCGCGCGGTCGGCGGCGCGTCGCTCGAGGAGGTCGCGGAGGAGGCCGAGTCCGCCCTGGCGCCCAAGCTGTCCGCCCTGGGCCCGCCGCCCACGGCTTCCGAGCCCGTCGCGGCTCCCCCCGCGGTCCCGGCCGACGGTGAGGCCACCGGCGAGGTGGTCCTCATCAACGAGACCGGCCTGCACGCCAGGCCCGGGGCCCTGTTCGTGGCCGAGGCGCGGCGGTTCGACGCAGACGTGCGCGTCCGCAACGGCGACGCCGGGCCGGTGAAGGCCGCCAGCAGCGTCGGGCTGGCCATGCTCAACGCCCGCAAGGGCGACCTTCTCAGGCTCTCCGCCACCGGACCGCAGGCCCGCGAGGCCGTCGACGCGCTGGTGGCCCTCGTCTCGGCGGGCTTCGGCGAGGAGTGACCCTGGGTCATCGTCGACCCCTCGCACCCCCGGTGAACCGACGGTGCCCACTAGGCTGAGGCGCATGAGCGAGACGCACCCCAACCTGATGGCTTCCACCGTCGTCGTGCACCTGCCGGAGGACCCCGCTCTGGCAGCGATCGCCGAGCACGGCAGGGACCGCTTCCTCGACGTGGTCGCGGCCCACCCGTCGTCGTCGCTGGTGTGGGCGCTGCTCGCCGAGACCTGCCTGGCCGAGGAGGACCTCGGCAGCGCGGTGGCCGCCTACGCCTACGCGCGCACCGGGTACCACCGCGGGCTGGACACGCTCCGCCGCAACGGGTGGAAGGGCTCCGGCCAGGTGCCGTGGGAACACGAGCCCAACCGCGGATTCCTGCGGGCGCTGTGGGCCTTGAGTGTCGCGGCGGGGCGGATCGGGGAGACCGAGGAGCAGGAGCGCTGCGCGCAGTTCCTCCGCGACTCCTCCGAGACCGCCTACCAGGTGCTCGCGCAGCCCGACGAGGGCTGACGGCTGGATCATGGAATCGTGGGTCGCGCCCCGCGACCCGTAGACTTCTCCGCGGCCCCCACCGTCGATCCCCCGGAGATGCCTCATGCCCACACGCGAAGACCTGCGCAACGTCGCCATCGTCGCCCACGTCGACCACGGAAAGACGACGCTCGTCGACGCCATGCTGTGGCAGTCCGGTGCCTTCCGCGAAGGCTCTGACGTCAACAACCGGGTGATGGACTCGATGGACCTCGAGCGCGAGAAGGGCATCACCATCCTCGCGAAGAACACCGGCGTGCGGCACATCCGCCCCGACGGCACCGGCGTCACGATCAACATCATCGACACCCCCGGCCACGCCGACTTCGGCGGCGAGGTGGAGCGTGGGCTCGAGATGGTCGACGGCGTGGTCCTGCTCATCGACGCCTCCGAGGGCCCCCTCCCCCAGACCCGGTTCGTGCTGCGCAAGGCGCTGGCCAAGAACCTCCCGATCATCGTGGTGGTCAACAAGGTGGACCGTCCGGACGCGCGGATCTCCGCCGTCGTGGAGGAGACCTACGACCTCTTCATGGACCTGATCGACGACGACGCCGCCCACGTGCTCGACTTCCCCATCGTCTACGCCTCGGCCAAGGCGGGCCGCGCGTCCATGACGCAGCCCGAGGACGGCGGCATGCCGGACAGCCCCAACCTCGAGCCGCTGTTCGACGCGCTGATGGAGCACATCCCCGCCCCCGAGTACGAGGAGGGGGCCGTGCTGCAGGCGCACGTCACCAACCTCGACGCCTCGCCCTACCTTGGCCGGCTCGCCCTCTGCCGCATCATCGCCGGCGAGATGAAGCGCGGGCAGCTGGTCTCGTGGTGCAGGTCGGACGGCACCATCACCACCGTCAAGCTCACCGAGATGCTCATGACGCAGGCCCTTGACCGCGTGCCCGCGGAGAAGGCCGGCCCCGGCGACATCGTCGCCATCGCGGGCATCCCCCAGATCATGATCGGCGAGACCCTCTCGGACCCCGAGAACCCGAAGCCGCTGCCGCTGATCCACGTCGACGAGCCGTCGATCTCCATGACCATCGGCATCAACACCTCCCCGCTCGCCGGCCAGTCCGGCAAGAACCTCACCGCCCGCCTGGTGAAGGGGCGGCTGGACCAGGAGCTCGTCGGCAACGTGTCGATCAGGGTGAACCCCACCGAGCGTCCCGACACGTGGGAGGTCCAGGGCCGAGGCGAGCTGCAGCTGGCCATCCTGGTGGAGATGATGCGCCGCGAGAGCTTCGAGCTCACCGTCGGCAAGCCGCAGGTGGTCACCAAGCTGGTCGACGGCAAGGTGCACGAGCCCATCGAGCGGCTCACCGTCGACATCCCCGAGGACTTCGTGGGCGTGGTCACCCAGCTGATGGGGCTGCGTCGCGGCCGCATGGAGATGATGGTCAACCACGGCACGGGCTGGGTGCGGATGGAGTTCATCATCCCCGCGCGCGGCCTGATCGGCTTCCGCACGGAGTTCCTCACCGAGACCCGCGGCACCGGCATCATGCACCACGTGGCGGAGGGGTACGAGCCCTGGGCCGGAGACTTCCGCACCCGCCCCACCGGCTCACTGGTGGCGGATCGGATGGGCCTGACCACGTCCTACGCCCTGTTCAACCTGCAGGAGCGCGGCACCATGTTCGTCCCGCCGGGCGCCGAGGTGTACGAGGGCATGATCGTGGGCGAGAATCCCCGCGCCGAGGACATGGACGTCAACCCCACCAAGGAGAAGAAGCTCACCAACGTGCGCTCCTCCACGGGCGACGAGCTGGAGCGGCTCATCCCCGCCAAGAACATGTCCATGGAGCAGGCGCTCGAGTTCTGCGCCGGCGACGAGTGCCTCGAGGTCACGCCCGCGATGGTGCGCATCCGCAAGGTCACCCTCAACGCCAACGAGCGCGCCAAGGAACGCAAGGGCGTCAAGAAGTCCTGACTTCTTCTCGATAGTTCGCGATATATCTTTGACATGTCGCGAACTATCGTGCACTCTGGATGACGTACGGGCCACGCAGGCCCCACTATCCAGAAGGAGTTCGCGATGGATTACGCGATGCAACACCCATGGGGCGGCCGCGCCGCCCTCCACCAGTTCTTCGGAGCCGTGTTCAACGAGGCCCGTCCGGCCGACGAGAGCGGCGACGACGCCCGCGGGCAGCGACGAGGTCGCGGCCACCGCCACGGCGGTCCCGGCCACCCCAGGGGAGGCCACGGCCCCGGCGGCTTCGGCCCGTTCGGCCCCGGCGGTTTCGGCCCCGGGCCCTTCGGCCCTGGCGGTCCCGGCCCGTTCGGCGGGCGCCGAGGGGGCCGCGCGCGCCGCGGCGACGTCCGCAACGCGGCCCTGCTCCTGATCGCCGAGCAGCCGCGCAACGGCTACCAGATCATCCAGGAGCTTGAGAGCCGCAGCGGCGGGCGCTGGAAGCCCAGCCCCGGCGCGATCTACCCGGCGCTCAGCCAGCTCGAGGACGAGGGGCTCATCCGCCTCGTCGCCTCCGAGGCGGGCAAGGCGTACGAGATCACCGACGCCGGCCGCGCCGAAGCCGAGTCAACCCAGCGCCCCGCGCCCTGGGAGCAGGAGGACGATGCGGCGGGCCACCCGGCGGCCGCCCTTGCGGCGGCCTACGGTCAGGCCTGGTCCGCCGTCGGCACGATCGCCCAGAGCGGCGACGAGGAGCTGATCGCCAAGGCGACGGCGGAGGTGGAGGAGCTCAGGCGGAAGCTCTACCAGCTGCTCGCCGAGAGCTGACCCGCCTCACGCTGCAGGTTCTCACGGGCCTGGGGGTTTCAAAGCGAAAGGAACAAGTGAGTGTGGGAGAACAGGGAGAGATCTACCA